>JAJDZJ010000117.1 GCA_022824685.1 Caldilineaceae bacterium
TCGCCGACTGAGGGCCTGATCCGCGGCGTCTTCCCGTCGATATTCAGTAAGCGCAGGGTGATTTCCACTTATTCTCGCTTTCTTCTGGCCACAATTTCAACTGAATCGGCCTACAGATTTAGATGCGATTGCCCTGGGGGCAACGCGCCTGACATTTGATCAATCCCTTCAAATGTGTAACCATGAACGGACCTGTCGTAACCGAAATTGATACGATTCAGCGACGATCCTCTTACGACCGCTCAGGATCGGTGAGATTATGGAGATAGACCAGACATGAAAAGGTTTTCGCTCATTGCCCTGTTCATTGTCCTTTGCCTGGCTGCCGGCCTCCTTCTTTCCGGCGACCGGCTTGGGACCATTCTCGACACGAGTCTTCGCCCGGGAGAAGCGGATTATTCCAGCATAGGGGCGGAGCGGATCGAGAGGGCGTTTCTGCAGGAAGAGGAAGTCGCGGAGTATGTGCCGGGGCAGGTGCTCATTCGCTTCAAGAAGACGGTAACCCGCGATCAGATCTCCGACTTCTACGCAGAGTACGGGCTTTCCGAAAAGGACAATCTGGATAACGACCCGACCGACGCGGACCAGGGTCTGCGACTGGCGGGTGCGCCGGTTGATGTGGACGAAAACCTGATCGAAGTGCTGGCGAGCGACGAGCGAGTAGCCTGGGCAGAGCCGAACTACCTGCTGCAGATCAACGAGACGCCGCCTTCGGACCCGCTGTTTGAAAACCTGTGGGGTCTGCACAACACCGGCCAGACGGGCGGTACCGCCGACGCCGACATTGACGCGCTCGAGGCGTGGGAGATCGGCACGGGTTCGGACGACATCATTATCGCCGTGATCGATACCGGCATCCATGTGGAACACGAGGATTTCCAGGCGAATCTGTGGACGAACCCGAAGGAGTGTCCCAGGGGCGTGGGCCGGTGTGTAGAGAACGGAATCGATGATGACGGCAACGGCTATGTCGATGACTTTCACGGCATCAATGCAATCACAAACAGCGGCGCGCTGATCGATGACTACGGGCATGGGACGCATGTGGCCGGCATCGCGGCGGCGGCGGGCGACAACAGGAAGGGCGTTGTCGGCGTCAGCTGGAATGCCAAGATCCTCGGCTGTAAGTTCATCACCGCGTTCGGTACGGGCACGACTTCCAACGCGGTCAAATGTTTCAACTACATTTACGATCTGCGCACGAAGCAGAAGCAGAACATACTGGTTACGAACAGCAGTTGGGGCGGCGGCGGGGCCTCCAACGCACTCAGAGAAGCGATGGGGCGGGTCGATTCACCGTTGCATGTCTGCTCTGCGGGGAATTCCAATTCGAACCGCAGGCTCTATCCTGCCGCCTACGATCTGGACAACATTATCGCTGTGGCGGCGACCGACCACGACGATATGTATGCAGGCTTCTCAAGTTGGGGCGAGGACTGGGTCGATCTGGCCGCTCCGGGTGTGAACATTCTTTCGACCATACCGGACGGACGTTGTCCTATGTGCCTGCCTTCGGGATATGGGGCCACGAGCGGCACGTCGATGTCGGCGCCATACGTTACCGGCGCGGCCGCGCTGATCTGGTCGGAGTTTGAAGGGCTGAACAACGAACAGGTCAAGCAACGCATCCTGTCCGGCGTGGATCCCTTGCCGGAACAGGCCAAGAAGACGCTGACCAACGGGCGGCTCAACCTGTTTAACTCGATGGAAAAGGATACGACGCCGCCGGCGACGGTTGCGGACCTGTCGCCCTCCGGGGTGCTCTTGACAAAGATCCTTCTATCCTGGACTGCAACAGGCGATGACGGATTCAGGGGGCAGTCCACAGCTTACGACGTGCGGTACGACACGGCGCCGATTTCAAACGCCACTTGGGACTCTGCGCAGCAGGTGACAAACGTTCCTATTCCCGGCAGTTCCGGATCCAGGGAGGCGCTCGAAGTTTCCGGTCTGGAACCGGACACGACCTACTACTTTGCGCTGCGGGTGGCCGACAATGTGGGCAACGAATCGGACCTCTCCAATATCGTAATTGCCCGCACCAGCGCGGGTACGATCGTCTTTGAGGACGACATGGAGAGCGGAGCCGGCAAGTGGACGATCGAAGACGCCGACGACAGCCTGTGGCATCTTTCGAGTCTGCGCTTCAACAGCCCGGAGACTTCCTGGTACTACGGTCGGGAGAAGCAGCGGGACTACGACACGGGCGAAGAGAATGAGGGCAGGATCACGTCGGGGGTTATCGACATCGCGGGCGCTGACGACGCGCTGCTGACTTTCTACGAGTGGAGTGAGTTGCAGAGAAACACTCGCTTCGACCGCACACGCGTCCAGATTTCGACCGACGGAACGACGTGGCGGACCGTCTTCGAGTCTCATGGCACAGAAGGAAATTGGGCGAGACGGGATGTGGACCTGAGTCAGTCGGTGAGCGAAAGCGGCTCGATCCAGGTTCGATTCTGGTTTGATACGGTTGACGACTCCTTCAACAGTAACGAAGGCTGGTATATCGACGACGTCCAGGTTTTGACGGCGAAATTGCAGCTTCCGGGCGAGAAGCAGCTCCTGCCCAATCTGGTTGCCCAGCCGGTCAACATCGGCTTCAACCCGGCCGACCCGCACGCCGGCGAAGAGACAACCATTCACGGGACAGTTCTCAACAACGGAAACGCAGATGCCCGTGCGGTTACGGTGCAGTTTGTTGATGTCACTGAAGAGGAAGCCGCGACGCCGATCGGCCTGCCTCAGACAGTTGCTGAAATCCCGGTAGGGGGCAGCGGCGTTGTCCAGGTGCAGTACGACACCGAGGAGAAGGACGGCGAACGAACGATTCGCATGGTGATCGATCCCAACAACTTTGTTTCCGAACGGAATGAGGCGGACAATGCCGCGGACCGGATTCTCAATGTGGCGGAGGCGCCGGCGCCCAACCTGTACGTTGACTCGGGCAACATAGGATTCGACCCGGCCTCGCCGCAGCCTGGTGAGCAGGTAACGATCCTGGCGACGATCATAAACAACGGGACGGCCGACGCGGAGAGCGTTGTGGTCCGGTTCAGAGAGGGCAGAACGACACCGGTCGCCTTGAACCAGGTAATCGACAGCATCCCTGCGGGGAGCAGCGCGGTGGCGCGAGTCACATTTGACTCCAGCGACAGCACGGGCGATCCGAGCATCAGCGTAACGGCCGATCCGGACAACTTCATCTCGGAGCTGGACGAGACAGACAACAGCGCGAGCAAGACCCTGACGCTGCAGTCGGACACGGAACCGAACCTGGAGCTCTCTTCCGGCAACATCGGAATCGCGCCGTCCAATCCGGTGGAAGGCGATGAAGTCACCATCTATGCTACGATTCGGAACGCGGGCGACTCTGAAGTGCAGGGCGTGCAGGTGCAGTTCCTGGATGCGAACAGAAGCCCTGCGGCGCCGATTGCAGCGCTTCAGGTCATACCTTCGATTGCGCCGGGCAGCAGCGGGGTGGCATCGATCCGATATGATACGACCAACCGCAGCGGCGATCAGAAGATCCAGGTGCAGGTTGATCCACACAATCTGGTGGCAGAATCGAGTGAGGGGGACAACAGCGCCACGGCGACGCTGAGTGTGGCGCACGGACCGTCCCCCAACCTGGTTGTTGTTGACGAGAACATCGGCTTTAGCGCGACCGAGGTGGCTGCAGGCACGCCGATCACCATCTACGCGACAGTTCTGAATACAGGCAGTTCGAGGGCTGAAGGCGTGATCGTGCAGTTTGTGGATGTGACCAGCGCCAGCGTGAAGCCGATAGGCGAGCAGCAGACGATCGAGGTCATAGAGCCGGGCGCCTCGGCGGTAGCGATTGCGCAGTACACGGCTTCGGGCGGGCAGGGGTCTCGCACGGTTCAGGTGGTCGCGGATCCCGGCAACTTTGTGCGAGAGGTCAGTGAAGATGACAACGAAGGAAGCGCATCGCTGACGGTTGGCAGCGCGCCTTTGCCGAATCTGTTCATTCATAGCAACAATATCGCCATCTACCCGGCCCAACCTGTGAGCGGCGAGGAGGTAACGTTGCGGGCCGTGGTGGGCAACAACGGGTCGGCGCCGGCGGAGCATGTATCTGTCCAGTTCTTCAATGTAACCAGCGGCGAGGCCCGGTTGCTGGGCAGCGAGCAGACGATCGAGTTGATCGGCGTGGGCAGCAGCGGCACTGCGGCGGTCACCATCACAGAGTCGATCTCTGTTGACAGGCCGATTGGCAACCGCAAGATCCAGGTGCTGGTCGATGCCAACAACCGCATCAGGGAATCAAGCGAGGAGGACAACACGGCCACAAGGCTGTTGACTCTCGAGCCTGAACCGATGCCGAACCTGGTGGCGCTGGCCGAGAATATCGGCTTCAGTCCGGCCAATCCGCGTGTTGGCGAGACGGTGACGATCCTGGCGGTCGTTCGCAACGACGGTGACGTTGTTGCCAGGAATGTGATCGTGCAGTTTGAGGATGTGAGCGCGGGCCGGCCGGTCCCCATCGGTGAGGCGCAGGAGCTGGACAGGATCGCGGTTGGCGGCAGCGGCGTCGTGACGGTGAAGTATACGATTCCGGATGCCGCGGGCGCCTACAAGGTGCGGGTGGTCGCGGACCCCGGCAACTTCATAGCGGAAACGGATGAGATCGACAACAAGGGCACGCGCAGTCTGGAGGTAGAGGCAGCGCCGATGCCGAACCTGGTGGCGCTCTCGGACAACATCGGATTCAATCCGCCGACAACTTCGGCTGGCAGCGAGGTGATCATCTCGTTGACCGTTGTGAACAACGGCGCGGCCGCTGCAGAAAACGTTCAGGTCCACTTCACAGACGTCACCGGCGGACGGCTGAGTCCTATCGGCGACATCCAGACATTGGCCACAGTGGCAGCCGGTGACAGCGCGATCGCGAGCGTGACGTTCAATACCGCGGGGCGCTCCGGGGAGCGGCGCATCAGGGCCAGTGTCGACAGCTTGTCGATCATTACGGAAAGCGATGAGACGGACAATACGGCCAGCAAGACTCTGCTGATCGCGCGGGGGACCTCGCCCAACCTGTCTGTGCAGGCGGCCAACATCAGTTTCACGCCCACAAATCCGAACTCAGGAGATGAGATTCGGGTGCAGGCCGTCATCCTCAACCAGGGAGGGCAGGATGTTGGTGAAGTTGACGTCCAATTCCTGGATGTGACAGGCGACGAGGCCATACCGATCGGGTCAGGGAAGTTGATTGACTCGATTCCGGCGGGGAGCAGCGGGATCGCGGAGTCGGTTCTGAACAGTCGCCGCCTGTCCGGAGAGCGCAAGATCCGGGTGGTGGCGGACAGAAGGAATCTGATCTCTGAGTCGGACGAGACAGACAACGAGGCCGAGGCCGCGATCGCGATCAACCCGCCAGCGATTCCCAACCTGGTCATCTCATCAGGCAACGTCGGTTTCCATCCCAGCAGGCCGGTGGACGGCGATCAGGTTACGATCAGCGCCACAGTTCTGAACGAAGGAGGCGGCGACGCCAGCGAGGTGATCGTGCAGTTTGTAGAAGGCAGCGGGCGCGGCGTACCGATAAGCGAACCGCAGGTAATCGACAGAATACCGGCTGGCAGCAGCGGGGTTGCCCAGGTCGTATTCGATACGACGGGCAAGGATGACCCGCGAGTTCAGGTAATCGTTGACCCCAATAACTACATTGCGGAGACGAAGGAGACGGACAACAGGGCTTCCGCTTCGTTGAGGATGTCGGCGCAGCCGCTGCCGAATCTGACTGTCAAGACCAGCAACGTTGCAGTCACACCGAAGTCGCCGCGCGAAGGGCAGAGGATTATCCTGACGGCCGTCGTGGTCAACCACGGCAGCGCGGCGGCGCGTGATGTGGATGTACAGTTCATGGATGCAACGGAACGGCCAGGCGTGCCGATTGGGGCTGCGCAGACGGTATCGCTGATCCCGTCCGGCGGTAGCGCGGCGGTAGGCGTCGTCTACGACACGACCGAAAGAGAAGGACAGCGACGAATCCGAGTGTCGGTCGATCCCGGGAACTTCATTGAGGAAAGCGCTGAAAGTGACAATACGGCGACCAAGATGGTCGAGGTGCTGGAGCGGGCTGCCCCGAATCTGATCGTACAGCCCCGCAACGTGGGCTTCAATCCTGCCGCCCCGACCGAGGGTGACCGTGTCCTGATTCGGGCGATCGTTCTCAACGATGGAGCAGAAGATGCGACCGATGTGGTGGTCCAGTTCCTGGATGTAACCGAGGCAGGTGTCGTGCCAATCGGCCAGCCCCATGTCGTAGGCTACCTGGCAGCAGGCTCCAGCGCAACGGTGCCCATCATCTATGACACGCTCGACCGGCCGGGTGACCGCCGCATTCGAGTTGTTGTCGATCCGAACAACTTCATTCGCGAGAGCAGCAAAGAGGACAATCAGACGGTGGTTACGTTGCCGGTTCAGGCTGCGATGGCGCCCAACCTGGCGATGCTGTCGGGCAACATCAAGTTCGCCCCGCAGTCGCCGGAGCTCCATGACGTGGTGACGGTGTCGGCAACCGTGCTGAACAACGGCACGGAGACGGCGCACGACGTCATCGTTCAGATTCTGGACGTGACCGGCGGGGGTTCGACGCCGATAGGCACGGAACAGCTGCTGGATGCGGTTCCTGCCGGCGGCGGCGGCACAGTGGAAGTTTTCTTCACCGACACCGGCGAGACTGGCAGCCGCCAAATTCGGGTGGTGGTTGATCCCAACAATGTGATCACTGAGATGAATGAGCGAGACAACCAGGCGACGCGAGGGATCTTCATCTCGCCGCCGCAGCTGGCGGACATCGTCGTAGAGGAAGAGGATGTTGAGTTCGATCCCGAAGAACCGGTCGAGGGCACGGATACGACCATCTCAGCGACGGTCTCCAACACGGGCAACGCCAACGCGCGCGGTTTCGTCGTACGCTTCCTGGATGTGACGGAGCGAGTGCCGAGGCCCATAGGCGGCCCGCGGCGGATCGACCAGCTTGGCGCCAATGACAGTACGACGGTATCGGTCACATACGATACCGCAGGCAAAGCAGGAGAGCGCAAGATCCGCGTCGTGGCTGATTCGGAAGACGCAGTGAACGAACTGGACGAGGAGAACAACAGGGTCGAGCTGGTCCTGAATGTCCGCACAGTTTCGGAAGCGTCGGATGATGCGCCGAATCTGATGGTCCTGTCTTCGAACATTCGCTTCTTCCCAGCCGTACCTGAACCGGGGGCGCCGGTAACGATTACGGCGGTGATACGCAACCAGGGCAATACGGTTGCGGAGGACGTGGTCGTCCTGTTCGAGGACGCCACGGATGAGGAAGCGGTCGAAATTGGCGAGTTCACGATAACGGAGCCGATTCAGCCGGGCGCGCGCGAGCTGGCAGTGCTTTCCTACGATACGAGCGAGGTGGATGGAACCCGGATCATTCGAGTAACCGCCGACCCCGAGGACACGATAGAAGAGACGAACGAGGACGACAATTCCGCCGAGCGCACACTACGATTCAGTTCGTCGGCGCAGGGGAACAGTCAAGGGTCGGAGTCGAGCAGTTTGGCGTCGTCCGACAGCGGCGAAGGGAATGCCGCGGGGACGAATCTTGCTCTGAATGCCCAGGAAGTGGAGGTAAATGTAACGCGTGCCAGTGAAGGGGACCTGGTGGTCGTTGCCACAACGGTTCGCAATGAGGGCAGCCTGGATGTGGGCGGATTTTCGGTTCATGTCCTGGACGAGACCGACGATCTGAATCCGCTCGGTTCGCCTCAGACGGTGGAGGGTCTGGCTGCGGGTGATGCGGTTACCGTACGCACGATATTCCGGGCGGCCGGCGGCTTGGGTGAACGTACTCTGCAGGTCGTGGTGGATCCATCGAATCTGGTCGTGGAGAGTTCTGAGTTGGACAACCGGGTGAGCGTACTCGTACACTCGCTGGAACCTGCAGACGGATAGCTCAACAGCAAATATAGCGGCAGTAACGCCCCGCCGTGTCTGAGTCCCGGACGCGGTGGGGCGTTACGCGCCAGCGGTCGGGCGGAACGCTGCGGCGGGAGGGCGCCGGTCGGAGATTAGAACAGGCTCAGTTGGCCTTGGGCCTGCACGGACAGGTTAGAGTAGGCTCTGCCGACGCGCTGCAAGGGGATCTCAAAGGGGTGTTCCGCGCCAGGCGTGATCGTCTCGCCGAACATGGAAAGCGCCACCACATCGACAACTTCCCCGGCCTCGTCGTAGAACGCGGCGGCTACGACAACGGACGACAGGGCTGTTTCGTGGCCATTGTGCAGACGGCCTACGACAGCGATGCGCCCATCTCTCTCCACCACGGTAACGGCTGACACCTCCAGCTCCCGGAATTCGACTATGCTGGCATCGTCGAAGGATAGGGTCAGCTCATAGCGCTCCACTGACTCCGGGTCGACGTCGGCCTCGATTCGAAACGGGATTGCGCGCTCGACATCCAGCTTTCCAAATACGGCGAGAGCTTCGGCGGAGGCGATCGAGTCGCCGTTGCCATCGAAGAAGGCGGCGTGCACGCGGACGCCAAACAGTTCATGGGTTGCGCCATTCACGAGTTCTCCAACGACGACCAGTTGCGAATCGAGTGGATAGCTTGTATGGCTGCGAATGAAAACGGTGGCCGGGATCGGCGTGCTTGTGGGCGTTGCGGTTGGCGAGGAAGTCGGTGTCGGAGTCGGTGTCGGCAGGGGGGCCGAATCGGTGGCAGTGGGCGTCGCTGTCGGGGTGGTTGTGGGCTCAGCCGTTACAGTCAGGGCAGCAGTAGGTGTTGGCGTTGAGGTCGCAGTCTCCGTTGGCGTGGCGGGCGGGAGAGGGGTATGCGTTTCGGTGGGCGGGGGTAAAGGCGTGACGGTCGGCAGGGGCGTTGCGGTCGCGTTTGCGGCGGGCTCGGCTGGGGCAGGCTCCTGCTGGTCGGAGGCGGAGGCAGCGGTTGGCGGCGCCAGGGCGCCTCCGTCGGGGGTGCCCTGGCAGGCGGAAAGCAAGAGAAGCGCGCCCATTACAACTGTAATTGAGGGTTGAAGCATCTTCTTCGAATACACGTTTTTTCGCTAAGTGGGTGCGGACTTCAAGCCCGAAGAGGACAGCCCGGAAAACGGGCTACCCCTTTAGGCCTGACGTAACGACGCCGCTCACAAAATGACGTTGAAGGACGAGATAGATAAACAGCACGGGTAACATGGTCATGGTACCCAGCGACAGGAACCAGTGAATCTGGTATTGTCGGAGTCCTCCGCCGTGACGGAATTCGGCCAGCGTGCGTTTGAAGGTCAACATGCCGCGCGCGAGTGTCCAGGTGTTATCGTCGGTCAGGTAGATTAGCGGCCCCCAAAGATCGTTCCAGGAATGGAGGAAGAGAAAGATAGAGGCCGCGGCCAGCGCCGGGCCGATATTTGGCAGGATCACGTGGCGATAGATTCCGATGGGGGAGCAGCCGTCGATTTTGGCGGCATCGTCAAGTTCGGTGGGGATGGTCATTATGTACTGGCGCAGCAGGAAGATGTAAAAGGCGCCGCCGCCCATCCACATGGGCACAATGAGCGGCAGATATGTGTTGAGCCATCCGAGGCGATGGAAGAGCAGAAATGTTGGAATCGCTGTGACCTGCATTGGAACCATCATCGTCCCCAGTACAATGAAGAACAAGACGTTTCGCCCTACGAAGCGAAGGCGGGCGAAGCCGTATGCCACCATGGAGGCGGTAAGCAGACCACCGAACAAGGAGGCCACGGTAATGACGAGCGTGTTAAACAGGAACCGGGTGAAGGCCAAGGCGGTCCAGGCATCGATAAAGTTGTGCCACTGCCATGGAAGCGGCGGGATCAGATTGATGACGGTTTCTTCGAGCAGCAGTTCCTTTGTCTTGAGGGCGCCCGAAAACATCCACAGCAGCGGAAAAATCAAGATGATGCCAATCGCGATAGCGATCAGGTAGTTGAGAGCAAGTCGCAACGCACGGCGGTACATCCAGGCACTGCTTGCTTGTCTGATCTCCGTTGCCATCTATGCCTCCTGCGACTCGTAGTGGACCCAACGCCGGGCAAGCCAGAACTGAAGCAGTGTCAGGCTCATAATAATCAGGAAGAGAAGCCAGGCGAGCACGCTGGCGTAACCGAATCGCCTCTCGGTAAATGCGACGATATAGAGATAAAGAACATAGAAGAGCGTCGAGCGCGCCGGTCCCCCTTGGGTCAACATGAAGCCTTCGGTAAATACCTGCAGCGAGCCGATCATGCCGACGATCATCAAGAAGAAGATAGTCGGCGACAAAAGGGGCAAGGTGATATGGCGGAAAAGGGCCAGACCGCTGGCGCCATCGACCTTCGCGGCCTCGTGCAGATCGTCCGGAATGCTCTGCAGGCCGGCAAGCATGATCACCATGTAATGTCCAACGCCATACAGGCGCATGATTATGTATGAGGGCAGGGCCCACTCTATCGATGTCAGCCATGCGACGCGATCGAAGTCGAAAATACGCAGAATCTGGTTGAACATCCCGTAGTCTTTTTCGAACATCGCGGCCCAGACAAAAGTCATGGCGACACCGCTGACCGCAGCCGGCAGGTAGAACAGGCCGCGGAAAAAGGTATGGCCCCTGAAGCGCTGATTCAAGAGAAGCGCCATGGCCAGCGAAATAATGATCGCCAGTGAGACAGTCCAGAAGGCAAAGACGGCGCTGACGCGCAGCGAGCCGATGAAGCGGATATCGAATTTAATCAGTTCCTCGAAGTTCGCCAGACCCACATAGGTAATTTTTTTGAAGCCGGCGTACTCGGTAAACATAAGTCCAAGTGAGACCAGGAGAGGTCCAGCCAGAAATATGACGAACCCCAGAATCCAGGGTGAGATGAAGAGATAGCCGTAGAAGTTCTCTCTCCATGCCTCTCCGGGCGGCAGACGAAAACGGCTGGGACGCATCTGCGGAGTCGCGGTGCTTGTTGGAGAGATATTTGCCATAGATGAGATTCGCTTTCCTGCGCAAGGCCCCGGCAACTCTTGCCGTCCTGCCCAGATGCTTAGTGAAAGCCGTCCATTTCAGAACTTGAGGGCGCCCTCGGTCAGGCCGCGTTGGATGCGGCGGTGGAACAGTACATAGATGACGATAGGAGGCCAGGCCGCCAACGAGAGGGCCGCCACCTGGAGACTCCAAAGACTCACGTACTTGCCCTCGAAGTGCATGATTCCCAGAGGAATCGTGCGCAGCGTATGTTTGTGCAGATAGATGAGGGGCCAGAGAAAGTCGTTCCAGAAGAAGACGAAATAAAAGATGGTCATAGTCGCAATCGCCGGCATGGCCAGTGGAACCATAACGTGGCGCAGGATCTGCAGCTCTCTCGCTCCATCAACGCGGGCGGCGTCCTCCAGCTCGGGGGGAATTGACATGAAATAGGCGCGAATGAAGATGATTGCAAGGGAGGACCAGCTCATGTAGGTAAGGATGACGGCGAGAGGGCTGTTGAGCAGGGGGATTGGCAGATGCAGGGCAGATGCCCAGGAATCAAGAATGGCCATCAACTTGAAGCTGGGCACCATGAGCGCCTGGGTGGGCACGGCCATACCGACCAGGAAATAGAGAAAGAGAGGCCGATTCGCGGTGAAGTGATAGCGGGCCAGCCCGTAGGCGGCGGTGGTCGAAATGGCAATTATGCCGATGACGGAGACGACTGCGATCAGGATACTGTTTGTATAGAGGCGAGTGAAGTTCCCGGTCTGCCAGGCCTCGGCGATGTTTTCGAAGGAGATGCGGGTAGGCAGGCCGAAGGGGGAAAGCATGACCTCTTCGTTGGTCTTGAGCGAGGTGAATGACATCCAAGTCAAGGGATAGAGGATGCTGATGGCGGCCACGACGAGGAACAGGTAGAAGAGGAGCCTGACCGGCAGACTGAGTTCACGAAAGACCATTGCGGTAACCTCAGGTGTCAAGCGCGCCCCTGCCGGCGCGGGCAAGGGTGAACTGAAGAACGGACATGCCGATGATTACCAGGACAAGAACGAGCGCGATGGCCGTAGCGTAACCATGCTGTGTACGTGCGCCGCCCAAACCGAGCTGGTAGATATAAGTAACGACGGTCTCGGAGCTGTGAAAGGGCCCGCCTCCCGTCAGCGTGTAGACGAGATCGAAGACGCGCATGGCGTCGATCGAGGTGATCACGGAGGCAACGACGAGCACTTCGCGCAGCAGAGGAACTGTGATGCGAGTGGTCAGTTGCCACGCGGTGGCGCCGTCGAGACGAGCGCTTTCCTGGAGCTCGCGGGGGATGGCCTGCAGGCCGGCGATGAGCAGGAACATGGTGAAGCCGAAATTGCGCCAGATGTGGACTGCTATCACAACAAATACGTTGAGCGTAGTGGTGCCGAGCCAGCCGAATTTGGGCCCATCGAGGCCGATGGCACGCAGCAGGATGTCGACGATTCCGATGGTCGGATCGAGCAGAAAGTTGAAGAGAATCCCGATGACGACGAGTGAGATCACGAAGGGAACGAAGAAGATGCTGCGGAACCACCTGGCAAACCTGGGTCCGGACTCCAGGATGATGGCGAAGAGGAGGGCGACACCGACCTGGACAAGGAGGCAACAGACAACGAAAAGAAAACTGTTGCGGAACGCGCCCCAGAAGAACTCATCACCGGCCATTTGAATGAAGTTTTCGAGTCCGGTGAATCTGAGCGTGGAGAAGCTGATGCCTGTCCAGTCGGTAAAGCCAATCACCACCGTGCCGAAAAGCGGCAGGATGAGGAAGATCGTGTAGAAGAAGAAGGCGGGCGCTATGAGGACCAGCGCGAAGCGTACGTCATAGCGGCCCGTACGCGGGCCCTTTTCTGACCCGCCCGTCAGCGTAGAGCGCCGCATTCCTACTCCTTGTCGGGAAGAGTTGCGAGCATTCCTCCTGCAGCGAGGGCTACATGCGCGCCTCTCGCCATTCGAGCACCAGATTCTCGGCGCGTTCGGCTGCCTCTTCGGGGGAGAGCGCGCCGCTCAGCACGCCGCTGGAGCCGTGCCACAGGATCTCCTGACCGATGTTGTAGTCCATCGCCCGCTCGATCATGATGGTCAGGGCAGGTGCGCTGTCCAAAAGGTCGATGAGACGTGATGACTCCGGCCGCAGGTTTTCCATCGGCGATGAAAGCGGCATGGGAGGCGCCTCGCCGGGCAGATGTTTGTACCAGATCCTGTGCGGATCCTCGGATTGCAGGTACCACTTGACGAAGACCTGGGCCTCTTCGGGATGCGCCGATTCCTTGGGCACGATCAGCGTGCGGGCGTTGAAGGAGACTTCGTCGGCGTTGCTTTCGGCGATATCGTCGATGGCCGGCATGAGCATGAACTGGAGATCGATCTGGGGATTCTCCTGGGCAAACCATTCACCCAGTAACCAGCCACCGGTCTGGAAGAAAGCGCCGTCGCCGCGGAAGAGCTTGCCAAAGGCGGCGGGGTAGTCGTCGGAGAGCACGCCCCTGGAGTAGTATTCGCTGTCCAGAAGTTCTTTGATCAGTTCCCAGACCCTTACGCCGGCAGGATCGGTGAATCGTAGGGGGGACTCATGGTTGACGTCGAGGCCGCGGAGGAAGAGATCGACCGAACCTTTAACGCCAAAGGTTCTGATGTAGAGATGCTGTGCCCAGTGGCCGCCGGGCCAGGCGTTCTTGGCGCCGATGAGGACAGGTGTGACGCCGGCATCCTGGAAGGTCTGACAGGCCTCTGTGAAAGCGCTCCAAGTGGTCAGGGTAGCCGGATCGACGCCGTGTTCGGCCAGGATGCCGGCATTATAGTACATTAGGTTGGCGACGGTCATGGCCCAGGGCGCCCCCCAGTAGCGGCCCTTATAGAGGACAGATTCGAGGGCGTCAGGGTAAATGGCCCCCTTGCTTTCCTCGACTACGTCGGTCAGATCCAGGAGCTGATCGGCCTCGATAAAGGCAGAGAGCGCGCCGGGGCCAGCATCGGTCTGGAGGAAATCGGGCACGGCGCCGCCGGCAAAGGCGGTCTTGGTGGCCTGCTCGTAGGCCAGGCCGGAGAAACCGCTGTGCGTGACGTTTATGCCGGGGTTGGAACTATTGAAGCTTTCGACGATTTCGTCCATGGCGCCCAGCCAGGGGACGGTCGCCATTTCGGTCCACATTTCAAGTTCGGCGACCATCTCGTCGGGCTCGTCGGCCCCCATATCGCCGGAGTCGGCGGGCGCGGCAACTGGAGCGCAGGCGGCTAAGACGCCTATTCCCGCGGCGCCGGCGGCGGCCTTAAGAAAGCTTCGTCGACTCACTACGTTCATGTCTGCCTCCTCGGAGGTGATGATGTTGGCATATTACGCTCAGTTCGTGAGGCAAAAGGCCAGCGACTGGGATGTGAGTATTGAGTACACAAGGGCCACGTGCAATTTTCGCAAGCATTTGGCTTCCACTATAGGCGGGCCACTTGAAAATCCTGCGGACTGATTCGCCTGCCTGTTGGCGCGGGGCTCTGACAGCCATTCTCACGCGAGCAGCAGCGGGAACGCGTAGGCTTATTGTCGTGAGACGACTACGGACGCGGCAACTGCTGCCAGGGTAGCTGGCGCAGTACACCCCGGCTACCCTGTTGCTCGTCATACGAAGAGAGTCAGATGCTAGTTGTACTTGTCGATAATTCGTTGCACCTCGGCTTCAGCGGCGGCCATCAGTACTTCCAGATCCTCATCGGTATGCACGGCGAGATCCCACAGCTCGTACATGGACTGTTGGGCCTCCTGTGCCCCTTTAAACAGGGCCCAGAAGCGGGTGTTGGTGGCGTAGGCGGGCATTTCGCCAGCGACCTGCATGAACTCCTTGCCTTCTATGGCGTCGAGCCATCGCTGGTCGGCGAAGTGACTCTTGGTGAAGGGGAAGTAGCCGGTTTCGAGGCAGAATTCGAGATAGGGATCTCCGAGCGCCCACCATTCAGAGAACTCATATGCGGCAGCTTCACGGTTTTTGTCATCCTGGATGGGCATCCACAGCTCTTTGTCGTACCAAGGGGTTGCGGTGATCTGGTGCACGGGATGGCTGGGTGTGTAAAGGGCGCCAAGTCCACCCTCTCCGATCTGTTTTTCGAAGTCGAGCAGGCCCCAGTTTCCGACTTCCTGGAATACGACCTTGCCGGAAGCGAGGCCCTTTTCAGGCGGTTTCTCGGTGGCGGCTCCGCTGGCGTAGGCATCGCGCAGGTACTGAAGCGAATCGCGGACCCCGTCGTTGTTGATAGTAGCCTTTGTGCGAGTTTCGTCAACGTAGAGCTGGCCGGCGGTCCAGGGCAGATATTCCTGGATGGCAAAGTGCTGCCAGTAGGCGACACCCCAGATGTCAACCTCATTGGCGTCGAATCCATCTTCATCGGGGCGCTTGCCATTTACGTCACGGGTGACTGCGACGCCCCATTCGATGAGTTCATCCCAGGTCCAGTTCTTAGGCGGCGGTTCCATTCCGGATTCTTCGAGGGCAGCGACGTTGTAGGCAAAGAGAACGACGACCTGTTCGTAGGGCATGCCCCAGAAGTAGCCGCCCACGGTCGGCGGGGCGTAGATGGCTTCGATGCCATCGACAAAATCGTCGAAATCGACTCCGGAGGCCTCCATGTACTCCTGCTGATTGACGATCAGGCCCTCGTCAATTGCCTGGATGACAGAGGTATAACCAGCCCAGAACAGGTCAGGCGCGGTGCCGGCTGCGAGGTCTGCTTGTACACGGGACATCTCATAGCCCGTCTTGAGTTCCACTTGCACATCTGTTCCTGGAACCATGGAGTCGTAGCGTTCGAGAATCAGCCGCTGGTTGCCGCCCAACATATTGGTGTCCGGGTGCGGGTAGGTGTAGACGACGGTATATCCTTCGGCGGCGGGCATTTCGCCTTCATCGGAAGCGGCGCCCGGGGCGGGCTGCTGTCCGCAGGCGGCCAGGACTGCACCGGCGGCTGTGACCCCGGACATGGTCAGGAAGTCACGACGGCTTGCTCTGCGTTTGAACATGATGATCTCCTTTGGGTGACAAGCGAAAGGGAGTCCCTGCTTTCAAAGATCGAGGTACAAGCAGTCAGGATTTGGCCGAGGAGAGCCTGTCAACAATATAGAGTAGAGGATTGGTCGTGTCAAGCGTGCGAAATCTGTGTGCAGGCAGAAATGGGGGCAAGATTGAGGCTGCCTATGGATTGATACAACAGTGCCACAGTGATTCGTTGTCCGGACGGGAATTTGGGGGCGAGCGGCGGGGAGAAGGGCAGGTGAACTGCAGTACACTGCAGGGGAAGAGCGCGAGGGACGTGTTGGCGTCTCTGATTGGAAGCTGGTTTCTGTGCGGAGGCGTTTGGGCGCCCACAAGGGACGCCCCTACAGGGGGTTTGCGGAATAAGGGTGGGATGCATGGGGCGAACAAGAGCACCTATTAGGGGAGCAGTGTTTGGTGTTAAGTGGTGGGCGGCGTCTCAGGCGCGGGAGGAGGGGGGCAAGGGGAACTGCGGGGGAGGGGCGGGTGAAGGCGAGCAAACCAATGAATCCTGGGACCCGCTTCTTCTGACAGCCCCAGATTGAGGCGGCGTTTGTGTTTTGCCGCGGGTTGTCTTCTTTCGATCTGGTGTTACAATCAGCGGATACCCGTAAGATTTGCCCGTTGCAGGCTTTCTTCATGCTTTGGAGCCGGGAACGGGAAAGCCCAGAGAGGAACAGAGTGTCCCATGTCAGCTACATTGGAGCGGGCCGCGGAGCCGGCGCCCGACCAGGTTGAGCCATCGGAGAGCAAAAAGTTCCAGACCAGAGAGGTGCTCACGATCGTGACGGGGCACTTTGTGTACGACACTTTCACCGCGTTTGTGCCGCCTCTGCTGCCTCTGATCCGGGAGAAACTCGCGGCCGACTACGCGGCGATCGGAGGCTTGGCGATTTTTGTGCAATTGCCCGGCCTGCTGCAACCGTTTATCGGTCATGCGGCTGACCGGGTCAGTTTGCGGTACTTCATCATTTTGGCGCCGGCAGTGGGGGCTACAATGTGCAGTCTGTTAGGACTGGCGAACAGCTATATGCTGCTGGCCCTGTTGTTGACTGTGGTTGGCGTGAGTTCGGCAGCATTCCATGCGCCGGCGCCGGCGATGATAGGGCGGATATCAGGGGACCGGATAGGAACCGGCATGAGCTTTTTTATGGCTGCCGGTGAACTGGGGCGTACGGTAGGGCCGCTGGTCGTTATCGCGGCAGTCAGCTGGTTTGGACTTGAGGGAATTTGGCGGGTGGCGGTGTTTGGCTGGCTTGCTTCGATATTCCTCTACTGGCGCCTGCACGAGGTTTCAGCGCGTCCCGCGCAGAAAGGCGGGCTTTCGCTGAAACAGTTGTTGCCGGCTGCGCGAAAGGTCTATCCGCCGCTGCTCTGGATCATGTCTGCACGCGTCTTCATGTCGATTTCGATGACAACTTATCTGCCCATCTTCATGCAGGATGTGAAGGGCTATGAGTTCGAGGCGGCGGGTCTTTCATTGACGCTGTTGGAGGGGGCCGGCGTGTTGGGCGCTCTGACAATGGGGACGGCCAGTGACTGGTTGGGGCGGAGGCGGATCCTGCTTGTCCTCTTTCTGGTTTCGCCGATCCTGTTCCTGGGATTTCTGAACAGTACTGGCTGGCTGTTGTTCGCCTCTTTGTTGCCGCTGGGATTTGCGATGCTCTCGCCGTCGGCCGTGTTGCTGGCGGTGGTGCAGGACAGTTTTCGGGAGAACAGAGCGCTGGCAAACGGTCTTTTCTTGATGGCGAATTTCGTGATACGGTCCCCAGCATTGTGGTTGCTGGGCGTCATGGCAGACAGGTTTGGTCTGTCGACGGCGTTCCTCATCAGCGGGTTGATCGCCTTTGTCGGGGTGCCGGCGGTTCTGAAGCTGCCGGAACGCGGCAGCGTGGACGGGGGCTAATGCGGCGCTGCCGGGACAGGGTCAACTGGAAGCAGGCGCCGGTTTCAGGAGAACAGTTCCCAGATGCGGGGGAGGAAGATGATGAGGCCGGCGGCGGCGCTTCCCAGCGCGGCCGCGAGTGTGGCGGCGGCGGCCGTATCCTTTGCGACTTTGGCGAGAGGGTGGGGCGCGGGTGAGGCCAGGTCCACCAGGGCCTCGATGGCGGTATTGAGCAGCTCCATGGCGATGACGAGGGCGATCAGGGCGGCGACGATGGCCCACTCTGACCGGTTGATGCGGAGTGCGAGGCCGGCGATGACGGCAGCGGCTGCGACCGTCACATGAATGCGGAGATTTCGCTGGCTGCGCAGGGCGTGGCGCAGGCCGTCAAGTGCGAAGGAGAGGCTTTGCCGGAAGTTACGGGCGCGGGCGGGCGGCATCATCTACCAGTCCGGCGCGGTGAGTCGAGGCGAGAGATCCTCGGAAGTCAGGGCGTTGAGGATTTCGGCCTGTTTGCGCCACATTTCTGCCTGCCGGGCCCTGGTGTCGTGGTCGTAGCCAAGCAGGTGCAAAGTACCGTGGACGACAAGGAGCTGAAGCTCGGCGGCCAGTGAGTGGCCGTGTTTCCGGGCCTGGCGAGAGGCATAGGGGAGGGCCAGTAGCAGGTCGCCCAGTTCGGCACTGAGTTCTGCGGCGAGTTCGTCGGGGAAGTCGGCAGGGAGGGGCGGTCCATCGCAGGCGGCAAAACTCAACACATCGGTCGCGGCGTCCTGATCGCGATAGACGCGATTGAGTCGCTGCACAACGCGATCGTCCACCACCAGAATTGACATCGAGCAGCCGGTCCGTCCACAGGCGCGCAGCGCGGCTTGCGCCGCGGCTTCCAGCAGGGGTTCCGCCACAGTCTCCTGAAACTGTTCGTCGATTTGGACGAAGATGTACGCGTCTGTCATGGTTCATGCACTCTCCTATGCGCTTGTCGAACCGCAAAGGGGGGTTGCCGACAACCGGCATTGCCGAGAGAAAGTGCGGTTCGGCGCGTTGGGCAGCGCGGCTCCATTATACCGCCGGAGGGGGAGGGGGCAATTTCCAGGGCGATTGCATCTAAATTGGGTCAGAACATCGAAATGCAGCCGAATACTCTTCCAGGTCGGGGTAAGACACAGGGAAATGTACGAAAGATGGCACGTAGACGGAGAATTTAACTTATCTCGCCGACTGAGGGC
>JAJDZJ010000083.1 GCA_022824685.1 Caldilineaceae bacterium
CTCGCCGACTGAGGGCCTGATCCGCGGCGTCTTCCCGTCGATATTCAGTAAGCGCAGGGTGATTTCCACTTATTCTCGCTTTCTTCTGGCCACAATTTCAACTGAATCGGCCTACAGATTTAGATGCGATTGCCCTGGCCCTGGACCGAAATCAGGTTGACACACAGTTGAATCGCCTTTAGGATATGCTAACGTATTTCCTTGATTTGCGCTACCGCGAATGACGACGCCCACCTGGTTTATCAGCACAGCGGACGCTTGCGCCTCTTCCTGAGGCGGACATGGCACACGCCTGACTTACGGTCGGAGACTGGCGAATAGGTCGGGGCGAGTGGCCGGAGGCCCGCCTTGGAGGGGGCGCCGGGTTTTGAAGTCCGACGCAAAGAGACATGTTCCCTGCATGCCCCGGCCCGTCGCGCAGAGGACAGGGCGGCAGGCGCGGCGCGGTCGGGTTTGCGAACCGGCGGCTGGCGGGAAGGCCGGGGCGCGGAGGGGCCGCGATCCGATGGCACTGGCGTGCGGTCCGAAGGGTGGGGGTTGGGGGAGGCCCCAAAAGGCGAAAGCGGGAGAGGGGAAGAGAGAGGATTCTGTTGACTTGGAGACTGCGACAGCCGAACAGGAGAGCAGGTGATGCTGTCGTTGGACGACGAGCGAACATCAGTGGAGGCCGGACATATGTCGGACGTACATGCAGCCCTATTGGGACTATCGCATCCCCATTCGCTGGCCCATCTACGCACGCTGCAGGCTGTGTCGGAGGTGGGCAGCATCACGCTGTGGGACAAGGACGAGGCACTGCTGCAGTCGACGCTGGCGGTGCAAGGGGAGAAGGTCGGGAGGACAACGACGGAGCTGGATTCGGTATTGGACGATGAGCGGATCCTGTTTGTGGTGGGGGCGCTGCGGAACGATTTGGGTCCGCCGATTTTCATGCGCGCGTTCGAGGCAGGCAAACATGTGATCACGGACAAGCCGATCGGCAAGACGGCTGCCGCAAGCGCGGAGGTCGCCGCGGCGGCGGATCGGGCGCAGCGCAAGCTGGGTGTTTTTTACCAGAATCGGGCGTTGCCTCCGATTCGCGACGCACGGCGCGTTGTGGAGCAGGGTCTGATAGGGGAGCTGGTTTCGGTGGAGATGCGGATGGTGACGACGCAGGTTCAGGTGCGCGATCCGCGCCACTGGCTCTTCAATATGGACAAGGCCGGGGGCGGCATCTTATCGTGGCTGGGCTGCCATTACATCGATCAGATTCTGAATATCACGCAGGATGAGATCGTTTCGGTGGCGGCGCAGATTGCGACGCGCAGCGGAGAGGATATTGACGTGGAGGATGTGGCGGCCCTGTCGTTGGGGTTCGCCTCGGGCGCGGTGGGGACGTTTCACGCCGGGTATATGCTGGCGATGAGCGGAAGCGGCTATCACAATGCGGTCGGCTATGACACGTATGTGAGCGTGAACGGACGCCTGGGCCGCATCACCTACAGTTCCAATGGAACGCCGGACAGCATCTATGTGGAGAGCGCGCATCCGAGCTGGGCATCCGCGCCGCGGCGGACGTTTGCGTACACATTTGGCGAGTCGCCGGCGTATGGCGGGGCGTCCGGGGAGTCCTTTTTGCGCGCGTTCATCCGGGCCTGTCAGGGGGATGGGGAGCCGCTGGCGACCGGTGCGGACGCAGTGCGGGTCGCCAGAGTGGTGGACGCGGCTTACGAGTCGAGCCGTAGCGGCCGGCGCATCGAGATTTGAAAGGCAGTGGTCAGTGGTCAGTGGTCGGCGGGAGGCGGGGGGACGATAGAGGGGTTGACGAGGCTTAGACACGCCGAGGGGCGGGCGCAGGGCGAATTGGGGAGAGAATGTGACGAGCAGAACGGGAGGGATTTCCAGGCTCAATGCAGGGCAGACGGCGGAGCACCGGCGCCTGGAATGGTATCGCAAGCGAACGAACAATTGGAAGCACTGGGGGCCGTATCTGAGCGAACGGGCCTGGGGGACTGTGCGAGAGGACTATAGCGCGAACGGAGATACGTGGAACTACTTTTCGCACGACCAGGCGCGCAGCCGGGCCTACCGTTGGAATGAAGACGGTCTGGCGGGGATCTGCGATCGGAATCAGTACCTTTGCCTGGCGCTGGCGATGTGGAACGGCAACGATCCGATATTGAAGGAGCGGCTGTTCGGCCTGACGGGCCTGGAAGGCAATCACGGCGAGGACGTGAAGGAGTGCTACTTTTACCTGGACAGCAGTCCGACGCACAGCTATATGAAGATGCTCTACAAGTACCCCCAGGCTGAGTTTCCGTACAGTCAGCTGGTGGAGGAGAACCGGCGCCGGGGCTACGAGGACGGAGAGTTCGAACTGCTGGATACGGGCGTTTTTGAGGAGAGCCGGTACTTTGACGTTCTGGTGGAGTATGCCAAGGCGGACGAGAACGATATTCTTGCCCGCATCACGGTCACGAATCGCGGTCCGGAAGGGGCGCGCTTTCATCTGCTGCCGACATTGTGGTTTCGGAATACATGGAGCTGGGGGTACGAGAGCGGTCCGTTGGGCGATGTCGGCGAGCAGCCTATACTGACGCGTCATCCAAGCCCGAACGGGGCGATGGCGATCAAGGTGGAACATCCCGCGCTCGGGCCCTATCACTTTTGGGCCGAGGAGGCGCGGGAGGTAGTCTTCACCGAGAATGATACCAATTCGGCCTTGTTGTTCGGCGCGCCGAATCGAACGCCATACGTGAAGGACGCCTTTCACCGGTTTGTGATAAACGGAGAACTCGAATCGGTCAACCCAGCGGAGCACGGCACGAAGGCGGCGGTCCATTATTTTGACTTCATCCCTGCTGGTGGTTCGCGGACCTACCGATGGCGTCTTTCCAACCGGGATCATCGTCAGCCTTTCGGCAGAGGATTCGAGAACAGTTTGCGGCGGCGGATAGCTGAAACAGACGAGTTCTATGCGGCAGTTCAGAAGGCGACGCTGAGCGAGGACGAGAGGCGGGTACAGAGGCAGGCGCTGGCCGGCATGTTGTGGACGAAGCAACTTTATTACTATGACATTCCGCAGTGGTTGCGGGGGGATCCGATTCTGCCGGCAGCTGACTCGCGCCAGAACGGCCGCAACGGCGACTGGGACCATCTGCACAACTTCGACGTTATTTCCATGCCGGACAAGTGGGAATACCCCTGGTACGCCACGTGGGATACGGCATTCCACTGCATTCCGCTGGTGATGGTGGATGCGGACTACGCGAAGCGACAGCTTACGCTGTCGACGCGGGAGTGGTATATGCACCCCAATGGCGCCTTGCCGGCATATGAGTGGCATTTCGGCGATGTCAACCCGCCGGTGCATGCGTGGGCAGTGTGGCGGGTTTACAAGATTGACGCCCGTCAGAGCGGCATACCGGACAGGCCGTTTCTGGAGGGACTTTTCCATAAGCTCCTGCTCAACTTCACTTGGTGGGTCAACCGCAAGGACGAGGACGGCAACAATGTTTTCCAGGGCGGCTTCCTGGGATTGGACAACATCAGCGTATTTGATCGCAGCGCGGGCTTGCCGGAAGGAGGCCACATCGATCAGTCGGACGGAACCGCGTGGATGGGCTTTTACTGCCTGATGATGATGAAGATCGCCCTGGAGCTGGCCGAACAGGATACGGTTTACCAGGACATATCAACGAATTTTTCGGTATACCAGGATATGGCGACGAAATTCTTCGAACATTTCCTACGCATTGCCACGGCAATGAACGAAGAGAGGGGGGCCGGCGTCTCGCTCTGGGATGAGAAGGACCGCTTTTACTACGATCTGCTGCACATGCACGACGGTTCACTGATCCCGCTGAAAGTTCGGTCGATGGTCGGGCTGATCCCGCTTTTTGCCGTGGAGACGTTGGAGCCGAGGTTGATGTCTTCGTTGCCGGAGTTCAACCGGCGCACGCACTGGTTCATCAAGAACAGACCGCGCCTTGCCGCGACGATCAGCAGCATTGACACGCCTGGCCTGGGGGAGCGCTACCTCACTTCACTGCTTTCCCGGGACAAGCTGGAGAGCATCTTGCGCTACCTTTTGGACGAGGAGGAGTTTCTGTCTCCATACGGCATCCGATCGCTGTCGAAGGTCCATGAGAAGCAACCCTATCACGTTCATATCGGAGACAGGACCTTTGCGATTCAGTATGAGCCGGCGGAGTCCCGCTCGGGCATGTACGGCGGAAATTCCAACTGGCGAGGTCCCGTCTGGTTCCCAATCAATTTTCTGATTGTTGAGAGCCTGCAACGCTATCATCACTACTATGGCGACGCCCTGAAGGTGGAGTGCCCTACGGGGTCCGGCGTGTGGATGACGCTGGATGAGGTGGCGGTGGAGCTCTCGCGGCGGTTGATGCGGCTCTTCCTGCGCGACGGCGATGGGAGGCGTCCATTTCATGGGGAGAAGCCCCTCTACCAGGAGGATCCACACTGGCGAGAACATATCTTATTTCACGAATATTTCAACGGAGAAGATGGAACCGGGTTGGGCGCCAGCCACCAGACAGGGTGGACGGGTCTTGTGGCGAAACTGCTGCAACAGTCCGGCGGGCTTTGATCAGGCAAGCGGGCTGGATGACGATGGACGGAAGTCCAGGCATTCGGATTGTCACAGATTGGAACAGGGGAAGAGGACGATGAAACTGGCGACGTATGTGGGGAACGCAGGGGAACGTGTCGGCGCGGTGGATGGGGATCACATCTACGATCTGCAGGGCGCGATGGAGGCGTGTCGGCTGGGAGACCCGGCTTCGGTCGCGGACATGCTGACTCTGTTGGGGGCAGGCGAGGCCGCGATGGAGGGCGTTCAGGCTTCTTTCGACTGGGCCAGGAACAAGAACGGGCCGGAACTGAAGATTCCGCTGCACGAGGTTACTTTGAAGGCGCCGCTGCCCTGTCCTGGCAAGCTGATGTGTTTGGCGGGCAACTATGCCAGCCATATCGAGGAAGGGGGAGGCTCCTACATCGGCAAGGAGAAGATGATCCCGCGCTTTTTCATCAAGCCCTGTTCATCGGTGACGGCAACAAAGCAGCCGATCCGGATTCCGCCGTCGACCGGATTCGCTGACTGGGAGCTGGAACTGGCGGTGGTGGTTGGGAAACGCGGCCGCGACCTGACGCCGGAACAGGCGGAAGCGCACATCATGGGCTACACGATTTTCAATGACATATCGGCGCGAGAGCTGACGTTCCGCAATGAGCTGGCGGAGCAGGAAGGAGACTGGTTCTTCGACTGGCTGGTGGGCAAGTGGCTGGACACCTTTGCGCCGATGGGGCCGTGGATCACGACGCGGGAGGAGGTTCCCCGCGCCGACCAGTTACGCATGCGCCTGTGGCACAACGAAACACTCCAGCAGGACGCGAACTCCGGACAGATGATCTTTTCGCCGGCGGAGGCGCTCTCGTTTGTTTCGCAGTTTGTAACGCTGGAGCCGGGCGATCTGCTTAGCACGGGCACACCGGCGGGGGTCGGCCATGCCAAGAAAGTTCGGCTGGAGCCGGGAGACCGGATCAAGGGTGAGATCGAAGGGCTGGGCGTGCTGGAGAACACGGTGGAGGCCCTTTGAAACGACCGGGAAGGACCCGAAGCCTGGCGCGAAGCGGGTTGGCCGGTAGATGAAAGAGGGAGGCATTCCATGCCTTGCAGCTGTTGTGGACAGCCGGATTCTGGCGACTACGAAGGGATGTTTGATGCGGCGTGGGCGGGGAGAGAGGCGGACGCCTACATTCGTCACGGGCTTGAAACGCGCGCCAAGCGGCTGATCGCCCATCTTGTTGAGAATAGTGACGGGCCGATGCGGGTGTTGGAAGTCGGCAGCGGAGCGGGCGGGGTCCATCACGAGCTGCTTCGCCGGGGCTTTGCCGCCAGCGTGGTCGCGGTCGAGGCCTCATCCGCGTATATAGAGGCTGCGCAGGAGATAGGCGCCAGGCTGGAGCAGGAGGGCCAGGTACAGTATTTTCACGGCGACTTCACCAGCGCGGCCGGCGCGGTCGGGACGGCTGACGCGGTGATCCTGGACCGTGTGATCTGCTGCTATCCCCATTTGGAGCAGCTGCTGGGGGCCTCCGCAAGCAAGGCGGAGCGGTTTCTGGCGCTGAGCTACCCGCGTGAGAAGTGGTGGGTGCGCCTGGCGTTCGGGCTGTTCAATTTGTACCTCAAGATAAAGCGCAAGGATTTTCGGACATTTGTGCATCCCCACCAGGATGTACATAAGATCGCATTAGGGGATGGGTTGGAGCCGGTTCACGCGGCAACGGAAGGACTGTGGCAGATCACGGTGTTTGAACGGGTCGGATCGCGTTCTGCGGCGTAGGTCAATCTCCTCTATTCGCCTCTTGCAAACTACAGATGACCTTGGGCCTGGGCCACGATATCGAGGCCCACGAGGTCGCTCCATGCTTGCAGCAGCCGTTTGGTGACAGGACCGACTGCGCCGTCGCCGACTGGAAGGCCGTTGAACTTTGTGGCGGGCATGATGCAGTAGGGCGTGCTGGTGAAGAAGGCCTCGTCGGCGGTGTAGATGTCGTAGGGTTGGAAGTCCGCGATCTGTGTGGGAATGCCCTGGGTTTGGGCCAGTTCGAGGACAGTTTCGCGGGAGACGCCGGCGAGGGCGCCGCGGGCGTGCGGGGTCTTGAGTAGCCCGTCGGCCCAGATGAAGAAGTTGCCGCCTTTGTTCTCGGTGACATTGCCGTCGGTATCGAGGATAATGCTCTGCGCCTGCGGGTCAACGAGCTTGACTTCGGCTTCAGCCAAGGTGTAGGCGAGACGGCTGCGATTCTTGATGCGGGCATCCAGCGATTGGGTGGGGACGGCGCGGCTAAAGGGCGTGACGGCATGGCAGCCTTCGGTGTAGAAGCCGGCCCAGTCCTTCAGAATCATCGGCGCGGTGTTGATGATGACTGTGGCGGGCGAGCGTTGCAAGGTGGGGTCGGCAGCGGCCGCGCCCATCCCGCGTGAGATGTTGTGGACGATCCAGACATCCTCGTGCGGGGGCACGTGCGGCAGGTTCGATTCCAGCACCTGCAGCGTGATGGCGGTCATCTCCTCAGGAGAATGCCCGGGATTGATGCGGCTGACCTTGAGCGATTTATAGAGGCGCTTGATGTGGTTGTCCAATTTGAACGGTCTGTGACCGAAAGTGCGGGTTGATTCGGTCACGGTATCGCCGAGGGTGACAGCGGTGTCGAAGACGGAGATTTTGGCTTGATCCGGCGGCAACATCACGCCGTTGAGGTATACCAGGTGTTTGCCGGCGTCGTGTTCCATAGGTCCCACTCCTGTTTTGTGTTCGGCGCCAGATTGAAGACAGCGAGGCCGGTACGGGCCTCGCTGTCTCTTTTTGTTCTCACGCCGCCGGGAGAAAGCGATTCCAACTCCGCTCAACTGGTGAGAAGAGCCGGCCGTTTCGTTCGCCGCGGCGGCATGTTCTGTCTATTCATTGATAAACCACTGCGCCGGGATGGTCGGTGTCCATTCACCGGAGATCGACCATGTTACCACATTGCGCAGGCGGTTATGCACGTTGGTCAGCTGGCCGAACTTGGGATCGTCGACCACGAGACCGATCGACCAGATGTTGTCCATGTGGATTTCGAAGACTTCGCGCATGAGGGCGTTGCGCGCATCCTCGTCAGGTTCGCCGAGGATCTGGTCGCGCAGCACACGCAGCCGCTTCACATCTTCCGGCGGCTCCGCGCCCTGCTCGCCGTTGGTATCAAGCCAGGAAGCCCAGTCGGGCGCCCATTGCCAGCCGCGCATCGCGAAGGTATTGGAGTTCAGAGTCGGATGGACAGGGCCGCCGCCGAAGTGGCCGCCGCGGGCGGACACGTCGTGCTCGCCGGTGTAGTGGCGCGTGCCCCAGAGCTGGCCGGCCTCGGGGGTCACGGTGGCGTTGATACCGACCTCTGCCCAGTACCCTTTGACCAGTTCCATCAGTTCGGGCGTTTCGGAAGGCCAGGCGGTTGTGGCCGAGATGATGAGGAGCAGCTCGTTGCCGCTCGGTCCAAGGCGGAATCCCTGATCGTCGCGTTCGGTGAGGCCGAGGTCATCCAGCATCTGGTTGGCCATGTCGGGGTCGAACTGGGTCCAGGACTGGAAGAGCTCGTCTTCGCCGTGATAGGGAGGCCCGCGCAGGGGCGCGATCTGTGAAGCGAATACGCCGCCCTTGTAAATCAACTTGATGATCTCTTCGCGGTCGATTGCAACGGAAAGGGCGCGTCGGAAGTTCTTGTCGTTGTAGAGCTGGTGCTTGTCCTCGTCCTCGGTCGTGTAGTTGAACATGATGTTGCCGTAGGAGTTGGGCATCCAGTTTGCGTATGCAAAGCGGAAGTCGCCAGACTCCCGGTTTTCGGAGAGGACTGGGATATTGGCGGTGCCGAGAGCGCGCACGAAGTCGAGTTCACCGGCGATGGTCTTGAGCAGCGCGGCTTCGGCGTCGGCGACGCGGATTTCATGGACCTCGTCGATGTAGGGCAGCTGATTTCCAGCTGTGTCCACTTTCCAGAAGTAGGGATTGCGGACGTAGACTTCGACCGGGTTGGGCGGCACGGTGGTTGGGAGCCAGGCTGCCAGGCTCGGCTTCTCGGCGTTGACCGAGTTGTTTTTCTGTCCGAAGAGGTCCATCCAGTTGTCGAAGCCGCCATCGCTCATCATGGCTTCGATTTCGGACTGGTCGACGTAGTCGGGATGGAACTGGGAGAGATAGTGTTTGGGGCTTGTTGTGGGTCCGCGACGCGGTCCGCCCCAGCTACCGAGGTAGGTCGGGAAGAGCGCATAGGGCTCGGCGAAGGAGAACTGGACGGTGAAGTCGTCAATCATGGCGACCTGGGCCATTTCTCCGCCGCGGCTGAGCAGGGTGGAGGGCGAGGGTGTCAGGTCCTCGTTAAGGATGATGTCATCCCACCAGAACAGAACGTCGTTGGCGGTGAAGGGTTCGCCGTCACTCCACTTGATGCCCTTGCGCAGGTTGATGGTGAGCTCGGTG
The DNA here is from genome assembly GCA_022824685.1 of Caldilineaceae bacterium. Lineage (GTDB taxonomy): Bacteria > Chloroflexota > Anaerolineae > Caldilineales > Caldilineaceae > Bin5. The sequence goes on from JAJDZJ010000083.1 coordinate 9,015, forward strand.
TGGTCATCGTTCCAGGCCCAGCTTTCGGCCACGTTGGGGACGATCACGCCTTTGGGATTGTGTAGCGTGAGCGGTTCATCGACCCACCAGCCCATTTCGCCCATGGCCCGCTGGCCGCTGACAGTTTTGCGCAACGCGCCGCCGAACTTGCCAACTGCCTCTTCGGGCTTGATGACGATGGGATTGATCGGGAGCCGTTCTTCGACTGGCGGCAGAGCGCCGCTGGCGACCATCTCGGCCAGCATTGGGGCTTCCTGGTAGGATTCGATGCCCCCGGCGTCAGCCGGTGTGTTGTAGACTTCGCTCTGGACTTCGCGTTCGCCTGCCCCGGCGGGCGGGTCGGTCAGAACAGGGCCGGTCATCGCGGCCGCTTCTGAGGAGGACTCGTCCGCGGCGGGCGCGGCTTCCTGGGCGGCGGGTTCGGCATCTTCGCTGGCGGCGGGCGCGTCAGCGGAGCCGCAGGCCGCCAACAGAAGGGACAGAATGATCAGGATTGGCACAATCCTGGAAGCGCTCTTGGCCATCCTTGCGCGAAATGTCATGCCGCCTCGATGTACAAAAAGTTTACGTGGATCCACAGTTTTGCTCCTCTGACTTTTGACTGCACGGTTACGAGAACTGGTCACTTTGTGAGAAGCGCACCTCCTTTCGGGCTTCAGTGAAGGCTGTACCTGGTTGTGGACTGAAACAGTTCGGGCGCAGGGCCCTGGCTGGTACTGGCAAAGAAGCTGGAAGGGATCATTGCAGAGCGTTGCCAACGCCTTGCAGATCGAGGTCGTCGGCAAAGTGACAGCGCACCAGGTGGGGCTGGCTCCCGTTCGCGCCGGCCAGGTCGATCAGTTGGGGTTCCTCCTCACGGCAGATGTCCTGCACATATGGGCAGCGAGGATGGAACGTGCAGCCGGTGGGCACATTGGAGGGATCGGCCACATCTCCCTCCAGGATGATCCGCTCACGCCGCCGACCCGCTTTGCCGGTTTCGACGACGGGCACGGCGGACAACAGGGCTTCGGTATAGGGATGGCGGGGCCGGCTGAAGATGGATTCGGTTCGGCCCAGCTCAACGATCTGCCCTACGTACATCACGGAGACGCGGTCGCTCAGGTATTCAACGACGGACAGATTGTGCGTAATGAACAGGTAGGTGAGATGGAGCTCGGATTGCAGCACTTTGAGCAGGCTCAGAATCTGGGCCTGTACGGAGACATCCAGCGCGGAGACCGGTTCGTCGGCGACGACGAAGTCGGGGTCGAGCGCGAGGGCGCGGGCGATGGCGATGCGCTGGCGCTGTCCGCCGCTGAAGGCATGGGGGTAGCGCCGCATGTAGGTGGGATCCAGGCGGACGCTGCGCAGAAGCTGGGCGACCTTCTCTTCAAGTTCACGGCGTTTGGTGATCAGTCTTCGGGTGATGAACGGTTCGCCGATGATTTCGAGGACGGTGAGTCGCGGGTTAAGGGAAGAGAACGGGTCCTGGAAGATCATCCCCATGTACTGCTGGACTGACCGCAGATCCTGTTTGGCGAGCGTGGTGATGTCGAACTCTTCGCCATCGCGTTTGCGGAAGAGGACAGAGCCGCCGGAGGGCTCGATCGCTCTCATGACGCAGCGGCCGGTGGTTGTCTTGCCGCAGCCGCTTTCCCCCACCAGGGCGAGCGTCTCGCCGCGGGCGACATGGAAGCTGACTTCGTCCACCGCCTTTACCTCGCCGACCTGACGGCGAAAGAAACCGCGGAGGATGGGGAAGTATTTGCGCAGATCGGTCACTTCGAGGACGTTGTCGGCGGAGCTGGCCCGGCTGACACCGGCCTGGCGATGTGAAGAACTGGGGGACGAGGCGTCCGTTCCGGCATTCAGGTTGTTTGCGGCAGCGTCTGCTTGCGCCATGTTCTCAGTCCTGGACATAGAGATGGCAGCGAACGCGATGTCCACCGGCCAGCTCGATTTGGGGCGGCAGGTCGACATCACAGACATCGGGAATGAACTCCGGGCAGCGTGGATGGAATGGGCAGCCGGTAGGCCGGCGGTAGGGGCTGGGCACTGAGCCGGAGATGGGGTCGAGCTCCTGGGTGTGGCCTTCGCCGAGCTCCGGGACCGAGCGGAGCAGGCCAACGGTGTAGGGATGTTTGGGGTCGCGGAAGATGACATCGGCGGGCGCGCTTTCCACATCTTTGCCCAGGTACATGATCATCACGCGATCGCACAGTTCGGAGATGACGGCCAGGTCGTGGGTGATGACGATCAGCGCCATGCCCATGTCTCGCTGCAGGTCCTTCATCAGCTCCAATACCTGGGCTTGGATGGTCACGTCAACTGCGGTGGTGGGTTCGTCGGCGATGAGAAGCGCGGGATGGCAAGAGAGGGCCATTGCGATCATGGCCCGCTGACGCATGCCGCCGCTGAGGGCGAACGGGTAGGCGTCGATGGTCTGCTCGGGCTGGGGCATTCCTACTCTGCGCAGCATTTCGACGGCGCGCTCGCGCGCCTCGTTCTGGCTGCATTCCTGGTGGAGGCGGATGACTTCGGTAATCTGATTGCCGATGGTGTAGACCATGCTGAATGCGGCCATCGGCTCCTGAAAGACCATGGCGATTTCGCCGCCGCGGATTTGGCGGATCTGCTGGCCGCGGTCATCCAGCTGCACGAGATCGACAGAATCGCCGTTCTGGAAGAGATTGATGGCGCCGGTAACGATTTTGCCGTTCTTGGGGACGATGCGCAGGATGGACTGGGCGGTAACGCTTTTGCCGCAGCCGCTTTCGCCGGCGATTCCGAGCGCTTCGCCGGCGTGAATATCGAAGGAAACGCCGTCGACAGCCTCGAGGATGCCCTCCTGGGAGAAGAAGTGGGTGGCCAGATTGTCTACGCTGAGCAGAAGCGGTGTCTGGGACATGGGACAGTTTCGCGGGCGGCCTAGATTGACGAATAGGGGTCGGCGGCGTCACGGAGGCCGTCGCCGACGAAGTTGAAACAGAGTATGGCGATGATGACGAACAGCCCCGGAGACAGGAGCCAGGGCGAGTCGGCAAGAACGATGATTCGCTGCGCGTCCTTTAGCAGAACGCCCCAGCTGATGGCGGGGTTCTGCAAACCTAGGCCGATGAAGCTGAGGGCGGTCTCACCCAGAATCATGCCAGGGACGCTGAGCGTAAGCGAAGCGATTATGTGGCTGGTGAAGGAGGGCAGCATGTGTTTGAAGATGACGCGCGCTTCGTTGGAACCGTTGAGCTGGGCTGCCATGACGTATTCCTCCTCGCGCAGGGACATGAACTTGCCGCGCACGACGCGGGCCAGGCCTGTCCAGCCTACGAGGGAGAGAATGACGACGATGCCGAAGTAGATTTGCACGACTGTCCAGGTTGGGGGCAGCGCCACGCTCAGGGCCATCCAGAGAGGGAGGGTGGGAATAGAGCGCAGGAACTCGATGATGCGCTGGATGACCAGGTCGGTGACACCGCCGAAGTAACCGGAGACGCCCCCCATGATGACGCCGATCACGAAGCTGATGGCGATGCCAAGCAGGCCGACGGAGAGCGAGATGCGTCCGCCGAAGATGATGCGGGAAAGCAGGTCGCGGCCCATTTTGTCGGTTCCGATGAGGAAGAAGGTGCCTTCGTCAACGCCGACCAGGTGAAGGTCGCCTTCAAAGAGGCCCCACAGTTCATAGGGGTCGCCGCGCACGAACAGCTTGACAGGGTACTTCTGCGTTTTATCCAATTCCCAGGTTGTCCTGAAGGTATTTTCGTCCATTTTGGAGGTCATGCCGTAAACGAAGGGGCGCAGTTGGAATTTCCCTTCGTCAAAGAAACGAAGCCTCTGCGGCGGCATGAACATGTAATCAGTGTCGTGGTGGGCCGGGTCATAAGGTGAGAGAAACTCGGCGAAGGCGGCGAATAGGTAGAAGATCGCGATTACGACCAGGGAGATGACGGCTACTTTGTGACGCACGAACTTCCAGCGGATCAGTTGCCATTGGGTTGCAACCGAAAGGTCTTCTTCTTCGGCGTTCAGCGAGGCATTGCCTGGCTGGAATCTTTCTTCGATTGCGGTCATAGCAGTTTTACCAGTCTCTCAGGGCGGCGCTCACATTCGGGTGGAGAGGCGTTCTCCGCCCGCATTGGTTCTCAGATGGCGCCGCGAATGCGCGGGTCGAGCCATGCCAGCACGATATCGGAGAGCAACGTACCCACCAGGGTGAGCGTACTCAGGATCATGACCACACTGCCGGCCAGGAACATGTCCTGGTTGAGGAGCGCGCCAACGAAGAGAGGCGCGATCGTCGGCAGACCCAGGACGAGAGAGGCGAGAAGCTCACCGTTGACCAGTGTGGGCAGCGTCCAGCCGATGGTGCTGGCGACCGGATTCATGGCGATGCGGAAGGGATATTTGACGAGAAGCTTGCCCTCGGAAAGCCCTTTGGAACGGGCCACCATGACGTAAGGACGCTCAAGTTCGTCCAGAAGGTTGGCGCGCATCACGCGAATCAGGCCGGCCGTGCCGGCTGTGCCGACGACCAGCGCGGGCAGCCACAGATGTTTCAAGAGGTCGATGAATTTGGCAAAGCTCCAGGGCGCGACCAGGTATTCGTCCGAAAAGAGACCGACCGCGACATTGCCGGTGGCGACGAAGTAGTACCAGAGGATCAAGAGCGCGAGCAGAAAGTTGGGTGTGGCCAGGCCGACAAATCCAATCAGGGTGAACAGATAGTCGCCGATGGAATACTGTCGGGTGGCGGAGTAGAGGCCGATTGGGATGGCCAGCGCGTAGGCAAGCAGGAAGGAAGCGACAGAGATGGCCATACTCCAAGGCAGACGGTCGGCGATAAGTTTGCCGACAGGCTGGTTCCACTCGAGCGAGCGGCCGAGGTTGCCCTGAAGGATGTTGCCAAGCCAGCGGAAGTAGCGGACATAGGTGGGCGCGTCCAGGCCGTACCGCTTGCGCAGGGATTCGATTTCGGCCGGATCGACTGCCTCCTGCTGCTGCAAAAGCTGGTTCACGTAGGCGTCCATGAAATCTCCCGGCGGGGCTTCGATAATGGCAAAGGAGATGACGGAGACCACCATCAGCGTGGGGACCATCAGCAGGATGCGGCGGAGAATGAATGACCACATGTTGGCGATTGACCGGGTGTCAGCTTTTTTCCAATGCAGCCAGATAGATTGACGAGGGCGCCAGGCCTGTGCCGCTGCCCTCGTGGCTGGAATAGTAGGAGAGCAGAGCTCGGTCCGGGCCCAATGCGACGAAACCGGGATATGAGTTGTCTCCGCCGCTGGGCAGGATGGCGATCTCGTTCAGTTGGCCGTCAGCCAGCTCGTACAGGGCAGTGACCGGCCCGTCTTCAGTATGTTTGCGGCCGCCGACCAGGGTCACGCCGCCCCAGCGGGTAAGGAGGGGGCCGCCGATGTGGCGGTCCAGTTCGGCGCAGGTCCACTCGGTATATGGCGGGCGCGCGCGGCAGAGCTGGGCAGGCCGGCCTCCGGCGCGGGCAAGGGCCAGCAGGCCATCGTCTTGTTCGAAGAGCAGGGCGGTCTCATCGCCGTAGGCGGGTTGAATCAGGCTTAGCGGCGTCCATGCCAGTCCGTCCTGGCTGTGCAGCAGCCAGGACTCCATCCATTGGGGCGGCTCGTCGCGGCGGGCAAGCACGTCGAAGTTGCGGATGCGGCGTCCGTTGAGATAGGCCATGCCATTATGCGCGGCGGCCCGCCAGATGTAATGGCCGTGCGTGCCGTCCAACATGCGCGGGCCGTGCCATTCTTCGCCGTCGACGGTCCAGACGCAGAAACCAAGATGATCGTTGACATCCCTTTCCTCGGAACTGTCGGGGTTTACCCACCAGGCCCCGGAGAACACGAAGAGTTTGCCGTCAAAGACGAGAAAGTGCGGGTCGCGAACGTCGCGGTTGGCGACGTTGAAGGCGTGTACCGGCTGCCATTCGATGCCGTCGCCACTTGACATGATGACGATGCGCGACGAGGTAAAGAGCATGTGGCCGTCGGGGCAGCTTCGGTAAGTCAGATAGAGGCGATCACGAAAACGGCACAGGTCGGTGAAGGTGTTGTGCGTGCCGTCATTGATCAGTTGACGTACAGAATTAACTCGGACAGAGGGCACGGAGGCGGCTCTCGTGGAAGGGCGCAAGCAGAGTCTGGGGACTGCGACCGACTGTTTGGGCAGTCAGTGTCAGAATTATAGGGAAGAATGGCGGGTTGTCAAACGCGCAGATTTGCGGTGCGGCGTCCAGAGTGGGGGGACGGGGAAGCGCCGCGAGGCCGTTGTCTGGACGGGGATTTGGGGGCGGGTAATTTGGGAGGAGCGACGGGGAGGGCACCCACAAGGGGCGCCCCTACAGTGGGTGGCGCGGGGTACTTGTCGCGGGGCAACGATGAGGGGGGCGGGGCAATACGGGCGCAGGCTACAGGCTGTCTCTGGAAATTCACGCTGGAGCCAGCAGTGCGCTTCTCTTGATTACCCCAAAACCTGGACTGCACATGGTTTTGAAGCGGTACAGTTCATCTCTCTCAGCTCGAATCCATGTAGAACTTATCGAACTTTGTTAGCGTTTCTGCGGTTTTTCAGCTGCTGCCCTCGTAGACTGGCTATCACGATTCAACTTGCAGTATTGGAGCAGGAGATCTCGGAACCGTCAGAATGGTTGGGGCCGCCGGCGATGCTGCCGCTCAAATCTGCCCCCAAAGTGACGGCCAAAGCCCCTTTACGCAGAAACTTGATGCTTGACACCCAACGCGGCGCTTGTGATCATGTCATGCGCTCTGCCTGTGCAATCACAGTGCACGTATACACATCCGTCAATGACGATCCTGAGATTGTCTTGGTATTTCGCAGCCCAATCGGTATTTCCCGCGCCCATTCGACGTCCCCAGTATTCTCGGAAGAGCACCACGCGACCATCCGAATCGATGTAGGCTTCGGACAGTTCTCTTTCCTCGCTGGCCGGCAGCCCGCCCGTGTCCCAAACGCGCATAAATTGGAATGTCCTCTTCCCTATCTTCACTGCGTAGGTTCCCGCGCCGACTCCCGTCCGGCCAGTCGTGGAATAGGCGCCGTCAGATTGGCGCTCATAGCGGCCCTCATCGAGTATCTCTCGTTTCTCACCTCTACCCCAATCGGCGGCGAACCATTCGTCTTTGAACGTTCTCAGCACCTTTTTGCCGTCCATGTCCTGGACGACGGCAAGCCATTTCGTCTCTTCCTCATCAAGCCTGGCATAAAAAAGACTCGGCTTGCCGGGAACGTCCCAATCTTCTCTGATGGCTCGCTCCTGCACCGCGATTTCCACGCAGTCCAGGTTATGCACTCTGGCCGGGCCGGTCACCTCCATTCTTCTTACCGCACTCAGTTCCAGTGTGTCTGCCTCGTAAGTGGCCTGCATGGAGCGTTCGCCGCAGGTCGGAATTACTGGCCACCATTGAAGCTCTCGAAGATCGACCTGCGCAATCCTGTTTCGGCTCTTCGTGATGGAAATAGGGGGTCTAATGACCGGAAACGGATGCGTGAATGACATTAGAGTTACTGTCCTGGCTGTGGGCACTTTCCTCGTGTGCCGTTTTGGATTGCCCGCGGCATTGCATCTCCATGCCTGGGCACCTAGTTTCTCTGAATTCTAGCTGTAACATTGCCCCACGCCAAAGGATTGAGTCCGGCGCCGCGCAGATTGCGAAAATACGGCGGCTCAGACAGGCTCAGACCGCCCAAATTGGCGGACGCAACTGGCGTCCAGGCGAAGCCAATCGGTCCTGGCCTCATTTCCAGGGCGATTGCATCTAAATTGGGTCAGAACATCGAAATGCAGCCGAATACTCTTCCAGGTCGGGGTAAGACACAGGGAAATGTACGAAAGATGGCACGTAGACGGAGAATTTAACTTATCTCGCCGACTGAGGGC
>JAJDZJ010000056.1 GCA_022824685.1 Caldilineaceae bacterium
CGAACCCAACGAGAACTATGGCCGTGAGCTACTGGAGCTCTTCTCGATGGGCGTGGGCAACTACACCGAGGAGGACATCAAGAACTGCGCGCTCGCCTTCACCGGCTGGACCTTCGCGCAGCCGGTCCCCCTCTACCCCCACGGCTTCTACTCTCCCGAATTCCTCTTCCGTGAGGAGGACCACGACTACTCCGAGAAGACCTTCCTCGGTCACACCGGCAACTTCAACGGCGACGACATCATTGATATCATCGTCGAACAGCCGGCCACGGCCCGTTTCATCTCCCGCCATCTCTACAACTTCTTCGTCGCCGACGAGCCGCAGGTCCCCTCCTGGAACGTGACGCCGCCCCAGGACCCGGACGCCATCGAAATCCTCGCAAACGCTTTCATGGAGTCGAAAGGGGAGATGCGCCATGTCCTGCGCACGCTCTTCAAGAGCGGCTTCTTCAAGGCGGCCCGCTTCAAGAAGGTGAAAAGCCCCACCGAGCTGATCACCGGCGTTCTCAAGCTGGTCGGCACCAATCGCACGCCCGCGCCCGGCATGCCGAGCTACCACGGGGCCGCCAAAGTGATGGGCCAGGAGCTCTTCAACCCGCCCACCGTGGAGGGCTGGCATACCGGCCCGGAGTGGATCGACGGCGGCATGCTCACCGAACGCATCAACTTCGCCGTCAACGAAGTGGGCGACGCCAGCAAACCGGGCATCCAGGCCCTCATCAAACGGCTGCGCGCCGCCGGCGACAGCCTCTCTCCCGAGCAGTTCGTCGACGCCTGTCTCGACCTCGTCGGCCCTCTGACCATCGAGGAAAAGACCCGCGCCGACCTCATACACTTCGCCCAATCTGGCGGCGACCTCGTCTTCTCCGCCAATGGCAGCGCCAACGGCCAGACCGACGAAAGCACCGGCCGCATCGTCCTGATGCTCCAACTCATCGTCGCCTCCCGCGAATACCAGTTCGCCTGACCTGCAGCTTTTAGGAACGCCATCTAACCTCACCCGCAAGATGGTGTTCTCTAAAAACCAAAAACTGAAAACTGCAGTCCAGAAAGGAAGAAAAGATGGTTGACCACAAGAAAGATCCCGTACTCGTTGTCGTGCAGCTCAGTGGCGGCAACGACTTCATGAACACCGTCGTCCCCTATACCGCCGGCATCTACTACGACTCCAGACCGGTGGTCGGTCTCAAGGAGGACGAAGTCCTGCCCATCCACGATACCCTGGCCTGGAACCCGAACTGCGCGCCCTTGCAGTCGATGTACGAGGCCGGCGACGTGGCCGTGATCCAGGGCATCGGCTACCCCAACTCGAACCGCTCCCACTTCCGTGCCATGGACATCTGGCACACCTGCGAACCGATCGAGATCGGTACCGAAGGCTGGGTCGGGCGCATGATCCGCGAGCTGGACCCCGGCGGCCAAAACGTCCTCACCGGCGTCAACGTTGGCCAGGGTCTCCCCAGGGCAATGGCAGTGCCCGGCGTGCCCGTCACCTCCTTCGCCGACCTGGACACCTACGGCCTCCTCACCGGCATCGACGAACCCCGCCGCCGCTCCCAAGCCCTCGAAGTCTTCAAAGGCATGTACGGCCACGAGGTCGGCGCCGGCTACGTGATGGACTACCTCTCGCAGACCGGCCTCAACGTCATCCAGGGCACCGACGAGCTCAAGAAAGCGAAAGACGGTTATAGCTCGACCGTGGAGTACGGCGACAGCGCCATCGCCCAAAGCCTGCGCGATGTCGCCCGCGTCCATCTGGCCGGGCTCGGCACCCGCGTCTTCTACACCGCGCAAGGCGGCTACGACAACCACGCCAACGAGGTGCCCGACCATCCCAAGCTGCTCGCCGACCTCAGTAGCGCCATCACCTCCTTCTTCGCGGACCTGCGCGCCCACAACGCCTCATCCGAGGTCACGATGCTCGTCTTCACCGAGTTCGGCCGCCGCATCCGCGACAACGCCAGCGGCACCGACCACGGCTCCGGCGGCGGCGCCTTCATCATCGGCGACCACGTCCAGGGCGGTCTCTACGCCCAATACCCCTCGCTCGACCCCGCCCGCTGGGTCCACGGCGAGGACATGGAGCACACCATCGACTTCCGCGGCATCTACGGCACAGTCCTCGAACAGTGGATGGGCCTCGATCCCACCGAAATTGTCGGCGGTCACTTTGAGCAAATCAATCCGTACAGCCAATAGCCCTGCGTTCCCAGCAACAACAGCACGCAAAGGGGTTAACAAAGAACTGGACACTCAAAACGAATAACTAACAAAGGAGTTCCACCGTGGGCAGACCATATGGTCTCTTGCGCGCCGGATTTCCCTTCCACAAGACGCTGGGAATGCGGCGGCTGACAAACTATCCCATCGATCTGGCGTTCGGCCAGGAGGATCGTCTCTACATCCTCTGCCGCAGCGAGGGTACCGCGCTCATCCGCAAATACAGCACCGAGGACAGTGATCTCGGCTCCATCGGCATCTACGGCGACGAGCCGGGCAAAGTCACCTGGCCCGTCACCATCCTCGCCGACGGCGATGAGAACCTCTACCTCACCGACGAAACGCTCCATCGCGTCACCATCATCGACAACGAGGGCGAGCTCATCGACAGCTGGGGCGAAGAGGGCGGCAAGCCCGGCCAGCTCAACGGCCCCTCCGGCATGGACTTCGACGCCGAGGGCAACCTCTACGTCGTCGATACCCACAACCACCGCGTCCAGAAGTTCACCCGCGAGGGCGGCTTCCTCGGCGGCTGGGGCAGTTACGGCTGCGGCGAGGGCGAATTCAACATGCCGTGGGGCATCGCCGTCGACGAAGTGGGCGACGTCTACGTGGCCGACTGGCGCAACGACCGCGTCCAGAAATTCAACGCCGACGGCGAGTTCCTCATGGCCTTTGGGACCTCCGGCTGCGGAGACGGCCAGTTCAACCGCCCCAGCGGCGTCGACGTCGACCTCCACGGCGACATCTACGTCGTCGACCGCGGCAACAACCGCGTCCAGCTCTTCAACGAAGAGGGCCGCTACGTGCAGCAGTTCATCGGCGACGCTACTCTCTCCAAGGTGGCCATCTCCTACATGATGACCAACGCCTACCCCAACCGCCTGCGCGACATGGCCAAGCTCGAAATCCAGAAACTCCTGCGCTGGCCGCAGTCCGTCGTCGTCAGCCCGGACGGCCTCATGTACGTGCCCGACACCGGCTCCTACCGCGTCCAGGTCTACCGAAAGGAGGCCGTCGAGCTCAACGAACTCCAATTCGCGCCGCCCCGCCGCGCGCCGGCACTAAACATATAGCGCCCAACCACCCCCGCAGCCACACGCAATTCGCTGCCGTGCAGTTTAACCGCGCCCGCAACAAACCCTGCGAACCTGTCCCCCCACAAACCATTAGGGCCCGTTGACATTTCGTTTGCGCCAGATGAGTGTAGAAGCAAAGTGTAAGAATGTTATGTATCGTCGTGCGAGTTTTTCATAGCGAGCGAAGATGCGCCGGCCCCACTTGATTTTATTGATGAAACGTTCGACGTAGTTGCGCTCTTTGTAGCGGCTTCGGTCATGGTCGCGTGGTTGCTTGCGTTTGCGGCGGGAAGGGATGGCCACCACCTTTTGCGCTGCGAGCGGGTCTCGCTAAGGATCGGAATCGTAGCATCTATTGGCAGTGACGGCGTCAAAATCGAAAGGGACGAGCAACGACTCAGCTTGGGACATTTCATGGAGTTCACCCTCAGTCATGATGAACTGTAAGGGGAGGCCGAGGGCGCCAACGAGGAGATGGATCCCACTGCTGAATCCTACCAGCAACATGCATGGCGCCGCACCGGGCGCATTCTCAGCGTTTTTGGTATGCCGTCCCAATGAAACAAGCTAAGCGTGGCGCCCCAGATGGGGCGCCACGTCTGATCTTACCTGCCTGATGGCGCAACGTCCGCGCGTTTGCAGGGCGTGGGCGTAACAGCGGCCTGTGTTCTCTAGCTGCCGCTGCCATGCTCGCCGCTGCCTTCGCCGCCACCTTCACTGGCGCCGACCTCTGCGTGGGGCGTCCAACCGTCGAAGGGCTGTGTTGACGCGGGGAGGAGTACGTTCATGGCTGCGCCGGGCGCCAGGTCAACCGGCGTTGTCGGGCCGAGCTCAATGCCGTTGGACAGGTGGACTTCGATGCGCACCTGGGTCAAGGTCGCGCTGGTGGTGTTCACGACGGCGCCGTAGAAGGCGTTGCTGTGCGCATCGTAGCTCATGATGAGACGAGCCCCGGCGCGGACCATGTCGAATGTCTGGTCGAGGGCGAGGGCGTTGCCGCCTTCTTCGCTGCCGGCTGCGCCGCCTTCGCTGCCTTCGCCGCCGCTCTCGCTGCCGCCTTCAGCGCCATGTTGCTCGCCGCCGGCTTCGGTGTTAACAGGGCCGGGGCCGCCACAGGCGAAGGTCTCCGGGTGAATCTCCCAGGCGTCGTAGGCTACGCCTGCAGCCGTCGGTTCATCGGCTACGCGCAGCTCGACGGTGGTCTGGGCGCCGGGGGCCAGGTCGCCTACCGGTTGCGGTCCCAGCTCGACGACGGTCGTCGTGCCGCAGGGCGATTGCATCTAAATTGGGTCAGAACATCGAAATGCAGCCGAATACTCTTCCAGGTCGGGGTAAGACACAGGGAAATGTACGAAAGATGGCACGTAGACGGAGAATTTAACTTATCTCGCCGACTGAGGGC
>JAJDZJ010000078.1 GCA_022824685.1 Caldilineaceae bacterium
GGCCCTCAGTCGGCGAGATAAGTTAAATTCTCCGTCTACGTGCCATCTTTCGTACATTTCCCTGTGTCTTACCCCGACCTGGAAGAGTATTCGGCTGCATTTCGATGTTCTGACCCAATTTAGATGCAATCGCCCTGGGCGCCCCTACAGGGGTTCGGGGGATAAGGGAGGCGGCGCAGAGGGAGGCAGTTACGATAGGACGCGGGGCGGTTTGGGCAGAGTGTCTGTCCGGCGCGGAGGCAGGCTGCGGTTCGGGCATTTGGTCTATGTGCGCTTGGTTCACATACGCATGGTTTCAGTGTGTCCGTCGACAGCGATGGCCTGGCCGGATATGCGGGCGCCGCTGTCGGAAGAGAGGAAGAGGACGGTTTCGGCGACGTCTTCGGCGGAGATCAGAGTGCGCAGGGAGCTTTTCTGGCGGAACGCGGCGCGGATTTCATCGGGGCTGACGCCGCGCGCCTGGGCCTTGGCGGCGAAGACGGCCTCGATGCGGGGTCCTTCGACGGACCCGGGGCACACTGCATTGACACGAATCCGGAAGGGGCCGAGCTCCATGGCCATGGTCTTGGTGAGGCCTATCAGCGCCCACTTTGAGGCGGCGTAAGGGGCGCGCAATGGGTAGCCGTGCAGTCCGGAGGTGGAGGCGATGTTGACGATGGAGCCGCCGCCGCTCTCTTTGAGCAGGGGGATGGCGAAGCGGGCGCAGTAGAATGCGCCATTCAGATTGACATCGATGGTGCGCTGCCAGTCCTCCGGCGCGATGGTTTCGGTGTTTGCGGTCGGGCCGGAGATGCCTGCGTTGTTCACGAGCACGTCCAGCCCGCCGAGGTCGCTCTCGATGGTATGGAAGAGGGCTTCCACCTGTTTGGGGTCGGCTACGTCGGCGCAGAGGCCGGTCAGCCGGCCTGTTTGATCCTGCATCTGCGCCAAGGCGGTTTCGTCCACATCACAGATGCGCACGTATGCGCCTGCTTGCAGAAAGCGGAGGGCGATGGCTTGGCCGATGCCCCCGGCGGCAGCGGAAACGAAGACGCGTTTGCCGGCGACTCCCTTCATATTTGCTTCCTCACTGAACAGCGCGTCCTTCTCGGGTTGGGGAAGGGCCGCGCCCGCGATCGACCGCTAACCGTAAGCCCCGTGCGGCAGAAAACCAAGAAGGCGCCGCAGCCTGTCGTCGGCGCCGTCATAGACGTGCTCGGGCATGGTGTAGTTCATGAACGGGTAATACTTATGACCAACGACGCGGCGGGCATAAGTAACCTGGGTGATGAAGCGGGTACGCTGACTGCGGTTCGGCCCGCCGCGATGCCAGACCTGGTTGTTAAAGAGGATGACGCTGCCGGCCGGGCCCAGATTGTATTGGATTCGCTCCTCCCATTCGGTCCCGTCAAGCTGGCGGGCAGGGCTGGCGCCTAAGAGATGGGAGCCGGGAATGACTTCGGTGCCGCCGTGCTCGACCTCAGTGACATCGGTCAAGTAGTAGTTGGCGGTAAAGAAGAGGACGGGCAGGTGAACATTTTGCGGGGCGCTGCCATCGGTGACGACATAGTGGGGTCGATCATCCTGGTGCCAGCCGTCGAGTCCTCCCCCGGGAGGAGAGATGAAGGAGTTGTTGTGGATGACGTGACAATCGGGCCCGATAATCGCTTCGGCCAGAGAGATCATTGGCTCCATGTCGAACAGGCGCAGATTGGCGGCGCTGGTTTCGAACATCCGGTGCGCCAGGTGGGCGCGGCGGCTCTTGTTGTTCAACCCATTGGGATTGTCGCGCAGGGCGACTTCCAGGTCTGCGCGCAGTTCGGCGGTCCAATCCGGCGGCAGCATGTTGCGGAGAAAGAGGCAACCTTCGCGATGAAACTGTTCGACCCAGGCGTCGGTCTGTTCATCGCTTGCTTTTTTGCCTGCGAGGTATTGGCTATCCATTGGTTTGACTCTCCTTGGATTTCAGATTCCGGTTATTGTCCGGCACGGGAATCGGAGCGTATCCAGCAGCCATAGTATGTACTGCAATCATGGGATGGGCAATTCAAGCCGTTAGAAGCCTTGCAGGCGACTCAGGTCGGCGACAGGCGCGGGGAGTTGGGCGATGCGCTGGACGAGCGCCTGGCGCGCCTGGCGCAGAGCTTCTTCCTCGGCGTTCACCAGCACGGCGTCGAAAAAGCTGTTGATCGGACCTGCCAACTCGGCGAGAACGCGGCCAAGCAGCTCGGCGACGTCCTCCGCCCTGTCCAGCTTTGCGGCGGCGTTCTCGTAGGCCCTGTGCAGATCGTGTTCCACCTGTTCCTGATATGCGGCGGGGCGCAGGGGAAGTTCGCGTTCGATACCGCGCACGATGCGGGCGCAGCGGGCATAGGCTGTAAAGGATTCTTCCCAGGCCGGGGAAGAGACTGTCGAGGCCAGGTGGTGGACTGCGCCCACGGAGGCGAAGGGGTCATCCCCGCGTGCGGCCAAGACGGCATCGACGACATCCGGGGGATAGTTCAGATCGCGCAGCTTTCTTTCAAGGCGGCGGACAGTGAAGTTCCTGGCGTTGGGGACGGCTGCCTCGGGCAGAAGGTCATGGTATTGGGCTGCCGCCAGCTTGAGGGCGGCGGTCAGATCGAAGGGAGACCGGGTGATGGTGAGCGCGTTCACGGTTCCCAGGGCAGCGCGGCGCAGGCCGAATGGATCGGCGCTGCCGCTGGGCGTCACGCCGACGCCGAACAGGCCGACGAGGGTATCCAGTTTGTCGGCGAGGCTGAGGGCCAGGCCGGCCCCTGAAGCGGGAACGACATCGCCGTCGAAGCTGGGCAGATAATGTTCCCGGATGGCCTGCGCCACGGCGGGCGTTTCGCCGCTCCTGCGGGCATAGATTTCGCCCATCGTTCCCTGGAGGCTGGTCATTTCGACCACAATGGATGTCACCAGGTCAGTTTTGCAGAGAGCGGCGGCCCGGCGAGCCGTCTCTACGTCCTGCTTGTTGCAGCCGAGCATCTGCGCGATCTGCGGGGCCAGCCTTTGCAGGCGCCCGGTCTTCTCGAGCATGGTGCCGAGCTTGGCGTGGAAGGTGAGGGTTCCCAGGCGCTCGGTGAAGGAATCAAATGGTCTGGCCGCGTCCTGGTTGAAGAAGAATTCGGCATCGGCGTAGCGGGCGCGGATCACGCCCTCGTTGCCCTGCCGCACGACCTCGGGATGGTCCAGTTTGTCGGCGTTGGCGATGGTGACAAAGCGGGGGGCCAAAGAGGGTGTTTCGTTCGGGTCGGTGGGAACGGACAGGACTGGGAAGTAGCGCTGGTGTTTCTTCATCACGGCGGTCAGGATCGGTTGGGGCAGAGCGAGGAAGCGGTTTTCGAAGGCGCCGAGGACCGCTTCGGGCGCTTCCACCAGGTCAGTGACTTCGTCCAGGAGGTCTTCATCCTGTTCCCACTGGTAGGTCCCACCGGGCAGAGGATCGGCGGCGCCGGTTTGGATGGAGCGGGCGCGGGCGGCCGCGTCCTGGACGGCTGCCGCGATGCGTCTGCGGCGATCCTGGCGGTTGAGTTGGATGCCCTGTTCGGCGGCGGCGGTGAAGTAGCTGTCGGCGTCGGCGATGCTGAAGGTGGTGAACTCGCCTGAGGGCAGGCGCGCGCGTGCATCGCGGAAGCGGGGCCCGCGGCTTTCGCGACCGCTGCGCACGTGCGCCCACGACATTTGAACGACCTCCGACCCGTGCAGTGCGACGATCCAACGCAGGGGACGGGGATAGCTCTTGTTGCTTCCGTTCCAACGCATCGTCCTGCCCCATTGCATGCCATCCAGCAAGTCCTGGATAAGTTGCGGGAGGACGGCCGAGGCGGGTCTTCCTTCCTTCCTGGACACGGCGTAGACATAGTTGTCGCGCACGATGAGGTCTGAGGGCTTAACGCCCTGGCCGCGTGCGAAGCCGGCGGCTGCTCTCGTGGGCAAGCCGTCGGCATCGAAGGCGCGGTCGGCGGGCGGGCCGCGGCGTTCGACAGTTTCGTCGTGCTGGCGCGGTGACAGTTCCTGCACATGCGCGACCAGGCGGCGGGGTGTCCCGGACACGGACAGGGCGCGAAAGGATAGCCGCGCCTGTTCCAGCAGTTCGGGGAGCCGAAGTTCGATTTGGGCGATGCCAAGAGTCACATCGGCGGCGGGCAGCTCCTCGCTGCCCAGCTCGATCAGAAGAGATTGGGGCCTGGTAGCCTGCGCTTGCGTTGTGACCTTTTCACTCGTCGTCTTGCCTTCGCCATTCTGGGAAGGTTCGCTCTCATCCAGCCAGGGGTACTCTTCTCGCTGGCGCTGCTCGACGTACAGTTCGGAGATGCGGCGCGCCTGGCTACGCATGGCGGCGAAGAATTTGGCGCGTTCGGTGACGCCGATGGCGCCGCGCGTGTCGAGGATGTTGAAAGCCTGGCTCTGTCGCAGCACATAGTCGTGGGCCGGGGCGACGAGCCCGCGTTCGATGCAAACTTCGGCTTCGGCGTGGTAGAGATCGCAGAGTGTTCGCTGGCGCTCGACGTCGGCCAGCTCAAAGTTATAGATACAGTGCTCGATTTCCTGTTGCCGGTAGATTTCGCCGTAGGTGTGGACGCCGTCGAAGTCGATGGACCAGACCTCGGTCCGCTGCTGGAGGTACATGACGATGCGCTCCAGACCGTAGGTGATTTCGACGCTGACGGGGTCCAGACTGACGCCGCCGGCCTGCTGGAAGTAGGTAAACTGGGTAATCTCCTGGCCGTCGAGCCAGACTTCCCAGCCGAGGCCCCACGCGCCGAGGGCGGGAGACTCCCAGTTGTCCTCAACGAAACGGATGTCGTGGCGGTCGCGCTGGAGACCGATGGCCTCGAGGCTGCCGAGGTAGAGTTCCTGGGGATTTCCCGGGTCCGGTTTGAGGAGGACCTGGTACTGGGTGTGCATCTGCATGCGGTTGGGGTTTTCGGCGTAACGTCCGTCGTCGGCGCGGAAGGAGGGTTCCACGTAGGCGACGTTCCACGGCTCGGGCCCCAGGACGCGCAGCACGGTGGCGGGATTCATGGTGCCGGCGCCCAGTTTTTCGCTGTGGGGCTGCCAGATCTGGCAACCGCGTGCGGCCCAGTAGTCGTTGAGAAGGCGGATGGTTTCCTGCATTGAGGGGGTATCAGACATATCTCATCTCGATGTTCGCAGCTCGTAAGCGGTGGTATCCGGTAGAGGGGAGACGGTTCATGCTAACTGTTCTTGACGTTGAAGCCGTTTTCTTTCACTGCTCGCCGGAAGATGTTGTCGTCCAACGCCAGGCCGAAGCCGGGCGCGTCCGGCAGCGTAACGAGGCCGTCATCCACGGAGTAGGCGGAACTGTCCAGGCCCGGTGTGGAGAGCTCATCCCATTCCACAAAGGCAAAGTTTTCGACCGCGGGGGCGAGATGGCCGGAGACGAAGTTTCCCAGGTGGCGTCCGTAGTGGTGGGGCGCTGTGCGCACATTCCACGCGTCGAGTACGGGGCCGGTTTGCAGCCACTTTGTCAGCCCGTAGCTGAAGATGTCGTATTGGACTACGTCGATGATGCCGCGGCGGGCGTAGTCTAGCAGGTGAGGCGAGGCCGGTCCTTCGCCGTCGGCGATGAGGACGGAGAGGCCCTCCCGCTCGATCCATGCATGCAGGTCCTCGTAGAGCTCATCGTCTTCGTGGAAGGCCTCCTCCAGCCAGAAGATATTGCAGTCGGCGGTTTCGCTGAGGATATGCTTGGCGATATTGAGCGTATAGCCGTTGTTGGCATCGATGAGGATGACGGCTTGGGGGCCGACGGCGGCGCGCACAGCGCGGATCACGGCAATGTCGCGGCGGTTGCCTGCTTCGGGGGGCATGTGGCGGGCGCCGCGGCCGACCTTGATCTTGAATGCCCGGTGTCCTTGCTCGTAGCCGAAGCGGGCCTCCGAAGCGATCAGGGCGGCGCCCGCCTCGTCGGAGGGAAGGCGCAGGTCATCGATCAGGAGGGTGGTGTCGTAGCAGGGCACGCGCAAGGGCGCTGAAAGGCTCTTGCCGGCGCGTTCTGCCAAGATTCGATAGACAGGACGGCCGGCGCGGCGACCGAGAAGGTCCCAGAGGGGATTCTCGAGTGGGGCGGCGTTCCCAGCGACGCCGTTTTCGGCGGTGATCAGCTCGTCGAGCTGCGCTCCGAGAAACAGTTCGGCCTGTCGGGGGGTGATATCGCTGAGGCCGAACCCGGCGGCTCCATCGGCGGTCGTGATGCGCGCCAGGGGAATGTGCGCCTCCCAACCGTGGTCATCTTTTTTGCGGGCGTTGTAACCCGCCAGGCGGGGCCTGCGGCCTACAAGCGTTCCCCTTTCGATTGAGGCGATACGTTCGCCGCGCATTTTCACGTCTCCTGAACGTCATTTCGAGCTAAACGGAATTGTAGAAAAGAATTCGCGCCAACGCCAATATTCTGCTGCGCCGGTGACGCTGGCACACGGGAAACGCCGGGGGGGCGGCGACCTGCGCGGTTGGGCCGGTTGGGTTCTGTCACTGGCGCAAGGAAAAACCGTTGGCGGAGACAGCCTGTTGGAAACGCTTTTCATCCAGGTTCAGGCCGAAGCCAGGCAGGTCCGGCATAGGCACATAGCCGTCGTCCACCTGGTAAGCGGAGCCGTCGAGCCCGGGCGTGGCGCATTCGTCCCACTCGATGAAGAGAAAGCCGTCGACGGCGGCGGCGAGATGGCCGGAGACGTAGTTTCCGATGTGGCGGCCGTAGTGATGGGGCGCTGTGCCCACGTTCCAGCCGTCCAGTTGGGCACCGGTTTCGAGCCATTTTGTGATGCCGTGGCTGAAGATGTCGTACTGGATGATGTCGACGAAGCCGTCGCGGGCGTAGTCCAGGAGCATGGGTGAGGCCAAACCCTCGCCGTCAGCGATGTTGGTTGCCAGGCCTTCGCGTTCTATCCAGTCATGCAGGTCCTCATAGAGGGCGCCGTCCTCGTGGAAGGCTTCTTCGAGCCAGAAGATGTTACAGTCGGCGGTTTCGGTCAGGATCTGTTTGGCGATGTTGAGGTTGTAGCCGTTGTTGGCGTCGATGAGGATGGCGGGGCCGGGGCCTACTTCGGCGCGCACTGCTCGGATCACGGCAACATCGCGGCGGTTGCCTTCGAGGAGGGGCATGTGCCGGGCGCCGCGCCCGACCTTGATTTTGAAGGAACGATGGCCGTGCTCGTAGCCGAAGCGGGCTTCGGAGGCGATGAGAGCGGCGCCCTCTTCATCGGTCGCGAGGTGCAGGTCGTCGATGTAGAGGGAGGTGTCGTAGCAGCGCACGCGCGGGGGTTGGGACAGAGTCTTGCCGGCCGATTCCGCCAGGAGGCTGTAGACGGGCCGGCCGGTGATTTGGCCCAGCAGGTCCCAGAGGGGGAATTCGAGGGAGGCGGCGCGCGGGTCGACGCCGGAAGCGATGGTGATGAGGTCGTCGACGCGTTGACCCAGAAAGGCATGGGCTTCTTTCTGGGTAATGGGACGGCAGGCGCCGAAGGCGGACGTTCCGTCGGACGCGGTGATGCGGGCGAGAGGCACTTGGACGTCGTTTCCGTGAACGGCGAGTCGTGAATTGCAGCCGGCTTGTCGGGGCCGCTGGCCCACGAGCGTGCCCCATTCGATGGCGGAAATTGCGGCACTGGTCATCGAGAGTCCTCCTCCTTGATTCAAGTCCGGGGCGCTCTATCCGGAGCGGGGGGCATGGGCGAGAGATCAACCATATCCAAAGCGGATGCCGGTGGGGATGACACCGGTTTCCTCGCCGCGGCGAATGGCTTCGGCGGTCTCGACGATATCGACGAGGTCATGCTCAGGTTTGAAGCCAAGGCGCGTCTGGACTTTGGTCAGATCGAGGGTGAAGTAGTTGGCTTCGGGTGTTCGTGCGTCGACGAAACTGAGGTTGAGGCGTTCGGCCAGCCAAGGGACAGCCTCGCCCCAGTCGATAATTGCGGCCCCGCCCAGGGAAAACTCCTCGCCTACCGCCTCCTCTTTTTCGATGCCCAGAACCAGGCCGCGGGTGATATCGCGCACATCGCAAAAGTGCTGTTTATGGGGAACGCCATTGGGGTTGCGGCTGAGAAGCAGCTGATCTTCGCCGGTCCACTGGGATCTGAGGTCGTCGAGAATGGCCTGTGTGTCGGGGTCACTGCTATTCATCGACTTGTAGCGCTGGTATGCGCTGCTGAAGGCGAGCCGCGCTGGCACACCGGCCTCGTTGAAGAATTCACTCGGTTCAATGATTGTGGCGAAGCGGAACGAAGTGGCGGGCAGATCATACTGGTAATAGTAGGCCATGGCCAGCTCTTCGCCGATCCACTTGGTGAGGAAGTAGGGCATCTGGTGGTAGCGGGCGACCATGTCTTCGGTGATCGGCTCTTCGAAGTAGCGTCCGTATTCCTCCAGGCGCCAGTAGATGGCCTCTGTACAGGCGTATACGAAACGGTGCAGATTGGGGCACTCGGCGCGAACGCTTTCGAGAAGGTTGAGTGTTCCCATGGCGTTGATATCGAGATACTGGCGGTTGTCGAAGGGACCGCCGAAGGCTGCGGCCAGGTGGACGATTGCGTCAACCCCTTTGACAGCGCTGCGGACTTCCTCCAGGTTGCGGAGATCGCCCGTTACGGTCTCCACGTCTGCGAAGGTGTCCAGCTTATTTGCACGGCTGGCATCGCCCGGATAGACGAAGGAACGGACATCATGGCCTTTGTCGATCAGGCGTGTAACCAGATTGGCGCCGACGCGGCCTGTGCCGCCTGTGACCAGAATTTTCATTGCGGGACCTTTCAGTTTCTTTGGGACAGGGACTCAGTTCTTTCAGCTTGCATCAGGGGAAAGAATCTCATTGAAATCTCGAAAAGGAGTTCCTTACAGTGTTTTTTTGAGGGGTCAGTTGCTCATTATCCGGCACCTGATTCTTCTTGCCAAACGGAGGGGTAGGTTTGGCAGATTGTACGATGCGCGGAGCAGAATCTGCAGGAAAAACAGGGATTTTCAGGATGGCAAGCGGCGGCGTACCGACTGTGAAAGGGGCCTCCAAGATGGCAGACGGCGCTTGTCCCTGGTTGGAGCCCGCGAAGGAGAAAGGCTGGTCGGATTGTTGGAGCGAGTTGGACTCTTAAGTTGGGGGAAGTTTGACGGGCGGAGGCGGCATCAGCCGTCCTGGTAGCGGACGCCGGTGGGGAGGACGTCCGTCTGTTCGCCGCGGCGGATGGCTTCCGCAGTCTCGATAACGCTTGTCAGATCGTGTTGTGGTTTGAAGCCGAGCCGGGTCTCTATTTTGGTCAAGTCGAGGGTGTAGTGGACTGGCGTAGGGAGTCGGGCGTCGACGTAGGGGACGCCGAAGCGTTCTGCCAGCCGGGGGACGGCCTCTGCCCAGTCGATGACCAGGTTTCCGGCCAGGTTGAACTCCTCGCCGACGGCTTCATCCTTGTCGAGGGCCAGGAGGAGGCCTCGGGCGATGTCGCGCACGTCGCAGAAGTGCTCCTTGTAGGGGAGACCGTTGGGGTTGCGGCTGAGGAGGAGCTGGTCCTGGCCGGTCCACTGGGACATTAGGTTGTCGAGCATCGCCAGGGCGCCAGGGTCACTGCTCTTAATGGATTTATGCTGCTCGTACGCGGAGCTGAAGGCGAGGACTTTGGGGAGGCCGGCGTCGTTGAGGAACTCACTTGGCTCGAAGATGGTGGAGAAGCGAAAGGAGGTTGAGGGCAGGCCGTACTGGTGGTGATAGGTCATGGTCAGCTCTTCGCCGATCCATTTGGTCAGGAAATAGTGCATCTGGTGGTAACGGGCGGCCATCTCCTCCCGGATTGGCTCATCGAAGTAGCGTCCATTCTCCTCAAGCCGCAGGTAGACGGCGACGGTGCTGGCATAGACGAAGCGGTGGAGATTGGGGCATTGGACGCGTACGCTCTCCAGCAGGTTGAGCGTGCCCATGGCGTTGATGTTCAGATACTGGCGGTTGTCGAAGGGCGCCATGAAGGCGGCGGCCAGGTGGTAGATGGCATCAACGCCCTGGACGGCCAGGGTTACGTCGTCCGGGTTACGCAGGTCGCCGATCACGGTTTCCACGTCGGGGAAGGCGTCCAGCTTGTGGGCGCGGCTGGCGTCGCCGGGGTAGAGGAGGGCGCGGATGTCGTGGCCCGCTTCAAGGAGGGGCGGGATCAGATTGGCGCCGACGCGGCCTGCGCCGCCGGTTACCAGAATCTTCACTGCGGGACCTTTCGGAGCAGGTGGAGCATGAACCTGATTTTCCTTGTCAGAAGGCGGTGAACAACGTGTCTGCCGAACGTCTATTATCCTGCGCTTGTTTGGTGGGGCCAAACGCAGGAGGGGGAAGGGCAGGGGGAGGGCAATCGCGAACCTTACAATATCCGGCCAAGTTCGCTCATTTCACTGGCATCACTCCAGAATTTGGCGCCTTTCAGGCGAGACCAGCCTTGCATATAGCCTCTGTTCGCCCGGTAGTAGCGGCAAACCCGCTGCTATCACGAAGTTCGCGATAGCCCTGAATATCACCCAATCGGTGTGGACCTGATGAATGCTTCAGTTTGCGTTATGCAGACGGGAGTTTCGATTAGTTGACGAGGTTGCTAATGGCAGGTTTTCGGGAACGCGGCATCGGCGATCAATTCTCCAACAATCGCTCTTATGCTCTCAACGAGAGGAGGCAAACTATCGACTATCGTTTCTCGCAGTATACTGAGATCAACGGAGTCGTAGTTGTGAACAAGCCGGTTGCGCATTGCTATGACATCAGCCCAGGGAATCTCTGTGTGCTTTTGCTGCGTCTGATTGGAAACGCAATTTGCCGCCTCGCCCACAATCTCCACCAGTTTTATCAGGGCGAATTGCATCATTTCATTCTGTTCCAAATCATCCTGACTGGTTCTGCCCAACATATTTATCGCCTTGGCGGCGTAAACGCCCATGTTAACAAGCCCTACCCGGTCATCACTCCTGTTCATACTGAATCTCTGTTGAATCGATTATTGCCTCCTTGAACAAAGGATTGGGAC
>JAJDZJ010000215.1 GCA_022824685.1 Caldilineaceae bacterium
TCGCAAACATCTCCTTCGCCCCACGAACAAACTTCGCCTCCGCCTCTTCCCTCTTCATCTTTCTCCCCCTTTTTCTCTTCCTCTTTTTTCTACCTACTAGTCTACACCCCTACCGCCTCTCAAAAAATCTGGGATGCACCCCCCGCAGGCGGGATGGAGGCGCGCCGGCGTCTTCAGCCGGCGCATGGCGGCAAGCCTGAACCGCCATCGGGAATTTTGTGGCTGAAACTGCGTTGTGCTATAGTTGACTTTCAGTATTCGGGGGATTAGCTCAGTTGGCTAGAGCGCTACGTTGACATCGTAGAGGTCACTGGTTCAAGTCCAGTATCTCCCACTTGCCTTTGTCGAACAATGGGGTTCGGCAGACAGGCGCCGGCTGCAGTCCTTTGGAGAGTTCATCGTAAGGCTGGAAAGCATACGTTGTCCCTTCTTTTGCCGAACACACCTCACTTGATGGCTCGGTGCAGGTATGTTCGGTATATTTCTATGACACTCTTACTTTCGACTGAGTTATGCCGGCACGCACAGAAGAGCGCTACAGGAGGATGTTAATGCGCAATCATAGGATTTTGTTCAGACTGGCAGCCGTATTGGTGGCCGCCGCCGTATTTGTATCCGGCTGCTATCACTACATGCCGCCCCATTCACAGATGGATCGTTCCGTCACCAAGCCAAGCCGGCAGCTCTCTAAGGCCGACCGCCCCGGCTACACGGTCGCCATGGTTGAGAAGGCGATTCGGCTCCACGATGCCAAGGGGCGGGAAGCGACGCTCGACTATTACAATTCATCGGAGAGCGTGGATGGCGAATGGTATATTTTCATCGCAGACGAGAACGATGAAATAGTCGCCCACCCCAATCCTGACGTGCTGGGAGAAAGTTTGCATGGCCCTACAGGTGTGGATATCACCGGCTATCGCCATGGCGAAGTGATAGCCAGCGCCACTGAAGAGGGAATGTGGGTCGACTATATCTTCCTCAACCTTGCCTCTGGCAACCAGGAGTACAAACATACCTGGGTAGTGCGCCACGATGGGTTGATTTTTGCCTCCGGCTGGTATCAGATTTTGCCTGACCTGTCCCAGAGCGCCCCCACCAAAGCGGACCGGCCGGGCTACACGGCGGCTATGGTCGAGCAGGCCCTACAGCGTTATGAGGCTGAAGGGCGAGAGGCGACGGTCGACTACTACAACACGCCGGAAAGCGTGGACGGCGAGTGGTATATCTTTATCTTCGATGAGAGCGACCGACTAATCTCCCACGCCAACCCGGATCTGCTGGGTATGGACCTGAAGGGTGACCTGGGGGTGGATGTCACCGGTTATCGCTTCGGCGACCTGATGCTCACCGCGACCGAAGAGGGGATGTGGGTCGACTATCTCTTCCTCAACCTTGCCACCGGAAACCAGGAGTACAAGCATTCCTGGGTGGTCAGGCATGATGGACTGCTGTTCGGTTCCGGTTGGTACCAGGTTCAGCCCACGCTGAGTCCGGCTGCTACCAAGGCGGACCGGCCGGGCTACACGGTGGCTATGGTCGAGCAGGCTTTGCGGCGTTATGAGGCCGAAGGGCGAGAGGCGACGGTCGACTACTACAACACGCCGGAGAGCGTGGACGGCGAGTGGTATGTCTTTATCTTTGATGAGAGCGCCCAGCTGATCGCCCACGCCAACCCCGATCTGCTGGGCATGGACCTGAAGGGTGACCTGGGGGTGGATGTCACCGGTTACCGCTTCGGCGACCTGATGCTCACCGCAACCGAAGAGGGGATATGGGTCGACTATCTCTTCCGCAACCTTGCCAGCGGCATCCAGGAGTACAAACATTCCTGGGTGGTCAGGCGTGACGGGCTGCTGTTCGGCTCCGGCTGGTATCAGGCGATGCCCAGTCTGGCTACGGCCGTTACCAAGGCGCAACCGGCCGAATACACGGTCGCCGTAGTGGATAGGGCGCTTCGCTACTACAAGGCCTATGGCCGGGAAGAGGCGGTCGCCTATTACAACACGCCGGAAAGCGTGGACGGGGAGTGGTATGTTTACATCTTCGACGAGGATGATCAGTTAATCGCCCACGCCAACCCGGATCTGCTAGGTATGGACCTGAAGGAAGAGCTGGGCCTGGACTCCACCGGCTACCATTTCGGCAACGACATGGTGAATGCGACGGAGGCGGGGTTGTGGGTACACTATGTCTTCGTCAATCCTGCCACCGGCGAGGAGGAGACCAAACATTCCTGGACCGTGCGCCACGACGGACTGCTCATTGGCTCGGGCTGGTATGAATAGATTGATGATGGGTGCCCTCTGGGCGCGATGATAAGCCAAGATTACAGGGGCGCTCGACCGGGCGCCCCTGTTCTTCTTATGCGCAGATCAGAAGCAGAGACGTACGAAACGTTTCCACAGGTGTTTCATGCTGATTGACGGACTTCCCCAAGAGGACGCAGTGCAGGCCGCTGGCGCGGCCTACGCCGGCAAACTCGAGCCACTTATCGATCTCTGCATCGCCATTCAGCAGATCCCCGCCCCCACCTGCGCCGAGACTGAACGGGCCGCGTGGGTGGAGAATCGTATGCGGGCCATCGGCCTGGCCGACGTGACGCGAGACCGGCTGGGCAACGTCTGTGGCCTTGTCCGCGGACAAGGCCCGCAGGCCCACCCCGCCCTGCTCGTGTCCGCCCATACCGATACCGTCTTTCCGCCTGACACCGACCTGCGCCTGCGCCGTCTGGACAGTGGGATCATTCGCGGACCGGGCATTGGCGACAACTCGACCGGCGTTGCCGGCCTGCTGACCCTGGCCGAAACCTTGACACAACTTGCGCCGCCGCCCGTCGACATCTGGCTGGCCGCGAACTCGATGGAAGAAGGGGTGGGCGATCTGCGCGGCATGCGCCAGGTCGTGGACCGGCTGGCCGGGGAAAGGAACGGAACCGGTCCTGAGGCGGATTCTTCCCGCAGCAGCCGCGGCGCGTTGGGCGCCGTGATCGTGCTGGAAGGGATGGGCCTCGGCCGCATCGTGCACCAGGCGCTGGGCGCGCGGCGCTATCGTATATCCGCCGCCGCGCCGGGGGGGCACAGTTGGGGTGATTTCGGCGCGGCCAGCGCCGTTCACGGGCTGGTGCTGCTGGCAGAGGAGATCGTTAGATTGCAGGTCCCCCAGACACCGCGAACCACCTTCAATATCGGCCGCATCGGCGGCGGCGTCTCCGTCAATTCCATTGCCCAGGAGGCGTGGATGGAGCTGGACTTGCGCAGCGAATCACCCGAAACCCTGGCCTGGCTGGACGAACGGATCGGACAGATCGTAGAGCGCCGCGCGCATGCGCACCGCATCGACGATGACGGCCTGACGCTGCGCCGCGAACAGATCGGCAATCGGCCCGCCGGCGGGCTCCCTTTTCAGCATCCACTCGTACAGGCCGCCTCCACGGTTCTGCAGGAGCTCGGTGTGAATGAACGCAGTGATGGGCGCATCAGCAGCACCGATGCCAATGTTCCCCTCAGCCGCAACATTCCTGCCGTCTGTGTGGGCCTGACCGAAGGCGGCGACGCCCATCGTCTGAGTGAATGGATCGACCCATTGCCGTTGGTAAAGGGGATGCAGCAGTTGCTCTACCTTACATGGTGGAGCGCTGCGTGGTTGACTCATCGCGGTTAACGGCAAACCCCGGTGGCCGGTGGTTTTGCTTTCCACGGGCCGCGATTCACTTCGCGTCAGCTTTGCGAAGTGGCAGCGCATTGCAGTACCACAACCACTGTAGTTCACAGGAGCAACGGAGATGGCTAGCAGTAAAATCGATGGTCTGTATAAAATTCGCCATAGCGCAGCCCACGTGATGGCGCAGGCGGTGTTGGAACTCTATCCCGAGGCCAAGTATGCGATCGGACCGCCGATCGACAACGGCTTCTATTATGACTTCGATCTCGGCGTCACCCAGGATGGTACGCCGCGTACCTTCCGGCCGGACGATCTGAAAACGATTGAGAAGCGCATGCGCCAGATTATCGGCGGCAAACACCAGTTTGCCTATCGCGAGGTCAGCGCCGAAGAGGCCCGCCAGCTCTTCGCCGACCAGCCCTACAAACTGGAGTTGATCGACGGCCTGGCCCAGGGCGAAATCGACGAATACGGCAACGAAGCGGCTGAAAAACCGGTCATCAGCACCTACAAGCATGATACCTTCGAAGACCTCTGCCGGGGCCCCCATGTGGAGCACACCGGCAGGATCGTCGCCGATGCCTTCAAGCTTCTCAGTGTGGCCGGCGCCTACTGGCGGGGCGACGAGAAAAACCCCATGCTGCAGCGCATCTACGGCACCGCTTGGGGCAATCGCAAAGAGCTGAGGAAGCATCTCGATCAGCTCGAAGAGGCCAAAAAGCGGGATCACCGCAAGCTGGGCCGCGAGCTGGAGCTCTTTATCTTCGAAGAGGAGGTCGGGCCGGGCCTGCCCCTCTGGCTGCCGCGCGGCGCCATCATCATTGATGAGCTCGAACGGCTGGCCAAAGAGACCGAAGAGGCGGCCGGCTACGATCGCGTGCGCACGCCCCATCTCACCAAGGAGGACCTATTCCTGCGCAGCGGACATCTCGACTTTTACAAAGACTCTATGTACCCACCCATGGAGATGGATGGCGTCACCTATTATGTGAAACCGATGAACTGCCCGATGCACCATAAGATCTTCGGCTCCAAGCTGCGCAGCTACCGCGAAATGCCTGTGCGTTTGACTGAGTACGGCACCTGCTACCGCTATGAGCAGAGTGGGGAACTCTTCGGATTGATGCGCGTCCGATCAATGCAGATGAACGACGCCCACATCTACTGCACCGAGGAGCAGTTTGCCGAGGAGTTCATGCGGGTCATCGATCTGTATAAGCTATACTTCGATCTGTTCGAAATCGACCGCTTTGTCATGCGCCTGAGCACGCATCACCCCAACAAGCTGGGCGACAAGTACGTCGACAACGGCCCCCTCTGGGAGCAGACCGAGGAGATGGTGCGCCAGGCCATGACCGAGGGCAACGTGCCGTTTGAGGAGGAGCCGGACGAGGCCGCCTTCTACGGCCCCAAGATCGACGTGCAGATCTGGAGCGCGATCGGCCGTGAGTTCACCCTCGCCACCAACCAGGTCGACTTCGCTGTGCCGGAACGGTTTGGCCTCTCCTACATCAACGCCGCCGGCGAGGAGGAGACCCCGCTGTGCATTCACCGGGCCCCTCTCAGCACGCACGAACGCCTGATCGGCTTCCTCATCGAGCATTACGGCGGCAATTTCCCGGTCTGGCTGTCGCCCGAACAGGCGCGGGTCATTCCCGTTACATCGGCGCACAACGCGTACGCAGAGCAGATAGAGAAGCGACTTGCCGATGCCGGCGCGCGCGTGTCCGCCGACCTGAGCAGCGACCGCATGAACAACAAGATCCGCCTGGCCCAGGGCATGAAGGTGCCCTATATGCTGATCGTCGGCGATCGCGAGGTTGCAGAGGAGACCGTCTCGGTGCGCCGTCGCGACGGCGCCCGCCAGAATGGAATGCCGGTGGAAGAGTTCGTCGCACTCGTCGCGGATCGCATCGCCAGCCGCGCCAAGACCCTGTAGGCAAGACGGCCCCAACCGCGTGACAGGATGCCGCCAGAAGTTTGGACACCTCTGGCGGCATCCTCTTCACTTGGCCGCGACCAGACAAGAAAACTGAGCGTCAGACAACGTCCCACCGCCAACCCTGAACGCCCCAAATCAGACGAAAAACCGTTCAACTGCCCGGGACAAAGTCACTCCTCACTTTTCTGGGCGCATCCCCAAACGCTCTCCCTCTGCAACCGGCTCCCTCATCCTGAACAACAGGATAACCCCCGCCCGCCAGCCATCAAGCGCGCTTCCTCCTGAAAATCCCTGGCAATCCTGCAAATTCTGCTCCAAAATCCATTTCAATCCAGCGAATCCTGGATCAGACAGCGCCTACATAATCTGGCGCACACACCTTTTTTCGTGTTTGACGTAACACTTTTGCAATGCTATACTCGCGGATGTTTTACAGTCGATCGTTTTCCACCGTTTTATTCTGGCAGCAGCCCCCTTTTGAATCAGGTTGTTCAATGCGCTACCACGAGAAAATTCGGGCGCAAAGACTTTCCTACTCATAACGGGAGAGGGCTTCCGTAGCCATGCTGCCGTGGGCAACCAACCCAAAGGAGATCAGGAATTAGCAGAAACACCACACGAATCAATCACCGGATTCGTACGCGCGAGGTGCGGGTCATCGATGAAGTCGGGGCGCAACTCGGCATCATGGATGTTCAGGCCGCTCTGCGGGCCGCCGAGGACAGAGACTTGGATCTTGTAGAAGTTGCGCCGAATGCCAATCCGCCTGTCTGCCGGTTTATGGATTACGGCAAGTACCTCTACGAGAGACAGAAACGAGAGCGGGAATCGCGCAGGGCCCAAAAGCAGATCGAGATCAAGGAAGTGCGCTTGCGGCCCAAAACAGGCGAACATGATATTCAGGTCGTTCTCAACAAGGCGAGAAAGTTCCTGAAGGATGGTGCCAAAGTGCGGGTTCGCATTCGTTTCCGCGGTCGCGAAATCGTCCACCGCGATATTGCTCTCGACCTGATGAAACGGGTGACGGAAGAGCTGGCAGACGAAGCGGTCGTAGAGTCTCGCCCGGGCTTCGAGGGCCGCAGCATGGTGATGCTTCTCGCCCCAGCCGCGTAGCCCAAACCTCTCAGCCGTCCGTGCCGCCGTCCGTCTGATTTGGCGCCCGGCGGCCGGTATGCTATCATCAAGGCTTGCATAGCGCTCTCCGTTGCGTATGCGCGGATGGGCGTTGTCATGTCTGGTGCGCTTTCGCTTGAAGAGGGCGCGATTTCAGTTAAGCCGCTGCATTGTAATGTGCAGTCTCAATGCGCCCATTTCCTAAGGGGCGCGGGAATGTCCGAGAAGACCTATGCCAAAGATGAAGAGCCATAAGGGCGCGCAGAAGCGCTTCCGTGTTACGAAGAACGGTAAGTTGCTGCGTCGGAAACAGGGCGGCAACCACCTGCGCCGCAAGAAGCGCAAGGTCAGCGACTACCGCCATAAAATTACGAGCCCGAACAAAGGTCAGGCCGTAGCGGCCAAAAAGTTGGTCTCCTAGGCCTGTCTCGACCGGATCGGGAACTTGGCAGAACGCAAAGCGCTCTTTCTTGCCCGGCCCGATTGCAGATTTCATCGCCCACCCATGCACGCGGGACAGACCCGGAAAAGGCTCACGCCCGGTCATCGCAATCGTTAGATACGAGGATTCAAATAATGGCACGTTCCAGACCAAAAGTGTACGCGCACAGGCGCCATAAGAAGGTACTCAAGTTTACGAAGGGGCAGTTCGGTAGCCGCTCCAAGCTCTTCAAGCGCGCCAACGAGGCGATGATCAGGTCACTTGCCTTCGCCTATCGCGACCGCCGCAGCCGCAAACGTGATTTCCGCCGGCTGTGGATTACCCGTATCAATGCCGCGGCCCGGCTCAATGGCCTCAACTACAGTCATCTGATCCACGGGCTCAAGAAGGCCGACGTGCAGGTAGACCGCAAAGTGCTGGCCGATATCGCCGCAAACGACGCAGACGGTTTCAGCGCACTGGCTGACCTGGCCAAGAGCCAGTTGAACTGATCTGTTGCGCTGCCGCTTCGCCGGTTGAACCTGTTTTCGCAACGGCCGCCAGGCCGTCTGACAATTCAGAGGGCAGATTGCAGAGACATTCGTCTCTGCTTTTTTGTCCGATTTTCCCGGCGCCGGCAGCCGATTCGCCCCAATCCCCCGGTGTCGACGCCGTCATTCACTTCGAAGAGCCTGCGTTCCAGATTGCTGAATGAAAGAGATCACCAGCGCCGGCAATCCACAGATCAAACTGGCGGCAAAGCTGCGCCGCCGCCGCCAGCGGCAAGCCCATCGACTCTGCCTCCTGGAGGGAATGCGGCTCGTGCAGGACGCCCTCACCATCGGCGCAGACTTCCACAGCTGTTTCATCACCGCCGCCGCCGCAGACGCGCAGCCGGACCTGGCGGCGCAGCTCCAGCGAGCCTGTCCCCTCTACCTGGTTCCCCCCAAAATTCTCGACAAGATCAGCGAGACCGTATCGCCGCAGAGCATCGTGGCCGTCACCGCCATGCCGGAGCTGCCCCTGCCTGCCGCGGCCGCGCTTACCCTCATCCTGGACGGCGTGCAGGATCCCGGCAATGCCGGCTCGCTCCTGCGCACAGCCGCCGCGGCCGGCGTCGACCATGTACTGTTCGCGCCCGGCTGCGTCGACCCGTTCAATGGCAAAGTCCTGCGGGCAGCGATGGGCGCGCACTTTCGCGTTCCAATGCGCGCGCTGGAGGACTGGGACGCGGTCTGGGCCGCTCTGCCCGCGGGCCAGACCCGCTATGTCGCCAGCGCCGAAGGCGCCATCCTCTACGATGAGGTCGACTGGGGCGAGCCGTCGGCGCTCGCGCTCGGCAGCGAGGCGCACGGCGCGAGTTCACAGATGCGGGGAAGAGCCGCAGCCGTAACCGTTCCAATGGCCGCCGCGACCGAATCGCTCAATGTTGCCGCGGCCGGCGCAGTCATTCTCTTCGAGGCCGCGCGGCAACGCCGGAACGCATGGCAAGGGCGCCCGCGCGGAGGCCCATAGCGGTCGATACGAAGCGCCGTATGCAGACGCCTTTTCCCTGGGCGCAGTGAGCGCTTTGACAACCATCTGGCCGCGGGATACACTAAATTTTCTTCAGAGCGGCCTCTCTTCCTTGAGGGGTTCGGGAGGGATGAATGGAACTGACAAGTCTGCTCGGTTACATCCTGGTTGGCCTGCTGTTCGGCTGGGTCGGCTCGACTCTGGTTGAGTGGGTCTGGTATCGGGGCCGGCGCAGGCGCGTCGATCTGTCGACCGCGTCGTCCGATACGCGAGTCTCCCGGCCGCTGCCCGCCGGGCCTGCCGCGCACAGCTATGGCATGCCGCCCGCGCCGGCAGCTGAGGCTGCCGCGCAGCCGGGACGCCGGCGCGTCCGCCAGGATGCGCGGACTGCCGCGCGCCCCGCGCAGGGCCTTTCGAACCGGCCGGACAACCTCACCGCGATCCACGGCATCGGCGACCTCCATGAGCGCCGCCTCTATCAGGTCGGCATCTTCACCTGGGATCAGCTTTCCCGCGTTGATGCCGAAACCCTGCAACAGATTACCCAAGCGCTGCCCGGCAGCGACACCCGCGCCTGGACCGAACAGGCCCGGGCGCTGGCCCAGGCCAACCATCGCGTCGGCGCGGTCTACGATGGCCCTCTTCCCGAAGACCTGACCCGCATCAACGGAGTTGATCAGGTGTACGAGGACGAGCTTTACGCCGCCGGCATCTTCACCTACCGGCAGCTGGCCGAGTGCGCGCCGGACGAACTGGCCCGTATCATCCCGGCCCGCTTGGCAGGCGAAGAACTCGATTTCGCCAGCTGGGTCGCCCAGGCCGATTTTCTGCGCGATGAATATTACGCGGACGAGCCGCCCATCCTTTAGATCTTGTCCGATAGCGCCAGCTGCGCGAAATGCTATCTGAGGGCAGACGAGATGAAGTATCGCCAGTTTGTTGTTCAAGCGCTTTACCGCGCTGGATCGGCAGCCTTCTGAACCGGCTCAACCGGCTTCATATCGTTGCGATCGACGCCGTCCCCACTTAACTCCTGTCGGAATGCTGGCGCCACTGGTCAGCAGGCTACGCTATGTACCCGTCCAGCCTTGGTCCGTAGTGTTTGGGCCAGTCTCCTCACTCCCCGAACGGAGCTGTCGTCATGGCTCCGTTCACTGCCTGCCAATCCCACCGTAAGCCGCGTAACTTTTTAATATGGTCACCCCCTGCCGCCGCAGTCTTCCGAAGACTCCGCCTTTAAACCATGGCTGATGGCGGTCATGGACGGCGCGCCGTACGTTCGCTGTATATCCTTCCTCTATACAGAAATGGAGAACGCAGGAAGGAAGCGCCAAACGATGACGCAAGGACATTTAGCCCTATCGGGCAGGCGCTGAATCCTGTCAGCGGCAGACGCGCCTGGACGCAGGAGATCTGTGGAGCGTCCGGACATTTTTTTGTCGCATCGGCAAGATGGTACAGTCAACAAGAGCAGTATGGAAGCGGGAAAGCAGATTGACGGGAACCCGGTGTTGACACCGCCGTCGGCTGGTGGTAAAATGTTTCTGTTGCAACAATTCGCAACAGAAAAAATTATCATAACCTGCAATACCGCAGAGATCAGTCGACAGTTGCGCAAATCTGGCTACGGGGTCACGCCCCAACGCCAGCTCATCCTGGAGGCTGTCTGTCAACTCGGTAAGCATGTCACGCCCGAAACGGTGTACGACCATGTACACCGAATCGCTCCCACACTGAGCTGGGCAACTGTTTACCGGGTTCTGCACTTTCTGACGGAACAGCGCATCCTGGCGATGGTGCTTATGGCCGAGGGCCGGCTTGCCTACGAAATGTCCGGCCCCGAACCGCATCACCATCTCGTCTGCCGCACCTGCGACAGCTTGCTTGAGCTGCCGCACAGCGTCTTGCAGTCGTTTCGCCGGGCGATGGAGACCCAATATGACTTTGAGATCGACGTAAGTCATGTCTCAATCTTTGGGCACTGCGCCGACTGCCGCAGCTCTGCCGGCGTCTGACGCCGATTGTGGGGCACACGCCGCCAGCCTGGCGAAAGGGTACACGTAAGATGCTTCACTCGCTTCGAATTTTGTCACTGGTTCTCACGCTGCTGTTTCTCCTGGCCGCTTGCGCACCTGCCGCGCCTGGAACAACATCCGCCGGCGCCTCGGCAGCCCAGGCCGCGCCAGAGGCTCCGGCGAGCCAGGGGTCGCAACCCGCTGCCGTCACCGACGCTGCAACGGAGCGGCCCACGCTGACAGCGGGCGTTATCTGGCTGGACAGCCCCCTGGATCCGGTGGAGGGCGGCTACGTCTCCACCCAATCGGCATTGTCGGAGACCTTGTTCCGACTCTCAGGAACCACCCTGAGTCCCGAACCGTGGCTGGCGACGGAAGCCACACAAGTAGCCCCCTTTATCTGGAGGATCGGAATCCGGGAGGGTGTCAAGTTCCACAACGGGAACGTGATGGATGCGCAAGCGGTGAAGGCTTCCCTGGAGCGGGCTATTCGACTGTCGCCCGCGGCGGCCGATACCTTGTCCGTTGACACGATAACGGTCGAGGACGGGCAGACCATCACCATCCAAACAACGGTACAGCAGCCCACCCTGCCGGGCCTGTTGATCTTGCCGGCCCTCGCCATCACCGACGCGGCGGCGGCGGACGCAGCCGGAGAGGGCAATTTCATCGCTGCCGGAGCCCTTACCGGCCCGTACATCCCCACCGAGTACACGCCAAAGGAGCGCCTTAGCAGCGTAGCCAACGACGACTACTGGGGCGGAACGCCTCCGCTGGCCGGCATTGAACATGTCGCCATTCCCGACACCAACAGCCGGGAGTTGGCCCTGCAAGCCGGGGACATTGATGTTGCCGTCAACGTATCACCAGCTGGCGCCCAGGCGATCAACGCCCACCAAGGGACACATACCGAGACCTCCGGCATCGGCACCTCGCTAGTCCTGTGGTGGGTGAATTTCGAGCGCGGCACGCTGGCCGACCCGCTGGTGCGCCTGGCGGTGGCCCACGCCATTGACCGGGAGAGCATCGCCGGTCTGGTCGCTCCTCCCGGCTCCGGGTCCTTCGCTGAGCTCCTGCTCCCGGAAGCCTTGGTGGCGTGCCCCGGCGTGAACGCGCCGGCTTACGATCCTGACACCGCGCGCGCTCTGCTGGCGCAGGCCGGCTACGCCGACAGCGATGACGACGGAATCCTGGACAAGGAAGGTCAGCCGCTGGAAATTATTATTGGCGGTTACCCCGAGCGTTTCCAGCTGCCCATTATGGCCGAGGCCGCCCAGGCCATGCTCGCTGATGTGGGCATCAAGGCCGAGGTTCTCATAACAGAATGGTCGGTGGTCAAGGAGCCTGCATGGGATCTCTTCGGCTGGTACAACACTGTCGTGCAAGGCGGGGGAGACCCGGTGTTCAACATCAGCAAGTTCGCCGGGTTGAAGGGCGACGCGAGCGGCAGCGGGACCAACAATTATGGGCACTACGACGCTTCCCGCCTGGTGGACATCGTCGCCCCCTCCACCTCCGTGGCCGATCTGGAGGGTCGAAAGGAGATCGCCTGCGAGGCCCTGGCGGTGGTCACGGAAGAGGCCGCATTCTTGCCGGTGGCGCATGTGAATATGGTGTACGGCGTCAGTGACCGGGTCACCGATTTCGAGGCCCACCCAACCTCCCACTATTTCTTCAATCACCGCGTTGGACTGAGCGAGTGAGCGGGGTAGAGGGATTACGGGCTCAGGTATAGGTTCTCCAGCATGGGAGCATACTTGGTACGAAGGTTGGCCACGTTGCCGCTGCTTCTCCTGGGTATCTCGGCGGCCAGCTTCGCTCTGCTGAATCTGGCGCCGGGAGACCCGGCCGAGATTGTACTGCGCCAGCGCAACCCGGCCCAGTTGCCCAGCCAGGCGGAGGTGGCAGCCATGCGCATCGAGTTGGGCCTGGACGCCCCCCTGCCGGTGCAATACACTCGCTGGGTTTCGGGCGCGCTGGCGGGCGACCTGGGTCGGTCATACGTCACTGAACAGCCGGTGGCCGCCCAGCTGGCCCGCCGCACCGCCCCGACGGCGCTGCTCACCGCAGCCGCCCTGGCCCTGGCGCTGCTGGTCGCCTTCCCTACGGGCATACTGTCGGCACGGCGGCGGGGCAGCCCCCTGGATGCTGTCGCCCGCCTTGCGGCGCTGGTGGGCGCGGCTGCTCCATCCTACGCCCTGGCCTATGGACTGATCATCCTGTTCGCGGTGAAACTGTCCTGGCTGCCGGCCTTGGGCTATGGTTCGGGGGAGCAACTGATCCTCCCGGCCATCGCGCTCTCTCTGGCGCCGATGGCTCAACTGATGCGGCTCATCCGCGCCAGTATGCTGGAAACCCTGGGGCAGGACTATGTTCGAACGGCGCGGGCCAAGGGGTTGTCGGCAGAAACCGTCGCCATTCGGCACGCTCTGCGCAACGCGTTGCTGCCGGTTATCGGCGCTATGGGCGTTCACCTGGGTTACCTGCTCAGCGGCGCCGTCATCGTGGAGACCATCTTCACCTGGCCCGGTTTGGGGCAGTTGATGGTGGGGGCCGCGCTGACCAGGGATTACCCCGTGGTGCAGGGGTTCGTGACCTACATCGCGGTTGTGGTCCTGTTGGTCAACCTGGTCGCGGACGTTGCCTTGCGTGTCGCCGACCCGCGCCTGCGTTTTGGACGGGAAGAGAGGTAGCCGCGGGCGACGAAGCTTCGTTGGCGTTTGGCTGAACAGTAGTTTGCAGGAGCAATATGAGGCTGTTCCGGGACTTCCCGGCAGTCTTTGGCGTACTTCTAACGTCCCTTTGTGGCGCTTCGTGTACAAAATAGGTATTCAACATGGCCCTTCGCAGGACTTCGCGGACTGAATCGGTCACGATTCTCAACGACCTCCCCGAAATGTCAACGGCGCCCGGGGATGCTAAGTATATCGGAGAACAGGTTCCCGTTCTGGCCAGCGGCGGGAGAGCGCGTCAGTGGCGGAGATGGACGGCGCCGTTGCGGGAACCCGGGACCATGATGGGGCTGTTCCTGGTGGTGTCGCTGCTGCTGGGAGGATTGTTGGCGCCCTGGCTACCGATAGATGATCCCACCGAGATCAACTTGCCCGCCCGGCTGCTCTCGCCGTCCATGACACACCCCTTGGGCACCGACCACCTGGGGCGGGACACCTTCAGCCGGGTCGTTCATGGGGGGCGCATGACGCTGCTGGCCGCCATCGCCACGCTGGCCCTGAGCATGACCATCGCGCTGACGGTGGGCATAGTGTCCGGATACCATGGCGGCTGGCCGGACACGGCGTTGATGGGTATCGTGGACCTGCTCCTGGCGTTTCCATCGCTGATCCTGGCGCTTGCCGTAGCGGGAGCGCTGGGACCCGGACTGTTGAACGTGCTGCTGGCAGCCGGCGCAGTCTGGTGGGTGGGGCACGCTCGCATCATCCGCGCGGTCACCATGGGGGCGCGGCAGATGGAGTACGTGATGTCGGCACGCGTAGCCGGAGCTGGCAACCTGCGCATAATAGTGCGGCACATTGCCCCCAACATCATCGGCCCCATCGTCGTGATCGCTTCTCTGGACGTGGGCTGGATCATCCTGGGCATTGCCGGCCTGAACTTCCTGGGACTCGGAGCGCAACCCCCCACGCCGGAGTGGGGCGCTATGCTCAACGACGCCCGCCCGCACTTGCAAACCGCGCCGCGCCTATTGCTGATACCTGGCGTAGCGATCTTTCTGGCAGTGCTTGGCTTCAATTTGCTCGGCGACGGTCTGAGAGACCTGCTTGATCCGCGGACGATGCATACGCCGGGTTGATCTTCCCCCTGCCACTGCCTGGAAGACAAGGCAGGCCCGTGCATCTATGTCACTGCGCCCACAGCGTGGCACTCCGGCGCCAATGTCATTGCGAGGGGAACTGTGATCTGCCCCCAAAGCTGGTCCAGTTAATCGTTAGAAGTGGGCCGTAGAAAGGGGGACAGATGGCCCAGAGGAACCATACACCGGAGCAGGTGATCAACAAGCTGAGAGAGCCTGAGGCCGCCCGCCGGATAGCCGGCAGGGCGATTGCATCTAAATTGGGTCAGAACATCGAAATGCAGCCGAATACTCTTCCAGGTCGGGGTAAGACACAGGGAAATGTACGAAAGATGGCACGTAGACGGAGAATTTAACTTATCTCGCCGACTGAGGGC
>JAJDZJ010000130.1 GCA_022824685.1 Caldilineaceae bacterium
AGGCCCTCAGTCGGCGAGATAAGTTAAATTCTCCGTCTACGTGCCATCTTTCGTACATTTCCCTGTGTCTTACCCCGACCTGGAAGAGTATTCGGCTGCATTTCGATGTTCTGACCCAATTTAGATGCAATCGCCCTGCTAAAGGCCCCCGAAACTTTATCTTCAAGGATGCGTAGTAGAGAATAAGCGTCCAGAGGTGTTGCGGAATGAATGAACAAGAACAAGACTGGTTGGACCGCGCAAGAGCCGGTGAGAAAGCCGCCTTTGGTCTTCTGGTAGAGACCTATCAGAGGCCGGTATTTGCCTTGACATATCGAATGCTCGGGGATGTGACCGAGGCGGAAGACGCCGCGCAGGAGACATTCCTGCGGGCATATTCCCGGCTGGGTCAGTATGATCCCGGCCGCAAGTTCAGCACTTGGCTCTTTTCGATTGCCAACTACCACTGCATTGACAGGCTGAGAAAACGACGCGTGCAGTTGGTCGGGTTGGATGAGTCGCCGGTTGTTTACAGCCTGGAAGGTGATTCGGCGCGACCGGAGGCAGACACGTTGGCGCTTGAGCAGGCTGAAGAGATGCAGGCTCTCGTCAATCAACTGGAACCGGATTACCGAACGCCGCTGGTCCTGCGCTACTGGCATGACTGCAGCTACCAGGAGATCGCGGATGTGATGGACATTTCGGTGCCGGCCGTTAAGAGCCGTCTGTTTCGCGCGCGCAAGAAGCTGGCCTCTCTCTATGAGGCGGCGCAACAGCCGCAGGGGGCGGCGCCGGCTCAGGCTGCGGCCGGACTTACAGCGCTCGACGGCGACGAATTCAGCGGGAGGGGGAATCGGCAGGCCGTCCGCTCTGATTCGAGGACCAATCCTGCCGATTCGGAGGAGGAGTGGGTAGCAAAGGCGATTCCCTTACATTTGGCCCTGGCGAACGGCGCCGGATTGTAGGAGATCAGGGGGGAATGATGACGGAAAGAACAGTTGAAAAGCCCTCGCCGCCGGTCGCGAACGGTGACCACAGCGAATACCTCATGTTGGTTTCGCTGGAGCTGGACGGGATGTTAAACGCGGAGGAGAAAGGGCAGCTCGACCGGCATCTGGACCTGTGCAGCCTTTGCAGCGGGCAGAGGCAGCTGTGGCAGGCCATCGACAGGCGATTGGCCGAGACGCCCGTGCCTGAACCTGCCCCCGGATTTTCCCGGATCGTGATGGACCGGATTGAGCGCCAGGAACGGCTGCGGAATCTGCGGATTGGCGTTCTGCTGGCGGTCCTGACGGTACTGGTCTGGTCCCTTGCGCTGGCCGGCGTTTGCATGTTGGCGAGCGCGCTTGTCTATGCGAATCTGGACCACTTCGCGGCGACAGCCCAGCTCTTGAGCGAGACGCGGGCTGTGGCGGAGGTGGTCGGGCAGTCACTGTGGGGCGTGGTAATCGAATCGACCACGACGACAACGACAGTGGGTATCGCTTCTGCATACCTGGTCGTTGTCGTTGCAGCTCTGGCAGGGTGGTGCATATTCATTCAGCGAACGACTCAACCGGTTCGGTCCCGCGTGTACGACGATTGGAGCGGAAGTTCCCTGTAATGATTTTCCGAAATTGGATGCGGGGCAGAGGGGACAGTCGTTGGACGGGCGCGTGTCCCGTCATTACGGTCCGCCGACAGAGCGGATGGCGCAGGATACGGCTGGCGCAGCGCCGAATCAGATGAGGCAATAGGGTCTTCCCCATGAAGTGGGTTCGCAGGATCGGTTGTCTAACTGTGCTTGTTCTCATCGTTACACTGGGAACAGTGGTGTTCCTGTTTACTTCGTCCAGGTCGGAGCGGAACGACCCCGGAGGGAGGGCTGTGCGCGGCAATGTGGCGCTTCTGGGCGGGGACGTTCGGATTGAAGAGGATGAGAGGGTCCCAGGGAACCTGATGATTGTCGGCGACGATCTGATTCTTGAGGGGCGGATCGGGGGAAACTTGATCGTTGTCGGGGGGGACGTTGAACTGGTTGCCGAGGCAGGCGTCGGCGGCAATGTCAGCGTGATTGGCGGCGACGCGGACGTTCGGGGGGCTTCGGTGGTGGGCGGGAATGTCGCGGTTGTCGGCGGCGACGTCGACTTGACCGGGTCGGCCAGAGTTGGCGGCAATGTCAGCGTGGTTGGCGGGCAAATGAGGAAGGACCCGGATGTCCACGTCGGTGGCGGGTCCAGCTGGCAAACCTACCGGAACGGCGTGGCGCAATCGAATCTGAACGGTGAAGCGCCGGCGCCCCTTGCGCAGTTCAATCCTCCGCGGCCGCCGGAACCGCCAGAGGCGCTGGCTGAGGTTTTTGAATCTAAGGACAACGAGGTTCAGGCTCAGATTGCCTTGCACCGGCAGGCGGAACTAGAGGCCGTGGCCGAGGCGGAGGCCCTGGCGGAGGCGCACCGGGCCGCGGCGCTGGAGATTGCTGCTGAGGCCCGCGGCCAGGCTGAGTCGGCTCGCAGACCCTGGCTCCTGGTCTTTTTCGGCAAACTGATACAGGCATTTCTGTGGACCCTGTTGTTCACATGTCTTGTTTTGCTTGTCAGCTGGCTGTTTCCCAAACAGGTGAAGGCGGTTTCGAAGACCGCCGAGAAAGAGACGGCGCTCAGTTTCGCGACGGGCGCGATCGGGGTGATGGGATCAGCGGGTCTCACTGCCATCCTGATGATTACGATTTGCTTCGCATTGCTGGCTTTGCCGTTACTGGCGCTGATGGCAGTTGTGGCGCTGTGCGGATGGACTGTCACCTGCTACTGGTTGGGACGCCGTCTGGATGAGTTGGTCGCGGTACAGGGCGCCGTTTCCTGGAATCCGCTGATTTCGATCGGGATCAGTTCACTGGCAGTCACCGGCGTTACGGCTTTCTCGTGGGCGATCTTTCCCTGTTTGGGTTTCATCGCGGCGCTCCTGATTGGGTCGACGGGGACAGGCGCGGTCATCGTGCATGTAGCGCGGGGTTCGGGACGGCTCCAACGGCTTGTTCCGGAAGGCGCCCCGGAGGACGTCCCTCCGGGGCCGGAACCTGGCGCGGAAGCTGGGCCGGTGGGCACTGTTGATGGAATCGACGCGGGGGAGTCCGGCGAGGACGCTGGCTCTGCCGTCGGATTGGACGCGGTGGAACTCGAAACGGCGGGGCAGACCGCGGCAGATCTTCCTGAACCTGGGGAGGCGCCGGCTCCCGTGGCGGCCGAAGACCGCGGGCCGGCAGACGTTTCACCTGGGGATGCCGCGGCCCAGGATGCGCCGGATGACTTTACCCGCATCGCGGGCATAGGCGCTGTTTTCGCCAGACGGCTGGTCGAGGCCGGGGTCACCAGGTACTCGCAGCTGGCAGCGATGGACACGGCCCGGATCGCCGAGGTGATCGGTTGCCCGGCGGCGCGCGTGGAGCGAGAGCGGCTGCGCGAGCAGGCCGGTGAGCTGGCTGAACAGCTTTAGGGGCGGAGATCAGGCCCGACTCAGTTTGCGGTATGTGATCCGGTGGGGCCGCGTCGCGGCTGCGCCGAGGCGGCGGCGTCTGTCCTCCTCGTATTCGCTGTAGTTGCCGGGAAACCAGAAGACGTTGCTGTCCCCTTCGAAAGCAAGAATATGCGTGGCGACGCGATCGAGGAACCAGCGATCGTGGGAGATCACCATTGCCGTTCCCGCAAAGGTCTCCAACGCATCTTCCAGCGCTCGCAGTGTATTAACGTCGAGGTCATTGCTCGGCTCGTCCAGCAGGATGACGTTGGCGCCGCTCTTGAGCAGCTTGGCCAGGTGGACCCGGTTGCGCTCACCGCCTGAGAGGGCGCCCACCTTTTTCTGCTGGTCCTGGCCGGAGAAGGTGAAGCGGGCAACGTAGGCGCGGCTGTTTACCTGCCGGTCGCCGAGTTGCAGTTGCTCATTCCCGTCGCTTATTTCCTCCCAGACCGTCCTATCGGGGTCGAGACTTTCGCGCGTCTGGTCGACATAGGCGAGCGAGACGGACCCGCCAAGTTGCACGTTGCCGTCGTTTGGCGTTTCCTGGCCGGTGAACAGCCGGAACAGGGTTGTTTTGCCCGCGCCGTTAGCGCCGATGATGCCAACGATTGCGCCGGGCGGGATGTCGAGGGACAGGTCATCGAAGAGCAGATTTTCGCCGAAGCTCTTTGTCAATGCCTCTATTCTGATCACGACCTCTCCCAGACGGGGTCCTGGAGGGATGTAGATTTCCCTATCTTCTCGCGCTCTTTCAAATTCCTGGCTGAGAAGATCATTGTAGGCATTGACACGCGACTTGCGCTTGGTCTGCTGTGCCTTGGGAGACATGTTCAGCCATTCCAGCTCTCTTTGCAGCGTTTTCTGACGGGCGCCTTCCTGTTTTTCCTCCTGGGCCAGGCGTTGCCGTTTCTGCGCCAGCCAGCCTGAATAGTTGCCCCGCCAGGGGATGCCGTGGCCCCGGTCCAGCTCGAGAATCCAGCCGGCGACGTTGTCAAGAAAGTAGCGATCGTGGGTAACGGCGATCACGGTGCCGGCATATTCCTGCAGATGACGTTCAAGCCAGGCAACGGACTGGGCGTCCAGATGGTTGGTGGGCTCGTCCAGGAGGAGAATGTCGGGCTTTTTCAGGAGGAGCCGGGTGAGCGCGACGCGACGGAGCTCGCCGCC
The DNA here is from genome assembly GCA_022824685.1 of Caldilineaceae bacterium. Taxonomy (GTDB): domain Bacteria; phylum Chloroflexota; class Anaerolineae; order Caldilineales; family Caldilineaceae; genus Bin5. The sequence goes on from JAJDZJ010000130.1 coordinate 4,639, forward strand.
GGAAAGGATGGCGATGGGCGTGTCCCCGGGGGGGCAGCGCAGCGCGTCCATTGCCAGCTCAAGACGGCTGTCAAGGTCCCAGGCGTCGAGCGCGTCCAGGCGATCCTGAACGAAGCCCTGTCGTTCGATCAGTTCGTCCATCTCCTCCGGCGCAAGATCATCATTGAATCGGGCGTTGATCGCGTCGAATTCGGCGAGAGCGTCTACCGCTTCCTGCGCGCCCTCCTCAACGATTTCGCGCACTGTCCTGGACGGGTCGAGCACAGGTTCCTGCGGCAGGAAGCCGCGCGTGAAGCCTTCGGCAAGAATTGTTTCGCCGTCAAACTGCGTCTCTTCGCCGGCCATGATCCGCAAAAGGGTGGATTTCCCGGCCCCGTTGAGGCCGAGGACACCGATCTTTGCGCCCAGAAAAAACCCCAGGCTGATGTCACGCAGCACACGCTGGTTGGGTCCGTAGCTTTTGCCGACGCCTACCATGGAATAGATGATCTTTTCGCTCATTTTTTGGTTCTCTCCGGTTCGGAGTATGCTTAGAGGCAGACGGTTGGGCCGAGCTGGGTGGTTCGCTGCAAATTTCGGCCCTGGCTGTCGCCGGCGGAAGTCAACTTCTCACTATATTACCCGCGATGATAAGGCGCAAGGAAAATGACTGACCTGACGTTTGTGCATCTGACAGACCTGCACGTGATGGGGGGCCCCGATGATCTCATTAAGGGCCAGCGGACTTCGGACAAGCTGCGTAACGCCATCAGTCTAATTCGCAACATGGCGGTACGTCCAGATTTCTTTGTCCTGAGCGGCGATCTGGCCAATGACGGCCAGCCGGAGGAGTACCGAAGGTTGAATGATCTGTTGGATGAACTGCAGGGGCTGGGCGCGCCGCTCATCCTTGGGCTGGGGAATCATGATTGCCGCATTCCGTTCCGCCGGGAGATCTTGGGCGAGGAGGCGGATGACGAAGCCCTCCCCTACTACCATAGCAGCATGTTCGACGGGTTGCGCGTGATCATGTTGGACAGCAAGGTGCCGGAGGCTGTACATGGCGAACTGGACGCCCGCCAACTGGAGTGGCTTGCAGAAGAATTGCGGGAGCCCGCCCCGTTGGGCAACCTGATCGCTGTCCATCATCCACCGTTATACAGTACAGTAGAGCCGCTGAACGAGCACGGGCTGTTGAATCCGGGGGACCTGGCGCAGGCGATCGACGGCCATCACGTACATGCCATACTGAGTGGTCACATACACTATTCGCACATCGCGTCCTTTCACGGAACCCTTTCGGTCACGACGCCGGGGATTGCCTTCATGCTGGATCCTGGCGCCCAGCACGAATTCCGAACGACCGACGGCTGGGGTTTCACGCTGGGGTCGCTGCGCGGCGGTCAGCTCTACTGCAGTCCGATTTCCATGCACGGCCAACCGGTCCAGGAATGAGGGTTGCGGCGCATTAAGCTTTTCGTGCGGAGGCGGCGCCTGGAGCTGCAGGGGCGGAAGGGAACAGGCCCCCTTCAGTTGAGGGGGCGCCCGTCCTGACCGGCCAGGGCGATTGCATCTAAATTGGGTCAGAACATCGAAATGCAGCCGAATACTCTTCCAGGTCGGGGTAAGACACAGGGAAATGTACGAAAGATGGCACGTAGACGGAGAATTTAACTTATCTCGCCGACTGAGG
>JAJDZJ010000135.1 GCA_022824685.1 Caldilineaceae bacterium
GCCCTCAGTCGGCGAGATAAGTTAAATTCTCCGTCTACGTGCCATCTTTCGTACATTTCCCTGTGTCTTACCCCGACCTGGAAGAGTATTCGGCTGCATTTCGATGTTCTGACCCAATTTAGATGCAATCGCCCTGCCGGCCGCGCAGCGGGTTCCGCCATCCATGATGCTTACCTTTGAACTTCGCCGGAAGCTGTTGACAGACCTGTCTCCTTCGCAGACTCTTGCAAATCCCAGGATGACCACCCATGATGCCATTTGACCGCTTCACCCAGAGGGCCCAAAACGCGGCCACCCGGTCGCTCGAAATCCTGCAAAAGTACAAACACTCGCAGATCGATACCGAACACTTCTTCCTGGCCCTGGTCGAACAGCCAGATGGCACAGTGTCCCAGCTCCTGGAGGCTCTCGGCGCTTCCGTGGATGTCATCGCCCGCAAGCTGGAAGCCGTCCTCGAAGCCGCCCCCAAGACCGGCAACACCCCGCACAGCGGCATGCCCACCGTACAGGTGTTCATCACACCCCGCCTGAATCGCGTAATGGGCGTTGCCAACGATGAAGCAAACAGACTCCAGGACGAATTCATCAGCACCGAACATATCCTGCTCGCCATCGCCAGCGAACGCAACACGCAGAGCGCCAACATCCTCCTCGACGCCGGTATCTCCAAAGATCGCATCTACGGTGCAATCGAGAAGCTCAGAGGCGGCCAAAACGTCAACGAACCCGACGCCGAAAGCAAGTTTCAGGTCCTCGAAAAGTACGGCCGCGACCTCACCAAGGCCGCCGCCGAAGGCAAACTCGACCCCGTCGTCGGCCGCCTCGAAGAGATCACAAGAGTGATGCAGGTCCTCTGCCGCCGCACCAAGAACAACCCGGTCCTGATCGGCGAAGCCGGCGTCGGCAAGACCGCCATCATCGAAGGCCTCGCCCAGCAGATTACCGTCAACGATGTGCCCGAAATACTCGCCGGCAAACGCCTGGTATCCCTGGACCTGGGCGCCATGATCGCCGGTACCCGCTTCCGCGGCGAATTTGAGGAGCGGCTGAAGGCCGCCATGGATGAAATACGCCGCAGCGAAGGCGAAATCATCCTCTTCGTCGATGAACTGCACACAGTCGTCGGCGCCGGCAACGCCGCCGGCGCGCTCGACGCCAGCAACATGCTCAAACCGGCGCTCTCTCGCGGCGAACTCCAGTGCATCGGCGCAACCACTCTCGACGAATACCGCCAGCACATTGAGAAAGACTCCGCCCTGGAACGCCGCTTCGCGCCCGTTTACGTCGATGAACCCAACATCGAAGACGCCATAGACATCCTCCGCGGCCTGCGCCTCCGCTACGAGGAACACCACGCCATTACCTACACCGATGACGCCCTTGAACAAGCTGTCCGGCTCAGCCACCGCTACGTTCCCGACCGCAAGCTGCCCGACAAGGCCATCGACCTCATCGACGAGGCCGCCTCCCGGCTGCGCGTCGCTATGCACGCCATGCCAGAAGAGCTCAAACAGACCAAGAACTCCATCCAGGAACTGACCGACCTCGAAGAAAGCGCATGGGCAGAACGCGACTACGAAAAAGCCGCCCAGACCAAGGCGGAATTGGCCCGACGCAAGGAAGAGTTCAAGACCGCTCTCAAAGCCTGGAAGGCCGAAACCAACCTCGACGACGTCGTCGACACGCCTGATGTCGCCGCCATCGTCCACAGCTGGACCGGCATCCCCGTCATGAACCTGCTCGAAGAGGAAATGGAGAAACTACTCCGCATGGAGGAATTCCTCCGCCAGCGCATCATCGGCCAGGAAAGGGCCGTCGAAGCCGTCAGCGATGCCATACGCAGAGCCCGCAGCGGCCTCAAAGACCCTCGCCGTCCCATCGGAACCTTCCTCTTCCTCGGGCCGACCGGCATCGGCAAGACCGAACTGGCCAAAGTTCTTGCCGCCTTCCTCTTCGACAGCGAGGACGCCCTGTTGCGTGTCGACATGAGCGAATACCGCGAAGGCCACACCGTCAGCAAACTGTTCGGCGCCCCGCCCGGCTATATCGGCTACGAACAGGGCGGCCAGCTCACTGAGCAAGTCCGCCGCCGCCCCTACCAGGTGCTGCTCTTCGACGAAATCGAAAAGGCCCACCCCGAAGTCTGGAATACGCTCCTCCAGATCATGGAAGACGGCCACATGACCGACGGGCAGGGCCGGACGGTCAACTTCCGCAACACCGTCGTGATCATGACAAGCAACGTCGGCGCAGATTCGATCAAACGCGGCCCGCTGGGCTTTGCCACCCCGGAGCTGGACGAAAGCGCCCTCGTCCAGGGCGAGTATAGTAAGCAGATGAAACGGCTCTTCAGACCTGAGTTCCTCAACCGCATCGACGAAACCATCATTTTCGACACGCTTTCCAGGGAAAGTGTTCGCGACATCGTGTCCCTGCTCATGGAAGAAATCGCCCAGCGCCTCGACGAAATCGGCATCACCGTCGAGATGACCGAAAAGGCCCGCAATCATCTTGCCGACACCGGCTACCATGCTGAGTACGGCGCGCGCCCGCTTCGCCGCCTACTCCAGAAACAGGTGGAAAATGAACTGAGCAAACGGCTGCTGCGCGCCGAATACAGCACCGGCGACGACATCCTGATCGACTATCTCACTAAAGAGGAGGGCGGAGAGGACAAATTGACCTTTGTGCGCAAAGATCCCGAACCTATCGCCGTAGAGTGGTCACCAGGAACACAGGCCGAAGCCGACTCCGGCCGCGAGCGGCAGGGCTCAGAGGAATAGCGCCGCCATCCCGGAGCCAACCTGCAATGACATCCAATAGCAGTGCCCAACCGACCCAGTCAGCGCAGTGCCCCGCATATCGAATCGAAACCGAACGCATGGTGCTGCGCTGCTGGCAGCCATCTGACGCCAAGGCCCTCCTCGACGCCGTCTCCCTTAGCCTCGAACACCTGCGTGAGTGGATGCCTTGGGCGGCCGGCGAACCTTCATCCCTGGAGGATAAGATCGCCCTGCTTCGCCGTTGGCGCGCCGCCTTCGACCAGGATGACGACTATGTATTCGGGATCTTTTCGCCTGATGAAAGGGAGGTCTGGGGTGGTTCGGGGCTGCACAAACGTATCGGCGCAAACGCCCTCGAAATCGGCTACTGGATTCGCGCCGACCGCATCAACAGAGGACTGGCGACCGAAGCCTCTGCCGCCCTCACCAAAGTAGCCTTTGCCGTCAACAAGGTAGACAGAGTCGAAATCCACTGCGACCCCGCCAACGTCCGCAGCGCTTCGGTCCCCCGTAAACTGGGCTTCGTCCAGGAAGCGCTGCTCCGACGGCGCGGCGTCGGGCCAGACGGCGCGCCAGTCGACACCATGATCTGGACAGTCTTTAGCGACCAGCTCGACGGTACCCCCATCGCAAACGCCCGCGTCAGCGCCTATGACATTGTCGGCAGCGAAATCCCTCTCGACTGACCCGCCTGCGGGCGCGGCCCTACCAGAAGGACGCCTCCCCGTGACCACTGCCGCCCCGCCGCCCTCAACCCTCCATCAATTCTCTGTCAATCGGGATTTCGTAGATCGCTGCCCAGTCGAAGAGACCCTGCGCCCGGCCGCGGCTGCGCGCGCCCACGACAAGGCCAACATCACCCCCCGGCAATCTCGGATCGGCCACGGTGTAGACGACAACAGAATTAATGGCAAATCGCAGCCTCCCGCCGTCGTCGAGAGTTGCCAGGACGTTACGGCGCCCTTCTGAAAGCGCAGCTGTCTCCGTCCATGGTTGTACCGTGCGCCAGGCGCCCCGCTCCGCAAGCTCCACCTTGTACTGCCCGTTATTGTCCACCGCGAACAGATAGAAATTGTCACGATTCCTGTAGCGCGCGATCAAGCCGCCGTATCCCCAGGCAAAGTCGCCTTGCGACGCCAGGCGAAGGTCAGCCTCAAACCGGTGCCCCCAAGATTCAACTGCCCCAACGTAGCCCACGCCATCTCCCCGGCGCGTTCCACTCTGATACTGTAGAGGTCTCCCACATAACCCAGCTCCGCCTGTTCGTCCGCGCCAACCGGCAGCGCAAAGGAAGGATCATCGAAATCATCGCGCGCGATCAGACTTCCCGGCTCAGGCTGTGCCACTGATTGGCCCTCGTAGGGCCCGCTACCAAGGAAGCCTGTGCGCCAAAGGACAATAGCCGCCACCGCCGCGGCAACTACAGCGAGTCCCAGCGCCGGCCCGGGGCGAAACCTCCTCGCCTCAGGAGGACTGTAAACAACCGCTTTGGCCGTGGGCCGGCCCCGCGACAGACCGATCGCCTTCCGTTTGCGCGCCCGCTCCTCCAACTCGCTCGCAGAAATCTCCGAATCCACCATCGTAACGTCCAAAGGCTCCCATGCCGCGCGGTCGCCAATAACGGGCAAGCGCCAACCTTCGCCTGACGCGCCGCCCAACTCGACTCGATTTTGCTTGATTCGATTGGATTAGAACAGCTTAAGAAGCTTCAGAGGAGCAGCCAAACAGCCAACCGGAGGACTGGGGCCGGGAGAAGGCGGCGACGGAACAGGCAGCGACGGCTTGTGCGGCGGAGGCTGCTGGCCAGACTCGGCAAACTGGACTGCAGTCAACGCATCAATACGGCCGTCGCCTTGAATATTCTTGTCGGCTTCATTCTGCCCGTACTCGGCATTGTTGATGTCGACGCTCGTGGCCATCAGCATATTCTTGATCTCGGCCGGGCCGAGCCCTGAATTTGCTCGCAGCATCAGCGCCGCCAGCCCCGCCACGTGCGGCGTCGACATACTCGTCCCGCTGGCCGTCGTGTAATTGTCATCCACCACCTGCCCGACCGAAGTCCCCGCTGCCCGCGCCGCGACAATCCTGCTCCCCGGCGCGACGATGTCCGGCTTAATCCGCCCATCTGCCGTCGGCCCGCGGCTGCTGAAACGCGCGACGCTGTCCTGGTCATTGGACGCGCCCACCGTAATCACCTTCTCAGCCGCGCCCGGGCTCCCGATCGTGCTCTGCCTCGGCCCGCTATTCCCGGCCGCCACAATCATGATCTTGCCCAAATCCACGATCGCATTGCACATCGTGCTCAACGCATCAGAGCCGTCGCTGCTGCCTCGACTGCCCAGCGACAGATTCAGAATATCCGCCCCGTTCTGCGCCGCCCACTCCAGACCCGCCATAACGTTGCTCATGCGCCCGCTTCCATTGTCCGCAAGTACCTTGGCCGCCATGACCGTGGCCCCGGGCGCAACGCCAATATACTTCCCCCCGCTGGCCGCGCCCGTCCCAGCCGCCGTCGACGCCACGTGTGTGCCATGGCCGTTGCCGTCCACAGGCGAGCCCTTCCCGCTGAAATCTGCCGTCAAACCTACTCGCCCGGAAAAGTCCGCGTGGGTAGCGTCAAGGCCCGTATCGACAACACAGATCGTGACCCCCTCACCGTCATTGCGCAACTGCTCCCACACTTGCGGCGCCCTGATATGCGGAGTCGAAACATCCAACATGATATGCACGACCTCGTCCAGCCAGATTTCCGCCACATCGTCCGAATCCGCCAACTCGTCGATCGTCGTCGGATCAAGCGTGACCGCTGTGGCCGGAATGACTCGAAACTCCTGATTCACCCTGATGGCGCCGGCGCCCGCGGCCAAACGGCCAATACTCCTCTGACCGCCGCTCGAGTGAAATCTGACAATCACCTCTACTTCATCATGGGCAACCCGGGCCTGTTCAATCACATCCCGAACATGGGCAGAGTACTTCTCCACATACATCGGCCAAACTCCTCCTGATCTCGTCCATTGCCCACGTCCAGCGCAAAATCGCAAATTCGCCTAAACTGATAATGGGCGCGTCAGTGCTGCTACGCTGCAGCACCCCACCATTCCTGCAACCTACTCGTCCCGGAGCTTTCAGGCCCGAATCTCCCATCGGGCGACCAGCTACTTCCTTCCCGCTGCGCAGTACCGAAACCATCGGCCCTACCGGTGCCCTACCCGCAGCTGCCGTTCCTCCCGACCATGCGCCCTGCCGGCTTGACCCCAGCCGGCCCCAGACTCGGCCAGCGCCCTTCCTGTCTACCACGTCTGAACCGCGGCGTCCTCCTCAACCCGAATCAGCCACGACTCCTTCAACAGTGACCGCAGACCTTGACCGGGTCCGCTGACAGCGAAACAGGGCACGATCGTGGTCCGATGCCGCACCGTAAATCCTGCCCGCTCGATCGCCGCCTCCTGCCCAGGTCCATTCCCGCTGACATGCAGAAGCAAATAGACCGTTTTCGTCGGCGCTTCCTCGATTCGTTTCTTCAATGGCCTGGGAATCTTGCCCTGCGCCTCTTCTGTCATCTCTTGTTCATACTCGCCAAAAGACAATTGACTTAAGTCTAACAGAACTACCACCTCGAACCGAACATGGCAAACCCGGTTTTACGTCCCGATTCAGGTCTTATTCGCTCACGTCAGATAATCGTAGGCAATTAGTGTGAGGAATTCCTCGAATTCATCGGTCAGAATCAGCTTGTCCAGGATCTCGCCCGCCTCTTCCAACCGGCCCGGCCCGAATTCGCCCAGCCGTTTCAACTCCTCGTCCCGAATCTGTTCGTACAGCGCACGTGTGACTGGCCGCCCGTCTTCCAGCTTCGCTCCATGCCGGATCCACTGCCAGATCTGTGAACGCGAAATCTCAGCTGTGGCCGCGTCCTCCATCAAATTGTAGATCGCCGCCGCGCCGTTGCCCAACAGCCACGCGTTCAAATACTGCAGGGATACATCCACATTCGTGCGCAGCCCGCTCTCCGTTATCGTGCCGCCGGGTACGCCGACATCCACGATCTCATCCGCTGTCACCGCCACATCATCCCGCATCCGCTGCTTCTGGTGAGGAGCGCCGCCCGTCGCCTCCTCGAATATCCCCCGCGCCAGAGGCACAAGGTCCGGGTGCGCAACCCAAGTCCCATCGCACCCGTCGCCGGACTCACGCTCCTTATCAGCCCGCACCTTCGCCAGCGCTTCCTCGTTTACCGCTGGATCACGCCGGCTCGGTATGAAGGCCGCCATACCGCCAATCGCGTGTGCCCCGCGCTTGTGGCACGTGCGGACCAGCAGCTCAGTGTACGCCCGCATGAAGGGCGTCGTCATTGTGACCTGCGCACGCTCCGGCAACACGGTGTCAGGACTGTTCCGGAACTTCTTAATCGCACTGAAAATGTAATCCCACCGACCTGCATTCAAGCCCGCCGAATAGTCGCGTAGCTCATAAAGTATTTCCTCCATCTCCAGCGCCACCAGGATCGTCTCAATCAGGACAGTCGCCCGGAACGAACCATGGGTGATCCCCAGCGCCTCCTCAGCATGCGAGAAAACATCGGCCCACAACCGCGCCTCCAGATGGCTCTCCAGCTTGGGAAGATAGAAATAGCAGGAGCTGCCCCGCCGCTGCCGTTCCGCCGCATTGTGAAATACATACAGCCCCGCGTCGAACAGACTCGCCGCAACCGGCTCCCCGTCCACCAGCACATTCTTCTCAACCAGATGCCATCCCCGCGGCCGCACCAGGAGCGTCGCGATCTCATCATTCAGCTCGTAGATCCGCCCCCTCGCCTCATCCTCCAACCGTATCTGCCGCCGCACGGCATCGTAAAGATTCAACTGCCCTTCCACGCAGTTCGCCCACGTCGGCGAATTCGCGTCCTCAAAGTCAGCCATGAAAACGTCCGCGCCTGAATTCAGCGCATTGATCACCAGCTTGCGGTCAACCGGACCCGTAATCTCCGCCCACCGCCGCTGCAAATCGTCCGGCGTGTCCGCCACCTGCCATTCCCCGCTGCGCACTGCCTCAGTCTCATCCAGAAAACCGGGCGTCTCGCCCGCGTCGATTCGGGCCTGCCTCTCCTCTCGGGCCGCCAGCAACGCACGACGCCTCGCATCAAACGCCTTGTGCAGCTCCGCCACAAACGCCAGCGCCTCATCCGTCAGTATCTTCTCCGATGCGGCAAGACTCTCGCCCACAACCTTCACATCCAGCCGGTCTTGCCCGCGTTCATTCTCCCTTGACATTGCGCTCTCCTTAAATGAAAGGGATGGGGTTAGAAGGACTGCCTAAGAATACTAAGATCCCACAGAGTCGTCAACACACGCGTCCCAAAGCGTGCAAGCCATTTTTAGGGGTAGTCTATAGAAGTGGGCTCCAGACCTCAGCGTGCGATCCCCCGATTGCCCGCCCCACGGCGGATTTCTCGCCCTTCCCTTTCATCGCTCTCTTACGCCGCAATCTCCTGTAGGGGCGCCCCTTGTGGGCGCCCCAGCCCACCCGCACAGATACACGCTTCCAATCAGAAACGCCAACACGCCCTTCGTTCCTTCCCCTGCAGTTCCCACTCTCCCCGCTTGACACGCACAACCGCATCACATACACTAACGCCCAATCCAGAAACATCTCTCGGCCCCCTTCCATTCCCTCCGAGAGCCCATACATTTACGTGAAAACTGCACCCAAACACAGTCCGATAAATCCCCACTGCCTGCCCTTCGACACGCCGGACGCCTCCCTGTCCCGCGTCGGCGGCAAAGGCCTCAACCTGGCCAAACTTGCCAAGGCAGGAATTCCCGTTCCCAACGGCTACATCATCACCACCCGCGCCTACTCTGACTTCGTCGACCACGCAGGCCTCACTGGCTGGATGGCCGACCAAACCGCTGCTATCGACACGACCAATCCCCTGGCCCTCGCGTCTCTGTCCGACCATTTGCGCGCCCGCATCCAGAACAGCGAAGTCCCAACCGAGCTCTCTAGCCAGATCACTGCCGCCTACGCCCATTTGGGCCGCCCCGCCGTCGCAGTCCGCTCCTCGGCCACCGCCGAAGACCTTCCCGGCATGTCCTTCGCCGGCCAGCAGGACACCTTCCTCAACGTGATTGAGGAAGACGCTCTCCTCCAAGCCGTCGTCAACTGCTGGAGCAGCCTTTGGACAGCACGCGCCATCGCCTATCGAGCCCGCTACAACATAGACCAGTCCACCGTCGCGCTTGCAGTCGTCGTGCAAAAGATGGTCCAAAGCGAAATCTCCGGCGTCCTCTTCACCGCCAACCCCCTGACAGGCAAGCGCAGCGAGACTGTGATTGACGCCGCCTTCGGTCTTGGCGAAGCCCTTGTCAGCGGCCAGGTCGAACCCGACCACTTCGTACTCGATACCGCCACCTGTCAGGTCCTCCATCAACATCTCGGAGCCAAGGCGACCACACTCACTGGCGCGCCTGAAGGCGGCATCGAAGCAAATGCGTCCGATCGCGCCGCAGAACAGACACTCTCTCAAGAGCATCTCACCCAGCTCACCAGAATGGGCACGAAAGTGGCCGCACTCTACGACGAACCCCAGGACATCGAATGGGCCATCGCCGGCGGCAAACTTTTCCTGCTCCAGTCCCGCCCCATCACGTCCCTCTTCCCACTGCCCCCGTCCGCCGAAAACCGTGAAACCCTGGCCTATATTTCACTCGGAGCCATCCAGGGAGTCCTGACACCGTTCACCCCCCTCGGAATGGACGTGCTCCGCGGCCTCTTCGCCGGCATCGCCAACCTCGCCTCTCCCGGCGCAACCCTTGACAACCAGCCGCTCCTCCATTCCGTCGCCAGCCGCCCCTGGATCAACATCTCTCCCGCGCTGCGCAATCCCGTCGGACGCCTCATTTTCAGCAAAGCGCTCCCCATGGTCGAGCCCGGCGGCGCACAGGCCATCCAGGAGCTGATTTCCGGCCCTCTCTTCGTTTCCGGCCCCCTTCGTCCCCGATTCGTCGCGGTCGCGGCGCCGTTTATCCTTCGGCTGCTCACATCGATCGTCAGAGCCTTCCTCCAACCGGACAAACAGAGCCAGGCCGTCAAATCCGCCGTCGAGGCGCACATCGCCAGCGTAGAAGCAAGAATCCGCAAAGCCGCTACCTTCGACCAGCGCATCGACCTCCTGGAGTGGCTCTGCTACAATGCCCAGTTTCCTTTTCTGCTGCCCCTCTTCATGCCCACAATCATTGCAGGCTATGTATCGCTTAACCTGCTGAGCCAGCTCGCCGCCGTTCTTGCACGCAGAAACCCTGAGATCGAGCCGTCCTTGGCCCTCGAGCTGACCCGCAGTCTCCCCAAAAACGTAACAACCGAAATGGACCTGGAGCTCTGGCAAGTCGCCCAGCAAATCCTCAGAGACACTGTAGAGGCCGCTTCTTTCAAGTCCGCAAACCCGGAATACCTGGACCGCCTGTACGCCAGTCGAGACTTGACTCCCTCGACCCAATCTGCGCTGGAGAGCTTCCTCGACCGGTATGGCATGCGCGGGCTTGCCGAGCTCGACATCGGCCAACCCCGCTGGGCCGAACAACCCCTCCCCATCATCCGCTCTCTGCAGAGCTACATCTCTCTCGACGACAGGGAAGCCCGCCCTGACCGCGTATTTCGTAACGGACAAGAAAGCGCCGCCCGCGCCACGGACCGTCTTGCCTCTGCCGCGTCCAGTGCATTCGACACACCACTCGCAGGCTGGATCGTGCGTCAGCTGGCCAAACGCGTCCGCTCGCTGTCAGGTTTCCGCGAGTCTCCCAAATTCGCCATGGTCAGTATTTCGGGCATGATTCGCGCCGCCCTTCTCGAAAGTGGCCAGGAATTCGCCGACAAGGGCGTCCTGGAGGGAGCCGACGACATCTTCTATCTCACGATGCGCGAACTCAAAACACTTGCCATGGACGCGCCCGGCGACAGGCAGAAACTGGTTCGCTTCCGCAGGGAGGAAGACCGCCGCGAACGCAGCCGGCGCTCCATCCCCCGCATTATCCTCAGCGACGGAACCGCCTTCTATGCCGGCCTCGCCGCCGCCGCCAGCGCAGACGAGAAAGCGCTCGTCGGCTCTGGCGTCTCCCCCGGTCTCGTCGAAGGCCCCGTGCAGGTTGTTATCAATCCGCTCGACACCAAACTCAAGCCAGGTGACATCCTCGTCTGCCCAGGAACCGACCCTTCCTGGACGCCCCTCTTCCTTGCCGCCGGCGGCCTGATCACCGAAGTCGGCGGCATGATGACGCACGGCTCCGTTGTCGCCCGCGAATACGGCATCCCCGCTGTCGTCGGCGTCGACCGGGCAACCGAACGCCTGCAGACCAGCCAGAAAGTGCGCATCAACGGCGGCAGTGGAACCATTGAGCTGCTGGACTGACTCCACTCGAAGAATCCGCCCCGGTTCAACCACCGTTTACCGAGCGCACCCGTCTGAATATATGCCGCAGGCGCGCCGTCACCTCTTCCGGCAGCGGCGGCCTCAGCAGGGATGCCGTGTTTGCTTCCAGGTGCCGCACATTGCCCGTCCCTGTCAGGATCACGTCAAGCCCCGGCTCATGGCGGCAGAACCGGTAGGCCGCCTCCGGCAACGAGCGCGCGTCGCTCTCCTCCATCACCCAGTCCAGCGGCCTGAACAGGTCCAGCGCATCCTCCTCTATCTCTCCGCTGCGCCGCAGTTCCACCAGAATCTCCCGCAAACGCGCCGGGTTGCTGAACGCCCTGCGCACTGCAAACATGCACTCCGTCGCGATCCCCTTCTCCTGCGTTGCGAGCAACACACTTTGCCGCGCCGTCTGATTAAGTATGTTAAACCCGACCATCACGACATCCACAGCATCATCTTCGATCACCTTCTGCAAAAGGGAATGGCCCAGATCCGAACCAAACCGCTCACTCACCGCCAGATGCCGGATCTTCCCCGCCTCCTGCATCCTACGCAATGCCGGAAAAATCTCATCCCGCGCATGCGCATACTCTTTAAGAGTCAAACCGTGAAGGTGGTATACATCGATCGTCTCCACCCCAATCCGCTTCAGACTGGCCTCCACGCCCGCAACGTACTCTTCCGCCGGCACAAGCTCATCCCCGCGCCCCGCCCCCTTCTTGCTCGAAATGACCAGCTTGTCCCTGTCAACCCCCCAAATTCCCTTGCCGACGATCTCTTCCGTTTTGTATGCCTCGGCCGTGTCTATATAGTTTATCCCCAGATCAATAGCTCGCCGCACCACCGCGATAGACTCCTCCTCACTGCGGTCCGTGCCCTGGCCCAGCCGGCTCGGCCCTCCCGCGCCCAGCCCGACAACACTGACCCTCAGTCCCGTCCGTCCAAATGTACGGTATTCCATCTTCGCCTCCACTCTCGACTCCAATGATGACGACGCCCAAAGTTCCATTGTAACGCGCCCCACCAGCTACCTGAAATCGTGCAGAGCGTATCTCTCGTGCTATAATCGCTTGCACTGCTTGACGGTTCACGGATAGGATGTGGCGACGGTGATGAGCCGAAACGACCGGCCGCCTTCGCAGCCTTACCTGGTCCACGAAACGCAACGAGCCACCTGCCCTTTGCGCCGGTCCGACGAATTCACATTACAATCAGTCCTTATGGAGAGGAACCAATGTCCGAGGAGAACCTTCAGGAAACCGAAACGCCGCAGGCCGAAGAAACCATAGTCTCGGAAGACAACGCAACGGATTCGCCTGCCGGGGGCCGTCCCAATGCCTATGCCTTTGCCAGCTACCTCTTCGGGGGCTGGGCTGCCCTCATGATCGTCCTTACCCTCCTCGCCGTAGTCGCCATGGAAATCGTTGACATGATGGCAGGCTAGCCGCCACCCGCCTGCCACTGCCCAACCACAGTCGGGCGCCCTTCACCGGCGCCCTCGCCCCATTCCCACTCCACACTACGCCCCTCCTCAGGCAGGTTAGGTGTTCTTCGCGCCAATTCGCGTCCTTTCGCGGATAAAGTAGCTCTTGCCGTTCTCCGTGCCCCTCCGTGAATCAACCGCCCTTCGCCCTCCGCCGTTCTCCGCGACCACCCACGGACTCAATCGCCTTGCCGTCCGGCCCGCCCCCCGCCCAGGGCAATCGCATCTAAATCTGTAGGCCGATTCAGTTGAAATTGTGGCCAGAAGAAAGCGAGAATAAGTGGAAATCACCCTGCGCTTACTGAATATCGACGGGAAGACGCCGCGGATCAGGCCCTCAGTCGGCGAG
>JAJDZJ010000164.1 GCA_022824685.1 Caldilineaceae bacterium
GCCCTCAGTCGGCGAGATAAGTTAAATTCTCCGTCTACGTGCCATCTTTCGTACATTTCCCTGTGTCTTACCCCGACCTGGAAGAGTATTCGGCTGCATTTCGATGTTCTGACCCAATTTAGATGCAATCGCCCTGCCGGCAGAAGGCCGTCAAATCTGACAGAGCTTGAAATTGCAGGAGAACTCGACGGGAACGCAAGATTTGTTTGAGGCTATGAACAGGATTAAGATAGCTTTGCCCGTGACCGCCTCAGGATGAACGAAAGCCTTTTGCGGTTCAGGCCTATGGACGATCGTTTGAACCGGTTTTTGCGGGGCCTGGTTTGAGGCGATTCGCGTACATTTCGCTTTCGAGCTGCCAAGGGGCACGGGAATCAACCAGTTGGGAGTCACGGTGGGTGAAGCGACGGCTGCCCACGGGTCAGGGCCTTGCGGCCGAGGCTGGCGGCAGGGGCCGGAAGCGTAATACCGGTTGCGGCGTCGGCCTGTGTTCGCTTGGCGGGAACGGCGGGAGAGGTGGAGGCTGCGAAGCCGGTGCGGCGCGCGATCGGCGCAGAGAGTTCAGCCTGCCGGGGAGAATGCATGTCTCACTCAGGAAACAGCACAACATCGAAGAGAAAGATGGGCTGGGCGCGGACCAGGTTAAGCCTGGCCGCGGCGGCCGTTCTCATCGCGGCAGCATTGGTCCTGAATCCGGGCTGGGCGCAAGGGGCGCGGGACTGGGCGGTCGGCGCGGCGATCACGCCCTCGGAAAGTTCGCTTGTTGCGACGCACCTGTATGAGATACAGGTCGATGTTGTCGAGCTTGAGGCGTTTCCCAACCGGGGGGGCGCGATTGAGCCGCTGGGGGATGGCCTACTTGTGGCGACACCGCGAGGACGGCTAGCTCTGATTGGCCCTGCCGGGCAGGTCGAAAATCTGCCGCAACGCGTTCCGATGAATGAGTCGGCGTCGGAGAAGCCGATATTATGGACTGGGTTCAGGGTGGCGGACATTTTGCTACACGAAGTTGGGCCGGACGAGTTCAGACTGTACGCATCGCATCACTACTATACAAGCGACTGTGTCGAGTTTCGCGTGTCCTCGACCTCGTTGCAGGTCGAAGGCGCGGGCGCGAGGGTTTCGCCGGCTTGGAAGACTGAGTTCGTCGCGGATCCGTGTATCGAGGCGGACGTCTTTAATTTCGCGCATCGAGGGGGGATCCAGGCGGGCGGGCGGATGTTGATGGACGGACCGGGGCATCTCCTGCTGGTTACCGGGGACCAGGCAGTGTATGAGTGGTACCAGGAGGCGTATCCGCTGGCGCCGCGGCCGGAGGTCGAGGCGGATTCCCATTTGGGCAGGCTTCTGCGCATCGATCTGGCGAGCGGTGAGGTGGAGGTTGTCGCACGCGGCTTCCGAAATCCGCAAGGTCTGGTCCGCGATCGGGCGGGCAACATCTGGCAGACTGAACATGGGCCCGAAGGAGGAGATGAGCTCAATCTGCTGAAACCGGGGCTGGACTATGGCTGGCCTTACGTTACGCACGGCACCCAGTATGGGAGCAAGGTATGGCCGTACAATGAAGTGCAAGGCCGGCACGATGGCTATGAGAAACCGGTCTATGCGTGGATACCTGCGATCGGGATTTCGAATCTGGTGGTAAGCGACAGTGCTCATTTCCCGCTGTGGCAGGGCGATTTTCTGATTGCGTCGATGATTTCGCGGACACTGTATCGCGTGCGTATGAATGAGGGGCACGTGATGTTTGTTGAGCCGATGGAGATAGGGGCCCGGATTCGGGATATTACGCAGATGCCGGATGGACGCATTGCCCTGCTGGCGGACAGCGCCAAGATCCTGTTTTTGCAGCGGGCGCCGTTGTTCTGCCAGTCTGACAACGATGTGGAGTCGATATACTCGCATGACGGCGAGGCTGTCTGCATCGACCTTGGGGAGATGGTGGCGGCGGCAGAAAGCCCGGCGATCCGGTCGCTCGGAGATGACCATTTTGAAAGCCCGACGGTTCGTTCGCTGTTCAATCTCTATGTAGATGAAGACCGGATCACCTATGTCAAGAGCCCTTGCATGGAGAGCGATTTGGAGAATCGTTTTTTCCTGCACCTGACGCCGGTGGACGGCGGGGACCTTGCTGAGGGGAGTGCGCATCTCGGTTTTAATGTGCTGGACTTCAACGCGGACGACGAATACGTCTTCGCGACGAGACACGGCGATGTGTGCCTGGTGACGCGCGCGCTCCCTGGCTACGGGATTTACCATCTCTACACTGGACAGGTGATTCGGGAGGAAGGAGAGGACGGGGAGGTCACGTGGCGGGGTCCCGTCTGGGAAGGCAGTCACACGTTTAAGGGCGCCTCTGCTGAAGCGGCGGCGGACGCGGGGACAGGAGGGGCGGGGGCGGAGCTTTTCGGCGCGCGCTGCGGCAGTTGCCACAACCTTGACGCCGAACACAACATAGGGCCGCACCTTGAAGGCATCGTCGGCAGGCAGGCGGGAGAGATTGCCGGATTTGATTTCACTGACGCCCTGGCGGGATTGGAAATTGTCTGGTCGCAGGAGAGCCTGGAGGCGTACATCATCGATCCGGCTGCGTTCGCGGCGGGAACGACGATGGCGGGTGTGGGTGTGAGCGCTGAGGAGGCCCAGCTAATCGCGGCCTTTCTTGCATCCAGATAGGGGGCCTGCGGAAAAAGGGAAGATTCATTTTGGGGAGTTCTCAGGGTTGGAGAACTTTTGCGGCAGAGAGGCGGCGGGTGGAAATGCTTTCACTGCTAAGACGAATACGTCAACTATTATTGCTGGCAGTTGCGGCGGCCGCGCCGGTTGGGACGCTCATCTTGCAGCAGACTCCGATTGGGGCCGCGCCGGATTCTGCTGACGCGAGGGCGCTGTTGACGCCGGAGCCGCCGACAAAGAAGACGCATCTGTATGAGCTTCAGCTTCATTTCATTGAACTTGAGAAGTTTGAGGACAGCGGCGGGGCGATCGACCTGCTGGGCGATGCTCTTCTGCTCGTGACGCCGAGAGGCCGGATCGCGATCGTTCAGGCTGATGGCGAGGTGAACTACCTGCCGCAGAGGGTACCGATGTACCAGACGGCGCCGGAAAGTCGAATCAGATGGGTGGGGTTCCGGGTGGCGGATGTTCTGGCGCGAGCGGTATCGGCGGAGGCATACCGCGTGTTTGTTTCGCATCATTACCTGATGGGCGATTGCGTAGAGTTTCGGGTCTCCTCAACGGAGCTGAGGGTATCTGAGGGGGCCTACACGGTCTCTGAGGATTGGAAGACGGAGTTCAGGGCGCATCCGTGCGTTGACACCGCTCTGTTTGCGGGCTGGGGGGGCGAGGTCCCGAAGACTGGCGGGGGAATCCAGGCAGGGGGGCGGATGTTGATGGACGGCGACGGGCATCTGCTCGTGGCGATCGGCGACCACGCGGTGTATGAATGGCATGAACTGCAGGAGGGAGGCGACCCGGCCAAGCCGCCGGTCGTTGACCCGGATTCCCACCTTGGCAGACTGGTCCGGGTAGAGCTGGCAAGCGGGGAGGTCGAGATCGTAGCCGGCGGTTTTCGCAATCCGCAGGGGCTGGCGCGGGACAGGGAAGGCAACCTCTGGTTGACTGAGCACGGGCCACAAGGAGGCGATGAGCTGAACCTGGTGAAACCTGGACTGGACTATGGCTGGCCGTTTGTCACATACGGCATTCTGTATGGCAACAGGGTCTGGCCGTATAGCGAGGCACAGGGGGGGCACGACGACTTTGAGGAGCCCTATTTTGCCTGGATCCCATCAATCGCGGTATCCAATCTGATTGTCAGCAGTAGTGAGCAGTTTCCCCTGTGGAAGGACGATTTGCTGGTAGGGTCATTGAGAAGCGGTTCTCTTTTTCGAATCCGCGTTCGCGAAGGGCGCGTCGTCAATTTCGAGCGGATTTCGTTTGGGGAACGGATTCGGGACATCGTGCAGATGCCTGACGGCGGCATCGCGATGCTGACAGACACGTCCACGATCCTTCTGTTGGGACGTGCGCCGATATATTGCCAGTTTGGCATCGAATCCAGATCGATCTATACATATGACGCCGGCGAAGTCTGCACTGATTTCTTCAGCCATTTGGACGATGATGCGGATCCTGCGGCGCGCGGTCTTCAGGGGGAGGCGCTCGGGCCGCCGGAGATGCGCTCTCTCTTCCACGTGCATGTCCACGGGAACCTGCTGGTCTACATGAAGAGTCCTTGCAGCAACGGCGAGCTACGCAGCAGGTTCTTCCTGCACATCACACCGGTTGACGAGGAGGACGTTTCCCCAGAGCTCGAGGCGTTTGGGTTCAATGTCTATGATTTCTACGCCTATGATGAGGGAATCGGAAGCGGCGCGTTTGCAGGCGGCTGCGTGGTGGTTCGTCCGCTGCCGGCGTATGGGATTGGCAAGATCTATACGGGGCAGGTGATACGGGAGGAGAGCCCTGACGGCGAGGTCTTCTGGCGAGGGCCGATTTGGGAGGGGAGCTATACGTTCGGCAAGCCTTATGCCGCGGCGGAGCAGGTGGAAGAGGACAGCCCGCTTGACGACCTGACGGCGCTGCCCGGCGCGGCGCTCTTTCGGGCAAACTGTTCGGGCTGCCATCTTTTGGTTGGGGAGCACAGCGCGGGGCCGCACCTGGAGGACATTATCGGGAGGCGGGCGGGAGCGGTCGCGGGCTTCAATTTTTCGGATGCGCTTACCGGGCTGGATATTGTCTGGACGAGAGACAGTCTGGCTTCTTACCTTGCCGATCCTGCGGGGTTCGCTGAAGGGACGACGATGGCAGTGGCGGGAATCACCGAGGAGGAGGCGGGGGCCATTGCGGACTTTTTGGCAGCGGACTGATTTTTGGGAGAGATCGACAGGAGCGAACCGTACACCAAAGAATCACACTTACTCAGTGGAGGAGCTACGATGAATGACTTTAGCGGCAAGACTGTGATTGTCACGGGCGGGGCGAAGGGCATTGGCGAAGGCGTAACGAGGGCTTTTGCCCAGGCCGGCGCCGATGTATTTTGCGCGGATGTAGACACGGTTGCGGGGGGGCGCATCGAGGCTGAAGGCGCGTCGTTGCCGGGATCAGTCACATACGTCAATAGGGATGTGTCTGAGGCGGCAAACTGCGAAGCGTTGGTGGCCCAGGCGGCGGCCAACGGGAGCGTTGACGTCCTGGTCAACAACGTGGGTATTCAGCCCCTGGACAGTTACCTTCCGGCGCATGAGTTTCCGGAGGAGGCATGGGACCGCATTCTGGCTGTCAACCTGAAGAGCGGATTTCTGATGTCCAAGTATGCTGTGCCGGAGATGCTGAAGCAGGGCGGGGGCGTCATCGTCAACATCGCCAGCGTGCAGGGGCGGCAGTCGATGAAGGGTGTGCCGGCCTACGCGGCGAGCAAGGGTGGAATGATATCGCTGACACAGCAGCTGGCGCTGGAATACGCAGAACAGAATATCCGCGTTCTGGCGGTGAATCCCGGTACGATTGAGACGAGCCTGGCGCTGGAGAGCGTGAACCAGGACGTTGAGGCGCTACGCTCGGCCGCGGCCGACGCGCACCCGCTTGGGCGGATCGGCAAGCCGGAGGACATTGCTTCGGTGGTGCTGTTTCTGAGCAGCGACGCGGCCTCCTTTATGACCGGCGAATATGTGAATGTGGATGGCGGCATGATGGCAAAGGGGTCTTGGGCGGAGTAGGGTCCGGGACGCAGAATTCGAGAATAGAAGCGGGCCGTTCCGCGGAGCCGTCCTGCTGGAGGCAGGGCGGCGGGCGGGCGGCCCGTTTTCGCGTGCAAGGAAGTTCGCACGCGCGCCGCACAGGAAATTTGTGAATCCGGAAAGTATGTCTTAGACTAGCGGGCGAGTAAACTCCAGGAATCCCCCTTTATTGCATTGCGCATTTCTACGGTACCCCGGCGCGGATTGCGGGAGAGCAGCACACGCCCCCAAGCCGCCGTCTTTTCTTCCATTCACATATCACTCAGGAGGCATCAATGTCGAAACGAGCTGTTCGAAGACCCCGCTGGTTGGCCTACGGCCTTCCTGTCTTTCTCCTGGTCGGTCTGCTTCTGCAGGCCTGTATGCCGGCAGCGGCGCCAGCGGCGCAAGAGCCGGCGGCCGGAGAGGCAAGTGAGGAAGCTGCCAGCAATGTAACTGTGTACGGCACGGAGTTGCCTGCGGATGCCCGCCCCTATGACGAGCAGGTATACCGGGTGGCAGCCAACATACACCAGAGCGCTTCCACGTTTGACTTCCCGGTGGCAGTCTACAACCGGTACTGCCTGGCGGATCTCTTCCAGGATACACTGGTTTCTCTGGACAAGGACTTTAACGTGATTCCCGGCGCGGCCGAGAGTTGGGACGTATCGGAGAACGGCAAGGTCTGGACTTTCCACTTGCGGCCCGGCCAGGTCTGGAGCGACGGCACGCCCCTGACGGCCTATGACTACGAGGCCACCTTCCGGCTGACCGCGACCCCCGAGCACGGTTGGGATTTCTCGTGGTTCTATAGCTTCCTGGCCGATGGCGGCATCAAGAACTGGAGCAAGATTATCGCCGGCGAGCTGCCGCCCGAGGAGCTGGGCGTCCGTGCGGTTGATGATTTGACGCTTGAGGTTGAAACGGAGGACGTGTTCCCGCCATTGCCTGGCGTGATGAAGTTTGCGTTCACGCTGCAGAAGAAGGCCCTGGAGGAGCACGGTCCCTATTACAACAGCAGTTTGGAGACTTCGGTTTCCTCCGGTCCTTTCGTACTGGCCGAGTTTGATCCGGGCAACAGGATCGCGGTCGAGGCCAACCCAACCTATAAAGGTTACCGGCCGCCTCTGTTGAAGCGCATCGAATGTACGTTCATGGATCCGAGCACTTTCTTTGCCGCCTATCAGAACGGCGACATCGACGTGGTGGGTTATGGCGCGCTGACGCCGGCCGACTTTGAACTGATCCTGCGGGATGAGACGATGTCCAGCAACTACCTGCGGCATTTCGGCGACTTCCGCACGGACTATCTTCTGTTTGATACATTCACCGAACCGTTCAGCAATCCGGATATTCGCAAGGCGTTCGCTCATGCGGTCGACCGCGAGAATATCGTTGCCAGCGTATATGGTGAGATCAAGGCGATGCCGGCCTACTCGATGCTGATGCCGGGTTATCCGTCGTCTGACACTGAGGGCACGTTGCGGGCGTATCAGAACTTCGACTGCGACCTTGCCAACGAGCACCTGGCCGCGGCAGGCTATCCTGGCGGTGAGGGATTCCCGGACCAGGTGATGATGCTGCGCGGCGAGGCGCCGGCGATGGCAGCCGTTTACCAGGCAGTGGCCGCTTCGATCAGCTCCTGCTTGAACATTGACATCGAGATTTCGAATGTAGACCGCAAGATCTACATGGATGCGCTGAACGCCAAGCCGACTGAGTTGACATTCGGCGCGGTCGATTACGGCATGGACTTCCTTGATCCGGCAAACCTGCTGGGCAATGTCTGGAAGTCTGGCGGCCGGCACTCCTGGAAGAACGATGAGTTTGACGCGCTTGTCACTGAAGCTGCCGGTATGGTTGGGAATCCGGAGCTGCGCGATCAGATGTTCCGCGATGCCGAGCGTGTCCTGGTGGACGACGTGGGCGGGATCTTCATTGCCCACCGCTGGGCAGGCGACCTGATGCAGCCGTGGGTCCTGGGCACGATTCGCGACCCAGACTCCCAGGGCATTACCGGATGGCACTGGGGCAATGACCAGGACATTGCGCAGATCTATATCAGCGAATAGCTGGTAAATGGGAAGTCCTTGACAAGCAAGCAGGGTTAGAGCGGAGCGGGAGGCTGCCATGGCGGCCTCCCGCTCCCGCAGCTATCGGTCAGGCAACGCGCAATGGCACGTTACATTTTAGGGCGAGTTTTGTCGCTATTGCTGGTCCTGTTTATCGTCTCCGTTGTTACCTTCTTCCTCATGCACCAAGTGCCCGGCGGCCCCTTTGACGAGACAAAAGCCCCTCTGCCGCCAGCCGCGAAAGAGAACATACTGCGGAAGTACGGACTCGACAAGCCAATCCATATACAGTATTTGAACTATATGAAGAATGCGGTCCTGCACTTTGATTTCGGCATTCCGTACCAGCAGCCGACGACGACAGTGACCGCGCTGATTGCCAAGAGCTGGAAAGTGACGGCGCAGGTGGGCCTGATGACGGTGCTTTTGGCCTTTGGCGCGGGCATTGCGTTAGGGGTGTACGCCGCGTATCATCAAAACTCGTGGCTCGACAACGTTACAACGTTTATCGCCATGCTGGGGATAACGGTGCCGAGTTTTGTGATAGCGATGTGGCTGATCCTGTTTTTTGCGGTGCGGCTCAAGTGGCTGCCGATGGGCGGGTGGAACGCTTCCGGAACCTGCCTGATTGGAAGCGCCTATATCTGCACCGACTGGATCATGCCGGTGCTGGCCTATGCGCTGGGCCCGCTGGCGATCATTGCCCGCTATACGCGGTCGAGCGTTGTGGACGTGATGCGCCAGGATTTCACGCGGACGGCGAGGGCGAAGGGACTGGCGACAAAGACAATCATGCTGCGCCACATTCTGCGCAATGCGTTGATTCCAATGGTGACGGCGCTGGGGGTGATCATACCGAATCTGTTGACGGGAAGCATATTTATTGAGGCCGTGTTCCGCATCAACGGCCTGGGGAAGTTCTTCGTCACCAGCATATTCAATCGGGACTATCCGATGATCATGGCTCTGTTCCTGTTGATCGCCTTCTTGTGGAGCTTGACCTATCTGTTCACGGACATCTTATATACGTGGATTGACCCGCGCGTACGACTGGGCGCAGAGGGAGGCGCATAGTGACGGTCAGCGCAGCGACGCGATTGGATGTAGCCCGGCCGGAGGAAAGCCGTCACCGCACCTTGTGGCATGACGCGGCGCGACGGTTTTTACGGAACAGGCTGGCCGTCGCTGGATTGGCGATCGTCGTGTTCTTTTTGTCCCTGGCTGTCTTCGCTGATCTGGTGGCGCCCTATCCATACGACAGGGTCTATTATGACCGTGTGCTGCGTTTTCCCTTTGAACTGGCCGGCCATCCGCTGGGGACGGACGAGGTGGGCCGCGACTATCTGAGTCGTCTTATCTACGGGGCCCGCACGTCGATGACGGTGGGCATTGCGGTGCAGATGGTTGCGTTTGTAATAGGGGTTCCGCTGGGCAGCCTGGCCGGTTTTGTGGGAGGCCGCACAGATTTTCTCATCTCCCGCTTCATCGACATCATGACTGCGTTTCCCGGGTTGATGTTTTCGATCCTGATCATATCTGTGTGGGGAGGCGGCATCACGAAGGTGATTTTCGCGCTCAGCATCACAAGCTGGATTGGCATTGCCCGTTTGACGCGAGGTCAGATACTTTCTTTGCGCGAGAAGGAGTATGTAGAGGCGGCCCGTTGCGTCGGCGTGAGTCGGAACCGGATTATTTTGCGGCACCTGCTGCCGAACGCGCTGACGCCGATCCTGGTTGCCATCAGTTTCGGGATTCCGGCGGCGATGTTCGGCGAGGCGGGCCTGAGTTTTCTTGGCATCGGCATCAACGATCCGATCCCCAGTTGGGGGAAGATGGTAGGTGTAAGCAATGCGTATGTGCGGGTATACTGGCATCTGGCGCTGTTCCCCACAGTTGCGGTGGCCCTATCCATGCTCGGTTTTTCGTTTGTGGGAGACGGGTTGCGGGATGCGCTGGATCCGAAGATGATCGAATAGCGCGGTCGGCGGGCAGCCGGTTCACATGACAGGCCGCCATGCGGGATGCGGCTGGAAGCGGTTCTACGGCAAGGAAGGGCAAGCGGGAAGGCGGAGAGGATGTTGGAGAGAAAAGTGAGAATTCGACGAATTGCGGCCTGCTTCAGGCCCGGCATGGCAGTGATCTTCCTGATTCTGATTCTTGCGGCAGGCTGCGGGGCGGACGATGAGGAGGCGGCGGCCGGCGGGGAAGGCGGGAACAGGAGGGGCGCTGTGCCGACGATGCCGGCCGCACGTTTTGACCAACCCACGCCGGTAACGGATATGGAAGAGGCGAGCGAAGCGGATAGACAGGAGGACGAGGCGGCGGCGGCGGAAGAGCCGGACATCGCGACGGGCGAATTCGTCTACGGCAATCGTTGCCAGGAGTGCCATGGCGAGGGCGCAACGGGAACCGATCTGGGGGCTTCGCTCATTGGTTTGGCAATGGGTGAGGACGATTTCGAGGACCTGATTCGCACCGGCGGAGAACTCGGTCCTGACCACCTCTTCGGCTCTACCAAG
The DNA here is from genome assembly GCA_022824685.1 of Caldilineaceae bacterium. Classification (GTDB taxonomy): domain Bacteria; phylum Chloroflexota; class Anaerolineae; order Caldilineales; family Caldilineaceae; genus Bin5. Next base: position 10,312 of record JAJDZJ010000164.1, read on the forward strand.
ATCAGCCCGGAAGGGCTCAAAGCGGTCTACGCCTACCTGACATTACTTGAGTAGGTCTTTTCTTCGAGACGATGGTAGACGGCCTCCTGCACAGGCTGGCCGTTGCGCAGATGCTCCTCGATGATTCGGTCCAACAGGGCTTCATCGACCTGGCAGTACCAGATGCCGTCGGGATAGACGACCACGATGGGGCCGCTGTGGCAGACGCCCAGGCATGGTGAGGTTCCCCGTTTGACGCGCTGGGGGTTGTCGTATTCGCCCAACTCCCCCAGTTTGCGGGCCAGCTGGGCGTAGAGCCTGCTTCCCTTGCCCTCCGGATCGCAGAATGGCCCTGAACATATGAAAATGTGGCGCGCGTAGGGCGCCATCTCCGGAACATCCACTCGAAGCTCCTCCGTTCTTTCTCGATTGGCCAGAGCCCCTCGAGGGCCCTGATCAGACAGCGTCATCGTCATGCGGCGCAGAGCCGCCTGCTCAAGCGGCTGGATCCCACAAGGGTTCGGCCACCTGCTCTTCCTGATTCTGCAAGCGGGACATGACAAAGAGCGCGTCGGAGAGGCGGTTCAGATAACGCATAGCGTGAGGGTTGACTTTCTCATCGCGGGCGAGCGCGGCGGCTTCGCGCTCTGCCCGCCGGCAGACGGTACGCGCGACGTGGAGTTGGGCGGCGCCGGGCGAGCCGCCTGGCAGGATGAAGTTTTCCAGGGGGCCGACGATGGGCGTGAGCTTGTCCAGGAGAGCTTCCAGGCGGTCCACGTGGCGTTGCTCGATCTGCGGCGGCGTGTAGCGGGCTTTGTCCTCTTCCAGAAAGCACAGATCCGATCCCAGGTGGAAAAGTTCATTCTGTATTTCGCGCAGTGTGACCTGCAGCCGCTCGCACAGGCCGCCTGCCAGCGCAGCGCCGATGTGGGCATTGAGCTCGTCAACCGTTCCGTAGACTTGAACGCGGATGGCGTCTTTGGCGACGCGCTGGCCGCCGCCGAGCGCGGTGGTACCGTTGTCACCGCCGCGTGTGTATATTTTGGTCAGCCTTGGCATCAGCATTTCCTCCGGCGCCTGCGCGGCGCAGGTAAGTGGTGAGGGCGTTGAGCGAACTGAACGAGTCTTTGCGCCCTGCCATGTCCAATATATAGATAGCTCCGTCCTCGCGCAACTCTACTGTGACGGAGCCGGGCGCCGAAGCCTGAGAGGCCGCGCGCGCTGGGTAGAAAGAGGAGTTCCCGTTCTCGTCGTCATTTTCGACGGCATATCCGATTCGTTCGAGCGCGCGACGGGTCCAGAAGGCGGCGACGCCGTCACCATGAAGGAGCAGGCGGCCGCAGTTCTCCTGGCGGGTGTGGAAGGAGCCGCGCGCGCGGTCGAAGGAAACGCCTTCGGCGGAGAAGACCCGCTCAAATGCGCCGTTGAGGATGAGGTCTTCGGGCGCGCCGTCGAAGAGGTCGCCGTCGGAAGAGATAAGCCAGAGCCGGTCGGCGTTTCGCAGGGCAAGGTCGAGGTCATGGGTGGAAAGCAGGATTGCCTGGTTATTCTCGATGGCGAGCTGCCGCAGCAGCTCCATGACTTCGACACGGCGGGGAAGGTCGAGGAAGGCGGTCGGCTCGTCGAGCAGCATCACGCTGGGCTGCTGGGCCAGGGCGCGGGCGATGAAAACCTTTTGTCGTTCGCCGTCGCTCATTTCGACGGTCAGGCGGTTGGCGAGGTCCTGGGCGCCGACGGCGCGCAAGGCCCACTGGACGATGCGCTGGTCCTGTTCGTTCAGGGAGCCGGTCCAGCCGGTGTAGGGATGGCGGCCCAGGCTAACCAGCCCATATCCTGTCATGGCGCCGACGTCGACGCGTTCGGTGAGGACGATACTGAGGCGGCGGGCGAGCTGGCCCGGTCGCAGGTCGGCGAGCGTCCGGCCGTCGAGCCAGATCTGGCCGGACAGGGAAGGCTGCAGCCGGGCCAGCGTGCGCATCAGGGTTGACTTTCCGGCCCCGTTGGGCCCGAGCAGGCAGACCAGCTCTCCCGGGCGGAGGGAGAAATTGAGGTCGCTGGCGATGACGACGGGGGGTTTGCGGGGGCGGCGGTAGCCGATGGAGAGGGCGCTGGTCTTCAGGACGGTTCCGCTCTTCATCTTCGCATTCCTGTCAGCCGGCGAAGGCCTGGCGCAGATTGCGCTGGCGCAGGATGACCCAGATCACCACCGGCGCGCCCAGCAGCGCGGTGACGGCGTTGAGCGGCAAGGTCAGTTGGCTGCCGGGCAGGCCGGCGACGATGTCGGCGCCGAGCGCCAGGGTGGTGCCCATGAAAGAGACGGCGGGCAGCAGAAGCCGGTGATCCGACGTGTTGAGCAGACTGCGGCAGAGGTGAGGCACGGCGATTCCCAGAAAGCCTATCGGCCCGCAGAATGCGGTGACAACGCCGGCCAGGACCGCGGACGAGCCGATGATGCCGAGACGGACGCGGCGGACGTTCAGGCCAAGAGATTGGGCATAGGTTTCGCCGAGGAGCAGTGCGTTCAGCGGTTTCATCAGCAGGTGGCCGCCTGCCAGACCCAGCAGTATGGCCGGCGCCATCACCTGGAGCTGCCGCCAGGTAACGCCTCCGAAAGAGCCGAAGGTCCAGGAGATGTAGGCCTGGATGCGCTCGACAACGCTGAAGTAGATCAGGACACTGACCAGGGCGCTGGTCGTATATCCGAACATCAGGCCCAGGATGAGAAGCGTCATGCCGCTCTGCACTCTGCGGGCCACGGACACGACAAGGAGAAGCACCAGGCCGGACCCCAGGATAGCGGAAAGCGCGAGGCTGGCGTCGCCTGCGAGACTGATACCGGCCAGGAGGGTCGTGCTGCCGCCCAGGCCCACTGCCACGCCCGCCAGCAGGACGGTGAGGGCGACGCCAAGGCTGGCGCCGGAACTGATGCCGAGCACGAATGGCCCTGCGAGCGGATTGCGAAAGAGGGTTTGCATTTGGAGTCCGCTGACCGACAGGGCCGCGCCAGCCAGCATAGCGGTCACGGCTTTAGGCAGGCGAAACTGCAGCACAATCGTTGCCCACGCCGGCTTGGCGGCATCTCCGCCGAGCAACACCGCGACGATGTCGCGGAGCGGGATGCGCACGGAGCCTACGGCCAGGCTCAAAATGAATGCCGCAAGCGCGAGGAGGACAAGGCAGGCCAGAAGCAGGCCGGGCGCGTACAGAATGTCACGCACAAACGCAGCGTGCATGTCAAGGTGGGATGGCGGCGTTGAGACCTTCTCCCTATTCATCATTCACCCTGGGCCGGGTAGCGTCCGGGGGGGAATGGGGAAATGCCGGAGTCCCGGTTCCGTCTTGTTTCAGCGGGAGCGCGAGGCCGGCCACCATCAGGACGACTCTGTCAGCGGCAGCGGCGAAGGTTTGATTGGCGCGGCCCACCAGGTCGCGAAAGGCTCTGCCCAAGGGGGTAAGGGGGGCCAGGCCGGCCCCGACTTCATTGGAAACGAGAATCAACCGGTTCCCGTCCGGCATTTCCCGCGCGGCGTGCAGGATGGCTGCGACCTCCCGGCCCACATCTTCCTCTACGGCTTCGTCATAGGGGTCGGGCGTGTCGACCAGGAGATTGGACACGAGCAGGGTGATACAGTCCACAATGATGGTGGCGTGCGCGCGGGCGTGTTGACCGACGGCGAGACCGACATTGCGGGGGGCTTCGAGCGTGCGCCAGTGGGCGGGGCGTTCCGCCCTGTGCTTCGCTATGCGAAGTTTCATCTCGTCGTCGCCAGCTTCGGCGGTCGCGACAAAGAGCACTTTGTCGTCGCCGTGCTCATGGGCAATGCGCAGGGCTTGCGCGCTCTTGCCGCTGCGGGCGCCGCCGAGTATCAGAATCAGTTTCCCCACAAGACTTCATCCTTTTTCAGCCGACGGGCTTAGAGAGGCGCCGGCGGCGCAGGGCTTGCCCGTTGCTCGGCCGGGCTCTCAACGGGGGATGGGCGGCAAGGCGCTCTCCCTAAAGCGGCGGCGGCTGTCTACCCTGACCAATTTGCGGCGAGCGTCACGATGGCGGCGGTCTCGCCGATTTCGCACAGAGCGCCGTAGATGTCGCCGGTCAGCCCTGGGATGCGAGCCAGCGAGAAACGAATGAGAAGCCAGGCACTGAAGCTGGCCGCGAGCACGGACGCGCCGACAGCCGCGATGCCGAGCGTTGGCGACAGAAAACCCAGGGGGGCCAAGGCAATCGCGGTGGCGCCAAGGGCCTGCGGCCAGCCGGCATTTTCGTTCAGCTGGCGGCCTGTCCCTTCAGCGCGGGCGTAGGGGAAGAGAGCGACCGCGACGCTGGTCCACCAGCGGCCGAGAATGGGGGCGACGATCAGGGCGGTCGCGGTCCCGACGGCCTGCAGAGCGGCGAATTTGAGCAGAAGCAGGGCGCATCCGGCAGCGACAGAGAAGGAGCCGACGCGCGTGTCGCGCAGGATACGCAGGCGGTCTTTTGGCGTATGTCCGCCCAGCAGGCCGTCAGCCGCATCGAGCAGGCCGTCGAAGTGGAGCGCCCCGCTGCAGGCTATCCAGGCGGCCAGCAGAACTGCAGCCGCCACTGACGGCGGGAAGACGGGGTCCAGAAGTTGACGCAGCGCGAGAAGCAGGAGCCCGATGGCCAGGCCGACGAGCGGAAAGAAAGTCACCGAGTTCCCCAACTCGCGGGGCGTTGCCGGCCGGCGCAGGGGCAGCGGCACGACAGTCAGAAACTGGAAGGCTACGACCACGTTTGTGAGGAGCGTTCTCACAGAGCGCACATGCGTCCTCCGGCGGGCCCGCAGGGACTGCTACACAGAGTTGCCGGGATGCGTTAGCGGTTATTGGACCTGTTGGTAGAATCTGAGTTCGTGATCCGGCAACAGATGCGGGTGCAGAATCCTGACCAGATCTTTGAGCACTCTTTCAGGATGGGCCGCCCCCTCTTCGTAGTAAGCGTTGCCGCCGTTTTCGTTGACGATGGCATTGTTGTTATAGAGACGTCCAGTTTCGAGCGGCGCGAAGCTGGCATAGCGGGGATCGCTATCGAGCACATTTTCTGCGGTAAACCAGAAGGAGTTATCAGGATTGAGCCAGAAATCGACGTCGGTCGCGACAGCGAAGACGGACTCAAAGTCGAGCGGGAGCGCGCCGACGTTTCCCTGGCCGGCCCAGAGATAGGCGGCGCCGGCGTGGTCAAGCATTTTGGCCATGTAGCTTTCGCCGGCGGCGACATACCAGGTCCCGTTGTAAACGCTGCCGAGGAGGACGGAGGGCCGCTGGGTGAGCGATTCCGTCAATGCGGCGATGGCTTTGTATTCGGCGGAGATCGCTTCGAATTGGGCGGCGGCGTCGGCCTCTCTATTGAAAAACAGGGCGATGAATTTCATCCACTCGGCCCGGCCCAGCGGGTCCTGTTCGACGAAGTCGCCGTTGAGCGCGACCGGAATGCCAGCCTGGAGGAGAATGGGATGTGTGTCAAAATCGGCGAACCCGGTCCCGTAGGTCATTACGAGCGCAGGATCCAGATCCAGCGTCAGCTCGACGTTGACGGCCGCGCCGCTGCCAATTTCAGCGATGGCGCCGGAGTCGATGCGTTCGCGGACTGCGGCGTTGTTTGTCCACAGGTGGCTGTCCAGGCCGATCAGCCTGTCTATCAGTCCCAGGTCCTGGATGGAGGGGAGATAGGTGGTGGACATGGCGATAAGGTTTTCGACGGGACCTCGATCAAGGCGCCTTCGACACCGGTTGGGGCCGGGGCGCCGCATTGGAGGAGGATGTAGCGGAAGCTCTCTTGCGCGCCCTGCCACGGATTGGTGACGGTCACAATCTTGTAGTGGTTATGGTATTCGACGTCGAAACCGGTCGCATAGGCAACCGATAGTTTGTGGGGGAAGTAGTCGACGGCGGGATCGAAGGAGTCGACGCAGCCGTCGTGTATATTCGAGTCCGGTGAAGCGGCCGCGGCGGCCGCGGCGTTTTCGCTAGCGGGCGCAGGCTGGACCGGCTGGGGCACGCAGCCGTTCAAAGCGAGTAGGAGGACAGCCAGGAGGAGGTGAGGGAGACTGCGCATCGGTTCTTGCCTTTCGTTTTGCATTGGTGACGGCGGTTGCTTGTTCGCCCGAAACAGCCGCAGAATCAGAAACGTCCGACCTCAGACGAGATCGGACGCTTTCGGCAAGCCATGCCCGTTGGGGGCAGACATCACTCGATAACCCAATCCGCGAGATGTTTCAAGTGCACGTCAGAGGCGGTCGACCTGGCTTGGGAGTCGCTGCCTACTTTGATTCGTAGACCTCTCCTGTTGTGGAGAGGGAGGCGGGTCTACTCCCTTACAGTTGCGGGACAGCGCCGGAATTCCACCGGCTTCGCCTTTTCAGCCCTTGCGTTCGAGATTAGGGCGCCGCTGACGTTTGGTATTCAGTTGGCTAGAGTATAAGGCCAGACAGTTTGTGTGTCAAGCCAGCGGCGAACCCGGTCAGCCGCAGGCGGCTTCCCTTGTGCGGGGCGATTCCCCCCGCAACGCCCCCCTCCGTAACCGCGCCGCGCCCGCCGCCCGCGTAGCCTCCCCGTCCCCCCACCCACTGACCACTGACCACCGACCACTGACCTCTGCAGTTCTGGGCCTCCCCCAACCCCCGCCCTTCTACCCTAACGCCTGGCCATCTGTCGGCGGCCCCGCCGCACGCCCATGCCATCATTTGCCGCCAGCCGCCTCGCCTCTCCTCCACCGGGCGGGGCAGTGCATTGACCAGAAAGCCTTGCCACCATCCCAAAAATCCCCCCAAATCCCCGTTCAGACAAAATCCCCGTCCCCCTGCCCTTCACCGTGTCCCTCCGTGTCCCTCCGTGTCCCGCCGTGGATCAAAAGCTGTTGCCCTTCGCCGTTGCTTTTTTCCGCGCCCCTTCGCGCCCCTTCGCGGATCAATCTGCCGTTGCCGTTCGCCGTTGCCGTTGCCCCCATCCCCCTAGTCCCTTAATCCCCCAAATCCCCGTTCAGACAAATCCCCGTCCCAAATCCCCGTCCATTCGCGGATCAACCTGCCGTTGTCCGCTCCACATATGACTGCGCATATCGCAATCACGATGATGTCGCTTAATCGATGGATCCTTGTGCGTTCAACACGAGGAACTTCCAATTCCTCAAAGGGTTCAACCAGCGATACGACCTTTCTTTCCGCCATGAGTCCCCCCTAGTCTGGTGAAAGGACTCTCGAACGTATCAAATCGTCTCGACTACGTCATCTTACCCACTCTTCGACCCAATTTAGATGCGATTGCCCTGCGAACCCGGTAACCAGGTTTATGAGGAAAGGGCAAGACTCTCAGGATGGCAGGTGATGGGGCGCTGGTTACGGGGTGGGGCGTTCTGGCGGGAGGGGATGGTTGCCGGGGGTTGCCGACCTTTGAGCATTGGTTGCTCCTTTGGCATACTGTTGTCAGCCGAGGCAAGGCGGCTTGCCTGAGGGCGCCGGGCGCGGCGCTGGAACGGAGACCGAGATGCCGATCTACGAGTATGTCTGCCTGGATTGCGAAAATCAGTTCGACCGACTCTGGCCGACGGTGGCCTCTGCGCAGGACCAGCAGCCGGACTGTCCGGCTTGCGGCAGCAGCGCGACGAGGCGCACGATGTCGCGCGTCGCGGTTCTGGGGGAACTGGGCGGGCTTACGCCGCAGGAGGAGAGCGCGTCCAGCGCGGAGATGGCAAAGTCGGCCTCCTATACTTCGAAGGAGCAGATCGACACATTGCAGGCGAATCGACAGCGGAAGCGCGAGCAGGGCAGATGAACGGGCACATCCCCTTTGGCGTCGCGGACTATTTCTGGGACGAGGCGAGTCTGCGGCAGAGCCTGCTCGACGCGCTGCTGGAGATGTTTCGCGGCTGGGGATACGGTGACGTTATTCCGCCGATGTTTGAGTTCGATTCGACGCTCAGCGCCCAGTATGACGACCGATTGCGCAGCGGGATGTACCGCTTTCTCGACCGGGACGGAAGCACGCTTTCCTTGCGGCCGGAATTCACGACGCCGGTCGCCCGGCTGGTGGGCGCGCGGCTGCACGACTGGCCGATGCCGCAGCGATTCTGCTACGGGGGCAGCGTCTTTCGCTACCTTGAACCCCAGGCGGGCCGGCAACGCGAGTTCTGGCAGGTAGGCGGCGAGTTGATCGGCGCGCCGAGCCCGGCGGCCGACGCCGAGGTCCTGGCGCTCAACGCGGCGGCGCTGAAGGCGGCAGGCCTGACGGAGTACCGGCAGATTGTGGGCCACATCCGCTATTATCGCGGGCTTCTCGAGGCGCTGGCGCTGAACCCGGAGCAGTCGCAACAGCTGCATTGGGCGTTGGAGCGGAAGAGCGAACCGCTGCTGGCTGCGTTCCTGCGGGAGACGCCTCTGCGCACGGGGCAGCGACAGGCGGTTGAGACTTTGCCGCAACTGGTGGGGGAGAATGTAGACGCCATCCTCTCGCTGGCAGAACGCCACACTCAGAACAGGGGGATGCACGAAGCTCTACGGAACCTTCGTCAAATTGTGGATGCCCTGGAAGGTTACGACACGCTGGACAGCCTTGTCATCGATCTGACCGAAATTCGCAATCTGGGCTATTACACCGGCATTACATTCGAGGCGGTAACGCCCGGCCTGGGGACAGCCGTTGCCAGCGGCGGGCGTTATGACGACCTGGTGGGCCGGTTCGGGCCGTCGCAACCGGCGGTGGGCGTCGCGCTTGGTGTGGACCGGTTGCTGGTTGCCAAGCAGCGGCAAGATGGGGCTGATGCGAAGAATCACACGCGCCGCCAGCGGACGGCGCTGGCGCTGCCCCGAGGGAATGCGGCTGCGCTGGTCCAAGTGCAAAGGTTGCGCCAGGCGGGGGTGCGGATTCAGGTGGATGTCAGTGACTGGTCGGCGGATCGCGCCTTTGGCTATGCCGCGGCAACCGACGTAGTGGACGTCCTTCTGTGGGAGGATGGGTTCCAGCACTACCGGCGCGACGGGGGCGGTGAGTTTGTACAGATTGGGCCGCTCGAAGAAAGTGGTCTTTCGCCGCCGCAGACGAGGTGCGCAGAAAGCGCGGGGAAATACGGGTGATTTCGTCGATTTCACCGCCCATTCGCGGGGCGGCAGAATCAGGTGAGGATGCACAGGCGGGGGCGTCGGGGGCGAGAGGCGAACAGTCTCTGCTTTTTGCTCTGTCAAAAGGGAGGCTTGCCCAGGACAGCTTGTCCTTTCTGGAGCAGGCCGGTCTGTCGACGCCAACCGACACGGAGAGCCGCAAGCTGATTTTGCCGGCGGCCGACGGGTCGGTCGGTTTTGTCATGGCCAAGCCGCGCGATGTGCCGACCTATGTTGAGCACGGCGCGGCTGACTTGGGCATCTGCGGGTTGGACGTTGTGCGGGAGACGGATCGTGCGGTCTACGAGCCGCTGCTGCTGCCGTTTGGGCATTGCCGGCTGAGCCTGGCCGGCCCGGAGGAGAGCGCTGCCGTCGCGACAGGAGCGGGAGGCGATTTTGCGGAGCGTTCCTTCGAGGTTTCCTCGTCTTCACACCAGCCTGGAGCGCCCTTACGCTACATGAGCCAGCCCCGCGTCGCGACCGAGTACCCGCGACTGACGCGCAGCTTTTTCGCGGAGAGGGGCGTGAACGCGGAAATTATCACGCTAAACGGATCGGTCGAGCTTGGGCCGATTCTGGGCCTCTCCGATCTGATCGTTGATGTGGTCCAGACGGGAACAACGCTGCGAATGAATGGGCTGGTAGAGATTCGGACGATATTGGAGAGCCAGGCAGTGCTGGTTGTCAACCGGGCGGCGTACCAGCTCAAAGCAAAAAAGATCAACAAAATTATTGAGCGTATGCGTTTGTTGACAACATGAGCGGCGCTCCCCGATGCGGGAGAGACGGCAGGAAAGCCTGAGGATACATCCGTGCCAGAGATTTCTGATTCCAATGTGATTGAAGGCGTTCAGTTTGTCGCGCTGCGGGCTTTCGGAGATGACCGGGGCCGTTTCCTGGAGACCTTTCGCAAGGAGTGGTTCCCGCAGCGAAGCTGGGCGCGGGTCCAGTCAAACGTCAGCTATTCGAAGGCGGGCGTGCTGCGCGGGCTGCATTACCACTTTTATCAGGTTGACTACTGGTTCTGCGTGAATGGAACGGTTCAGGTGGGGCTGGCAGACCTGCGTCCGGACAGCCCTACGTTTCGGCGGACGGAAACGCTGGAGATCGGGGAACACAACGCGTCGGGCATCTTCATTCCGGTCGGGGTCGCGCATGGATTTCTTGCGCTGACGGAAGCGGCGCTGGCCTACAATGTCGACAACTATTATGACAATTCGGACGAGCACGGCGTAGCCTGGGATGATCCGGGGCTGGCAGTCGATTGGAACTGGTCCGAGCCGATTCTTTCCGACCGGGATCGCAGCAATCCGGCGCTGGCAGAACTGGCAGCCGACCGCTTGCCGCGGCTGCGCCCTGCCTAGGGCCGAGAGGATTGGGAGGCAGGGCGACTCAAGTTCGAAACCCCTTGATTTGGTTTCCTCAGTAGGAAAAGCGGTTCCATGACAGAATCTGGCTCCACGCAGTCTTCGAGCAATGCCGAAGGAAAAAAAGCCGGGCGGAACGTCACGGAGTATCGCAGGCTGCCTTCGGTTGACAAGCTGCTGCTGACGCCGGAAGTTGCAGGGCTGGTGGCGGAATATGGAAGCGCGGCGGTTACGGCGGCTACGCGGGCGGAGCTGGCCGGTGCGCGCGCCGACATTCAGCAGGGGCAGGAGGCGCCCTCCGGGGAGGCGTTGGCGGAGCGAATCACAGGGAGCGTCGCGGCGGCGGCGGCTCCTTCGCTGCGCCCGGTGATCAATGCCACCGGTGTACTCATTCACACGAATCTGGGCCGCACACCGCTCAGCAGGAGCGCCCAGGAGGCGGTCACGCGCCTGTCCAGGGGATACAGCACGCTTGAATATGATGTGAAGGCGGGGCAGCGGGGCAGCCGCCATGACCACCCTTCCCGTCTCCTGTGCGAGCTGACGGGCGCCGAAGCCGCGCTTGTGGTGAACAACAATGCGGCAGCGGTCTTTCTTGCGCTGACCGCGCTGTGCAGAGGACGCGAGGTGGTCGTGAGCCGGGGCGAACTGGTCGAGATAGGGGGCGGCTTCCGGATCCCTGATGTGCTGCGGCAGAGCGGCGCGACGCTGGTGGAGGTTGGTACGACGAACCGCACGCATGCACAGGACTTCGAGGCTGCGATCGGGCCTGATACCGCTGCGCTGATGCGCATACACGCCAGCAATTTCAAGCAGGTCGGTTTTGTGACAAAGCCGAGCCTGGCGGAGCTGGTCGAGATTGCGCAGGGCCATGGTTTGGGGCAGGCGCGGGGGGCGGAGGGGATCGGCGAAGCGGATGGCAAAACTGTGTGCGCCGGCGCCGGGCAGGCAAAGGGCGACCGACCGCTGGTCATTGACGACCTGGGGTCCGGCACGCTGCTGGATACGGGGCAGTTCGGGCTGGCGGCGGAGCCGATGGCGCAGAGCAGCGTCCAGGACGGGGCGGACGTGATCACGTTCAGCGGGGACAAGCTGCTGGGGGGCCCACAGGCGGGCCTCATCGTCGGCAAGGCCGAGTATATCTCGCGGTTGCGCTCGCACCCGCTGGCCCGCGCATTGCGGGTGGACAAGATGACGCTGGCGGCCCTGGACGGCACGCTGCAGGCATACCGGCGGGGACGCGCCGTGCGCGAGATACCGGTATGGCGCATGATGGCGGAGACCGAGGAGGCCGTTCAACGGCGGGCTCGCCATTTTCAGGCCCGGCTGACTGAATCGGGGATCGAGGCCAAGGTCATTCGAGGCGAGAGCACAATCGGCGGGGGCAGTCTTCCAGGCGAGACGCTCGCCACCTTCCTGCTGGCGCTTGACGTTCCGCAGACGGACGGCGCGGCCGCGTCTTTGCGCGAGGCGGAGCCGCCAGTGATCTGCCGGATTCAGAACGCCCAGCTGCTGTTCGATCTGCGCACCGTTCTGCCGGAGCAGGAGCAGGCGTTGCTGGAGATTCTCTGCCGCCGACTGCCTCGATCTGACCGCGGCATGGCCGGCGCCGGCCATTAACCGGAGCTCTGTTACAGCTGTGCCTCTCATCTATCTCAAACTCGGCGGCTCCCTGATCACGGAGAAGGACAGACCTGAGACGGCCAGGCGGAACGTTTTGGAGCGGGTCGCGCGTGAAGTCGCCCAGGCGCGCCGCGAATGTCCCCGGCTGCGGCTGTTGGTGGGGCACGGGAGCGGGAGTTTCGGCCATGTCAGCGCGCAACGCTATGGAACGCGAAGAGGCGTTGGCAGTCCGGCGCAGTGGTATGGTTTCGCGGCCACGGCGGATGCTGCAGCCCGGCTGAACCGAATCGTCGCGGCATGTTTTCTGGAGGCTGGGCTGCCGGTCTGGTCTGTACAGCCAAGTGTCGGGCTGCGGTGCAGGGACGGCAAGGTCATGGAGGGCCCGGCGGAAACGGTGCGGATGGCCGTGGAGCGGGGACTGCTGCCGTTGATACACGGGGACGTTGCATTCGACAGCGTGCGAGGGGGGACGATTGCCAGCACAGAGGAGATTTTCGAGCTGTTGGCGGGGCATTTTCCGCCGGTTCGGATCGTGCTGGCAGGCGAACTGGAGGGGGTATACACCAGCGATCCGCGGAGGAACCCGACAGCGGACTTGCTGAGAGAGATCACGCCGGCTTCCATCAGTTCCTTGTCCGTTGCCCTTGGCGCCAGCCATGCCACCGATGTTACCGGCGGCATGGCGGCGAAAGTCGAGCAATCCTTGCGGATGGTGGACGCGACGGAGGGCCTGGAGGTGATTGTATGCGGCGGCCTTACACCGGGCGCCATTTTCGCCGCGCTGACGGACCTGTCGACGTTCCCGGGGACCTTGATCCACGCGGGGAGGCTGCAGGAACGCCCCTGAAGTAGAACCTGTAGGCATTTGATAGCGTGGTGTGGTGAAACTGGTTGGCCGGTCCGCCTCATCCTTTGGCCCAACCCGTCATTCGGCGCGTGCATGGTTTGCGCAAGTTGCCGCGCGCGAACTCAGTGCGCGTTCCCAAAGGACGACCCCGTCGAATGGTGGCGGGGTACGGTCGGGGCGCCTGTTCAATGTGTGGAATAGGGTCTCTGCGAGTGGGTACATTGGAGTTGGGAAGACGAGGAGAGGGGAGCCGTCTGGGGACAGTTGGGGCAGGATTGCCCGCTGGACTGGAACCGCCGCCGCGGCATCGCGGCGAATTCAGTGGGCGTTGCGGGGGACCCAGGGCCATGCTGGACGACGGCCTGGCAGTGACAGAGCGGTTCGTGCTCGAACCGCTTGGGGCCCGCGATGTTGCTGTGGAAAAGTCATGGCCGAAGCAGGTGAAAGCAACTTGGGACAGGGCTGATGTATTTGCCCGCTCTTTTGGCGTCCGAGTATAATGACGGTTGGAGAGAGCGAAGCAGAACGTTGGCGGCTGCTCAATCCAGCGGCGGCGTTGCCCGGTGGAAGTTGGAATGCTGTAGGCATTCGTCGGCCGGGCGCAATGTGAAGAATTGGGAAAGTGAGTGCAGGGCGCCCTTTGATTGGGCGCCGGATTAAGGGCGCGGATGTTTCTGACAATTGTTTCTTTTTTTCTGTTATTGGGCCTGCTTATCTTCTTTCATGAGCTGGGTCACTACTTGGTTGCACGACGAAACGGGATTGAAGTTGAAGAGTTCGGTGTCTTTGGATTTCCTCCTCGTCTGATCAAGTTATTCACATACGACGGGACAGTATTCACGATTAATGCGATTCCTTTCGGCGCTTTTGTGCGCATGAAGGGTGAGGACATGGCCGACTCACGTCCCGGCTCGTTTAACGCGGCTCGCAAGCGTGGCCGCGTGCTTACGCTTCTGGCTGGCCCGGCGATGAATCTGTTGCTGGCGGTCGTGTTTTCCATTGCCAGCGTATTCTCCGGCTTTCCGGCCGGCGCCGCCCACCCGCAACTGGACGAAGTGGCGCCCGGCACGCAGTTGATGGGCGTTGACCTTGAGCCAAATGATACGCTGATCCGGTTCAACGGTCAGCCTGTATACATTGACGTTAGCAGCGGTGAGCTGTTACAGCCGAAGCGGCGAACACCCATGGCGCCGGAAGAAGCGGGCACTCTCGCGGTCTTGCGCGGGGATGTCCTGCACAGGCTGCAGGTTCCATTTGCCACCCGGGACGAATTGAAGGGCCTGTTGGAAGAGGTGGGCGTTCAGCCAGCCCTGCATACGCAGGTCACACTTGTAGCGCCGGACAGCCCAGCCGAGATGGCGGGCATGTTGCCCGGAGACATCTTCTATGCCGTCAACGGCGAGGTCGTAACGGCTGACCGCGGTTTGGGCGAGATCGTGCGTTCGCATCTGGGAGAGACAATTACTGTAACGATGCTACGCGGGGATGCGCTCTACAGTCGCGATGTGTTGGCGCGGCAGAATCCTCCGCCCGGTCAGGGGGCGATAGGGGTCGGTATCAGCGGGAATCTGATGTTGGTGACGCTGCCCTTTTTCAGTAGCATCTGGCAAGGAATCGTGGGTATCGTCGACTATGTGCAGGCCGTGATTGCGCTGCCTGTAATGCTCATCTCCGGGCAGCTGGCGCCCCAGGATGCCGCCCTTTCCGGGCCGGTTGGAATTGCGCAGTTGGTGGGCGGCGCGGTCAGCGCGACCGCTGACACAGGACTCTGGTTCCCTGTGTGGCAGTTGGCTGCCATCATCAGCGCGGGGCTGGCCATTGCGAATCTGTTGCCGATTCCGGCTTTGGATGGGGGACGTTTGCTGTTTATCTTTGTTGAATTGTTGCGGGGGCGTCGGATTGCACCGGAAAAGGAGGGCGTGATTCACCTTGTCGGATTTGTCTTGCTTTTGGGGTTGATGGTTGTCATCACGATTAATGATATTCGCTCCGGCCCGCAAGGCATCGACTGGTCCCAACTGTTGGGCCCGTGACGGCGCATGCGTAACCTGACGGCTCCCTGATCGGGAGGCCGATGCCCCGCTTATGTCTTCAGACAGTTCAAACATTTCGGAAGCCGGCGCCGATAGCCCCGGTCAAGTTCAGGCTGAAAGCCGCGGCGGTGTTCAGGTCCCTTCCTGGGGGGCAAAGCGCTGTCCATCCTGCTATGCCGCGGTCTTGCACAATCAGACTGTTTGCGCGGAGTGCGGCACGCGTTTGACGCCGCGTGTGACCAGGGCACGCTGTCGTCGTTGCGGCAAGCATGCGACGACTGACCATGTGATTTGCCCCCATTGTGGGCGCAATTTGCACGCGGCGCCATCTCGGCTGCTCACGGTTGGTGTACCGGCGTTGCTCGTCGGCATTCTGGCCATTGTCCTTGTTGCCAGGGGGATGCCGTCGATTTTGCAGGAGAATGAGAATTTGCCGATTCTGCAGAATTTCGTGATTACGCCGGTTGCTTCAGACAGCGAACCGACTGTGCGGCTTGCGCGAGAGAGCCTGGCCCCCGCGGTGGTTCAGAGCGGGGCAGGCCAGTCGGAGGAGTCTGCCGGTTCCGAAGGGGCGCCGGCTGTGATTGAGGCCATGACTCTGACTCCGACAGCGGAGGCGATGGACTCAGCAGGCAATGGTTCCGCGGCAGCGCTGGCGCCGACAGCGACTGCAGTTCCGACGTCAGAGGCGAGGGCAACCGAGGCGGAGGCCGAATCCACTCCTACGGAGACGGTTATCCCGGTGACAAACACGGCGACGCCGAACCCTACAGTGACGCCGACGGTTACAGCGGTTGCGACTGAGACTGCAACCGCGACGGTCTCTCCTACCCCTGGGTGGCTGGTCTACACGATCAGGGCGGGCGATACGATTGTGGGAATCGCAAATCGGTTTGGTATTTCTCAAGAAGAGTTGCTGGCTGCGAATAACCTGTCCCGGCAGGATACAACCACATTGCAGATTGGCGATGAGATCGTGTTGCCAGGGTTGCTTCAAATCACGCCAACACCGTCGGCAACCCCGGTAGCCACTGAAACTCCGATTCCAACTCCATCCGGGTAGATGCGGTCCGGGCCAGGCCGCATTGGTTTGTTCTGGGGCTCACAGCGCGAAAGCCGCTGTTGCACACGCCAACCCAGGTTGCTGAAGGAACCCGGATTCGCGGCGCACTGCATCCATTAAACGCGAGGCGGAAAGTGACGAATCGTGTCGCAAATGAAGGCGACGCTCAGAGCCGAGAAAGCGCAACTCTTTCGGTTGAGGTCCTTCTGACCCAGCTAAGAGAAGAGGGTGATTTGCCGCGTACGCAGGAGCTGATCGCTCTGTCCGATCTGAGTCTGGCCGATATAAGGCGCGTGCAGGAGGCGTGGGGCAAGATCAGTGACGCCCGCAGGCTGCATGTTGTACAGACACTGGTGGAAGAGAGTTTCACCAATCTGCAGGTGCAGTTGGGAAGGCTGTTGCGTCTGGCCCTGACCGACTCCTTGCCGGAAGTGCGCATTCTGGCGATACGGGGACTGTGGGAGGATCGAGATGGGGATCTTGTCGGCCCCCTCATTCACGCTTTGAACAACGATCTTCACGAGGCGGTTCGGGCTGAAGCCGCCGAAGCTTTGGGCGTGTTTGTACTGGCAGGCGAGTTGGACGAACTCTCACCGGCGCTGGCGATGCGGGCGGAGGACTCGTTGCTGGCCGTATTGCACGCGGAAATGGAGCCGCTCACGGTTCAGGCCAGGGCCCTGGAGAGCATCGCCTTTTCGGGCGAGACGGGCATTCGCGATCTGATCGAAGATTGCTACTTTTCGCCCTATGACGAGATGCGGGCGGCCGCTCTGCGTGCGATGGGTCGCAGCGCGGACGTGCGCTGGCGTTCGACGGTACAGGCCGAACTGGCCAGCCCTGAAGCGGAGATGAGAGCGGCCGCGGCGCGTGCCTGCGGCGAACTGGAGGCGAGGGACGCGCTCGAAGATTTGATCGAACTGCTTGGCGACGATAACAAACCGGTGCGGATGGCTACGATATTCGCGTTGGGACGCGTGGGCGGGCGGCAGGCGCGGGAGATGCTGAACGCCCTGAGCGAGAGTGAAGACGCCGACGAAGCGCAAGCGGCGGCGACCGCCCTGGAAGAGGCTCTATTCTACGGGGATGCGGAGGCAATTCCACTGTTTGATGAAACGCAGGAAAGCTGGGAAGATGAGCCTGACGATTGGGAGGCATGGTGAATCTGAAGCTCAAGCGCCTGGTCCGCACGCACAGCTCTGAACAGTATGCGCTCTTTGACCTGGCCCAAACAGACGCCGAAGATGAGCCTCTTACGATCGGCAAACTCGATCTTCATTACACAGGGGAGGGCACGTATGGCACGATCTTGTTGTGGGACATGGGTCCCCAGCAGATAGAGCCAGAACGAAGGAGGTTGTTTGTGCGTGCGCTTCTGAGTGAACTGGTCTTGCCGATGGGATTGCCCAATGAATTCGTCGTAGAGTTTTTTGCGCCCACGCTGGATGAGTACGAAGTGTTTCACAATCTGGACGAGGGCGTTGACGAGCCTGGGCGGGCGCCTGAACAGGAGGAGTGAGGCCGCTAAGAAGACGCCTGCCGGAAACTGGTCTGGGAAGAGTCATTCAACTGAGAAAACGCGGATACTGATGACCGAACACGAGCAGAATCAGGGTCGAACTGGGAATGGCGGCTATGGGGCCGACTATCGCACCGTACTGAATGAAAGCGCCCGTCTGTTGCGCGCAAACCGGCCCGGCGAGGCGATCGCCGTGCTTGAGCCATTGCAGGCAGATCTGCCGGATGACCCGGATATCGCGATCAATATGGGCGGGGCGTTGATATTGCAGAGAAAATGGTCGAAGGCGGTCAAGATTTTGAAACGGGCGGTGGAACTCTCGCCCGACAATGTGCTTTTGTGGACCAATCTGGCGGCCGCGTATCTGGGCCGGCTGGAGACGTCGGGACCGAAACACCAGGCAAGGGCGATTGCCGCCTACGAAAGGGCGCTCGGGCTGGATCCCAGCACGCCGAACGTACACTATCACTTGGGCCTGATTTACAAGCAACAGGGAAACCTGAGCCGGTCGTCGGCCATGTTCCAGCGGGCGCTGGAGGTGAACCCGGAGGACAGGGACGCCCGTTTCTGGATGGAAAGGCTGAGTGACCAGATCGTGGAGATCGAGCGCGAGAAGAGACTGAAGCGCTCGCAGCAGGACCGTTCCGGCGCGAATTCTGATGGAAACGGGCATCGTCCTTCCGGACTGGGAGAGGGATCGTAACCATGACGGCGGAACCGTCGGTATCGTCAAGCGCGACAGTTGACGAGTCTTCGACCGTTCATTCACAGCCTATGCCCCGGTGGCGCGAGCGCCCGGAACGCGCTGCATGGATCATTCTGTTGTTCTCGTTCGCCATATTCGTCGTGCTGATGGCGGGCATCCCCTTGGCGGTTCTCCGGCTCTACCATTCGGCTGCGGTAAGGCAATCTCTCCAATTTGAAACGACGGTCGGCACAGTTCTTCTCTACCCTCCGCGTTCCGATCAGCCGATCGCGCTGACTGACAGCCGGGAAGGGATAAGCGAGGGAAGCCGGCTGCAAACGACGGGAACGGCTACGCAGGGCGTGTTGGGGTTGCCGGCGGGTGGTCAGAGTGACGATTTGATGGGAACCATATTGCTTTACCCCAACACGTCACTTGAGATAGTACGGAGCAGGCGGCCCTACTTTGCCGGCAGCGATCGGCCATACAGGCTACGCATCCGTCTGCACGAGGGTCAAGTACGTCTTTTCACTCGGAGCGCGTTGGCCCGAAAGGTAGAGGTTCAGATCGAGACGCCTCAGGGCGAGGCCCAGCTTGAGGAAGGAAACTACGCATTCTTCGTTGACGCCGACAGCAGCGAAGTTGTGGTGAAGCAGGGTGTTGCCAGGCTCGCGCAACCGGGGCAGGATCCGGTTGAGATTGAACCAGGATGGCGCACATGGATTCAGGCGGACGGGACGATACTGCCGGTGGATCCAGCGGTGCATAATCTCCTGCGGGACAGTAGATTCACCGAGCCATTGGGGGAGGAGTGGGAAAGCTATACGCCGCCGCACGTTACGCCGGGCACGGTCGAATTCATCGAGAAGGACGGCCGTCAGGTGGCTCGCTTCTTCTTCCGAGGCCCCAACCAGGTCCATACGGAGATTGGGATACGGCAGGTTGTCGACCAGGACGTGCATAGTTACGATTCGCTGATCGTCAAGCTGGACGTCAATCTGGATTGGCAGACTTTGCCGGGCGCCGGCGAACTGAGTTCTGAGTTTCCCTTACGCGTCGAGCTTACATTCACGGACATTCATGGGAAGGAAGTGCGGTGGGGCTATGGTTTCTATAACATGGATCCACGACCGGAGTATCCCTTGTTCGGCGGCATGCAGGTCCCGCTTTTCACGTGGCACAGCTATGAGTCGGGGAATCTGATGGAGGAGTTGGAGGCGACGCGGCCGGCGCACATCGACAGTATCCGGCTGTATGCCAGCGGCTGGAACTACGAATCGTTCGCGAGTGAACTGGAGCTTGTCGTCGAATGACCGGCGGGCACAGCATGGCGCGGACCGGCTGGCTGATCGTTGCGATCAGCCTCTTTCTTTTTCTGGCGGCATATCAGTTGGGGTTGCCCGGCCTCCACTACGACGAAGCCAAAGAGGCGGGCGTCAATGCGATGGAGCTTCTCCACCGGGCGCCTGTGACCGCGTTCCGCGACGCGACCGTATCGGTTTTGGGTCTGGAACTTCCCTTGATGACGCAGGACTATATCGGCGCGTTGAACGTCTATCTGGCGTTGCCGTTTTTGGCGGCAACGGGTATTGGAGTTCCCAATTTACGCTTGCTGGCCCTGATTCTGGCGGTTCTTGGGCTGCTGGCGCTGGAACGGGCCGTTTCGGAATGGCTGGCGCTGTGTTCTGGCAGGCAGGACTCCGTTGCCCCCATTGCCCCGGCGGCGCTTACCTGCTTGACCCTCCTGGCTGCGGCCCCCAGTTTTGTATTCTGGCAGCGGCAGGGAATCTTTGTCACGAACGCAACGATACCTTTCACTTTCGCCTGCATCTGGCAGGGTCTGCGCTGGTTGCGGCTAGGAGAGGGCAGGGCCTTGATTCTCTCAGCCTTTTGCGCAGGGCTGGCCGTCTATGCGAAATTGCTGGCGGCCTGGGTTGTCCTGCCTTTCTGCGGGCTATGCATGGCCTGGTGGCTGGGCAGACGGGCGAGAGGCGCGTTCATAGAGGACAGGGGCACGCGCGTACGGCGGCAACCAAGTGGACTGGCAAAAGGCAGATATGCCTGGCTTCTTCACTGGCGCTCTCTCGGCCTGCCTCTGCTGGCCGCTCTAGCCTTCGCGGCGCCTCTGATCCCCTTCATCCTGTTCAACGTGAAGACGGGGGGCACCCTCTCGTCGATTACGCAGAATCTGGGCAGCAGCTACTACGGCGTGAACAACGCCGCCATTTGGGAAAACGCGACAGTGCGCTGGCAGCAGCTGTTGCAGACCTTGCGCGGCGACCATCTCTGGTATTTGGGCGCGCTCGAAGGAAACGCGCTGGCGCCCGCGGCGGCGCTGGGGCTGCCGGCCGCGGCCCTGTTACGCAGGGGCGGCCGCCGCGTGGTTGGTCCGCCGCTCCTGTTGCTGGCGGCGGCATTCGGCGCCAGTTTCTTCACTGTCAGCGATCTTTTTGTCACACACTATGCCTTGCTCCATCCCCTGGCGATTGCGGTGACTGGCGTGGGGCTGCACGAACTGTGGCGATGGGCGGCGTTCAAGGGTGGTGATGGGGCGGATGGGAGGGGGCCTGGCGGCGCGGTTGGCGCCGGGAGAAAGGGAAACGCCGGCAACCCGCTTTGGGAATGGCTGCGAGGGCTGATTTCGGGCAGCGCGTCAGGTCCGCAATTTGGTCTGAAGGTTGTGGCGCATTCGAGCCTGGCGCTGGTCGTGTGCGCCGTCTTTCTGCTCGACTTGCGGGCAACGGCGGGGTACCACAGCGCGCTCACGCGCAGCGGCGGGTTGGTCGACCATTCAGATGCCTCCTACCACCTCGCGTTCGACTTGCGGCACGGGGGCATGGGCGCGCCGATTGCGCTTGACTGGGGGATGGAGGCGCCCATCCGGTTTCTGAGTGAGGGGCGCGTCAGGCCGATAGAGGTTTTCGGCTACGGTTCGCTGCAGGAACCGGACGGGGGTTTCATCGAGCGGCTCGAGCCATTTCTGGACAATGTCGACAACGTCTATCTTCTGCGTGCGCCGGGCAACGAGGTTTTTCAAGGACGGAGGGCGGCTTTCGAGCGTATGGTCAGGGAGAGAAATGGCCGCCTGGAGCGAGAGCAGGTATACGCGCAGTTGGACGGCACGCCGCTTTATGAGCGTTGGCGGGTCCACGACTGAGCGTAGTCGTGGCAGATGGCTTGTATCCGGGGAGAGCGCCCAGAACGCCAGATCCTCTGTGCAACCGCGTAAGCGAGCCGGGCGTCTACGGGAATGTGAAGAGACGTCTGCGATTCGGGGGAAACGGGAAGGGAGACGTAAAGCGCGGTCAGGCTGGCATCGCTTTGGGCGCGGCGAAACCGGCGCAGAGGTTTGAGGAAAGCGATGGGGCGGTTTGTTCGGCGCTGGCGGAAGGCCCGCCTTTTTGAACGGCTGGGCCATTTCACCGTTGGGAAGAGAAGGATGGCGGACCGGAATCGTGAGGTTTCCCGGCCCGGTTGAGCATATCGGATTTAGCTGATAGAATGTAACGACCCCAATATGCGGTGGTTCAGAGAAGCGAAATGGTCAGTCGAATTCCGTCCGAAGCGCACAGGGGCAGCGCGGACGCTGCGCAGACACATAGGGCAGGCATCCGGCCAAGGGGTGTCGGATACTTCAGGGTAGCCGCTCAGATGGGGCGGCTGCGGGCCGTCCCTGCGCTGCTTACGCCGGTCCTTTGGGGGGCGGCGACCGCACGCTGGCAGGTGGGGACGATCAGCGTCTGGTGGGCACTGGTGATGGTGTTCAGTTTTGGCGCACTGGCCCTGTGCTGCAACTATCTGGGCGCGTATGTGGATTATGCGCGCCACATGCGGAGCGAGGGACAGATTGCCACAGCGGGAAGCGGGCGGGACACTGCGCGGATTTCGCAGACCGCGCTCTTCGACGGTTTTGACTGGATGCAGCAGAGGCTGTTGCGGCCTGAGACATTTCTCAGCCTTGGCCTGATGTCAGGGACGATATACGTTCTGGCGGCGCTATGGATGGGCTTTTTCATTGGCTGGCCGATCTGGTTTTTCGCGCTGATCAGCGCGCTGATGTGCGGTGTTTCATTGTGGCCTGCCGTCCGCTATGCCCGCAGATTCTGGTGGGTCGGCGAAATCGCCTACTGGTTGGGCTTAGGCGTCATTCCATTGCTGGGCACATACTTTGCGCTGACAGGCGCCATCACACGTCTTGTCCTGTTGATCGCGCTGGCGCCGGCAACATTCGCGTGGCTGGCGAATCAGTCCTACAGCTTCTACAGCTGGCACCGGGACTGGCGTCTGCGGAGACGCACGCTGGCTGTGGTGTTCGGGCCTGAGCGGGGTCTGGACATTGCGGCAATCATCGCGATCGGAGGATTTATCGCGCTGATCCTGTTGATGGCGACGGGGGCCGTGCCGGTGTGGACGATACTCGTGCTCGGCGCGTTTCCCCTGTTTTTGCGGGCGTTTTCCCGGTCACGGGTGTGGCCGTTTTCCCGGCAGGCGGGCATGGGCACAGTGGCCAACGCTATCAATGGGGCGATCGTGGCAGGGCTGCTATGGCTGGCGCCAATGTGGCTCAATTAGCCAGCGCGTGAAGGCAGATGTGTTGTGACTTGGGAAGGACGGCGCTGATTTCGTTTCTGCTCAAACAGGCGCTGGCATGACCCGAGCAGTTTCGAATTGAATCATGGCGGAACTAACGCGAAAAGAGTTCTATGAGTTGGCAGACCAGTGCCGGGAAAGAGCGCTGGAGCTGGCCCACTTTGATCAGAACCGGGTCAATCGAAAGCAGTGCCGTCTGTTCAACGAGTGGCTGGCGCGCCTGAAGACGTATGATCAGCTGGCCCCCGGCGTGCATGACATCAGCGCGGCGAGGCCGATCACCCGCTATGATCTGATGGTGGCTGTTGTCGTCCTGTGGATCGTGTCGCTTTTTCTGTTGCGGCAGGAGCTCGGCACGGGCGGGAACAGGTTTTTGGGGTTCGCGGCCTGGGGGTTGGTGGTGTTGCTCTACTTTTTGCCTGAATCGCTCTACGCCACGACGGTCGAGTTGCTGGAGGCGAAGGTGCTGCGGGTGGTGGAGACGCTGGAGGCGCTCTTGATCTCGCAGGAAATGGAGGTCACAGAGGCAGTGTTTTTCAAGATAAAGGAGAATCTGAGCACGGCCCGCCGGGAGTTGCGCCAGCAGATTCACCTTGCGCACAGCCGGTGATCCGCTTGTTGTACCTGAAGCCGAATCCGCTCAAAACACTTCTGCCATTTCAGTATTGCCCTGGCTGCGCGTGCTGCGCGGTTTCGACAATCTGATCGAGGACAGAGGTTACCTCCTGGTCGACTTCTTCGGGCCTGGCGAGCGAGGCAAGGCGATGGTAGGCTGTTTTGCGCATAACGTTGGGCAGCTCCAGCGCCCGAAAGAACGCCTCGAAGATTCTGTCAAGCAACTCACTTGCTTTCACGTCTTGCCGCCAGTAGCTGTCCTGCGCGTTTCGTAGGGCAACCGGCGGAACCAGATCGCTGACCACCCTTCTCATAATTTCGGTCCGCTTTTATTTTTCCGCGGCGGAAAAAAGCGTATCGGCCCCGGTTTCATTCTCGACTGCTGAATCCTGCGCATATCTCTCTAACACCGCAGGGATCGGGAGATAGTTTTCGATTTCCCTTCTCTGCCATTTGCGTTCCTTCAGAAAGGGAGGGGGCTCCGTAATCGCGGCGTCATGGTCATAGATTCCGATACCGACCAGGTCAGATTTCCCCTGGCGCAGCCCGAAGAAATGGTTGTGGGCGGCTGAAGGCTGATTGCCCACATAATGGACAAATGGTCTCTCAAGATATTCGGCCGCTGAATGGCTCAAAGTATGCGCGTAGGACCGAAGGCAGGCAAGATCAGTTGCCCCTTCCAGGTAGAGCACCCACCCAGTTTGCTCGGCCTGAAGGTAATCCTGGTAGCCAATCTGCTTGAGGGCTTTCGCGACCTGCGTTCGGCCAGACCGGTCATCAATTCTGTGCGGCTTTCCTACAAAGGCAACGACAATATCCTGAGCCCCAGCTTCATTCATGATGACTTCTGAATGGCTGGCAGCGATGATCTGGCTCCCCATTTCCAATGCCGTTTGTGACAGAAGATGGTAGATTTGCCGCTGGCGCAGGATCTCGAGATGGGCATCCGGCTCATCCAGGAGAAGGACAGCAGAAGGGTTGGTGTACAGATATGCCAGGAGGAGCAAGGTCTGCTGGAGCCCGCGGCCCGAAGCAGAGAGCGCCAGCGACACGCCGGGGCGCTCGCTGTAGGCCATTGTTACTTCGCCTCGTTCAACAATGTGGTCCGGTCTATCCAGAGTGACCCCGAAGAGCTGGCGGATGTGTTCTTGAACTTTCCACCACTCCCGCTCTTTGTTCTCTGCCAGGTTGTGGCAGAGGTTGCGCAACACCTGCGCGGTCTGGCCCTCACCGATCAGGACGTTCACGCGCCCCGGTTCCCATTTTGGCTCGACGGCAGCCAGGCCCGACATAGGAGGCAGATACGCGACATGCGTTTGCAGCGCCTGCTCAGGAACGGTCATTCTTTCGCCATAGGTCCCTGTATCTGTTAACCGCAAGGGCTTACAGTAGAATGACTCTTCGTTGGCGTAGTCAAACTCCAGACCGCATTGCCAGGGGGCGCCGTTCGAAATGCCCTCGACGATGATGTCGATCCGGACATTTTGGGTTCCTCTCTTCTCTCCCTCCATCGTACTCAGGCGGGTACGCAGATTGCGCCACAGCAGATTTGCCCTGGGAACCGGAATTGCAATCGTATCGCGTCGATTGATTGTAACGCCAGGTCGCTTTTCAGGTGTCGGTTTCCCCTGATAGCGTTCCATCCATTTGCGCAGGCCCAGGTCCCACAGGGCGAGCGCCTGCAAGGCGGTTGTCTTGCCGGAGTTGTTGGGGCCGACAAACACGACCGAAGTGCCCAGAGGTATGTCAACTTGCTGGAAGCGTTTGAAGTTTCGAATCGAAATGTTTGTCAGCAAGACTCTCCTCCGCCAGAATCAACTGAGCACCATATTACAGCATCAGAACGGACAACAGGAATCTTTCAGGCCATTGGTGAGGAGGCCGCGCGTCTGGGGAAGTAGCAGGCCCAGACCGGCTTGCCGTTTTCGCGGCACCAGTGTTCGCGGTGGGTGGGGAGATAGGGGCCGACGCGGGCGGCCAATTCCGGGGTGTGCTCACTGAAGGCTGGGTAGCGCGAAAGTAGGTGGCGCACCATTTCGCCGTACTGTTCCACGTCTGTCTTCAGGTGCAGGTATCCGCCTGGCCGCAGTTTGGCCGCGAGCAGGTCGACGAAGGGCGGGGAGAAGAGGCGCTTGACTTTGTGCTGCGCCTTCCACCAGGGGTCTGGGAAGAGCACGTGGACGGCATCGACGCGTTGATCGGGGATGGCCAGCGGCAGGCCCACGCGGGCGTCGTCGTCGCTGAGCCACAGGTTCTCCAGTTCCCGTTTTTCCAGGCGGCGCAGGGCCAGGCGAACGGCTTTGGTTCTGGTTTCGAAGCCGACGAACCAGCGTTCGGGCATGCGCGCGGCCCGGTCGAGCAGGAAGTCGCCGCGGCCAAAGCCGATTTCGATTTCCAGGGGGCGGGCGCCGGCTGCGCGGCGGCGGAAGCGCAAGCCGTTGGCGGCGCGGCGATCGTCGAGGGCAAGCGCGCGAAAGAATTGCCGGTCCATGCCCCAGGCGGGCAGAGTGTCGAAGTTTGGGCGTCTCCGAGGGTCGCCGCCGATGAGGCCCTTGCCCGCCTGCCATTCAGCGTCGTGCCGGGCGCGTTGCTCGGGAGTCAACTCCTCCCAGGTAAAGTCCATTCGCCCTTGCGAGAAGGAGGTGGGCGTGTAATCAAGGGCGTTTCTTTTCTTTTCGGTCACTGGAATTGGAGGCGGTGCGAAGTTTGGAACGCGGACTGCGGCGCGCGAGGGAATGCTTTGCGGCGGCCGAACTCGATCATGCCAATTTGCGTTGAATTGCATCCCGCACGATCGCCGCGTCGGCGGGCAGATAGACGGGGGGATTGGCGAGATCGCTTTCCACTTCCGTGAGCGTGCCTTCGTGGTAGCCGACTTTGAAGGGCGTGAATTTCAGCCCGTGGGCAGTGCTGATGACGATGACCCGATGGTGGCTTGCGACGACCTTTCGTTGCAGCAACTTGAAGAGCGCGGCGAGAGCGGTTCCGGTATGGGGACAGGTGTACATTCCGTTGGCATCGGCCATGGCGGCAGCCGAAGCCATTTCGTGTTCGTTCACCTGCTCTACGATGCCGTCGGTCTCCTGAATGGCCTGGACGGCTTTTTCGTAGCTGACGGGATCGCCGATCTGAATGGCAGAGGCGAGCGTTGACTGGGCCTCCACTTTGACTTTTCGTTCAAATCCGTTCAGATAGCTGAGGTAGAAGGGGTTTGCCTTGGAGGCCTGGGCGGCCACCAGACGGGGCAGACGGTTGATGATGCCCAGGTCCTGCATCAGTTTCAGGCCTTTGTAGATTGCGCTGATATTGCCCAGATTGCCGACGGGAATCACGATCCAGTCCGGGATTTCCCAGTCGAACTGCTGCACAATCTCAATGCCAACGGTTTTCTGGCCTTCGATGCGGAGCGAGTTCATCGAGTTGGCCAGGTAGATGGACGTGTCGGGGCTGTCTCCGGCGTGGGTGATTTCGCGGATGACGCGCATGCAGCCGTCGAAGTCGGAGTCGAGGGCCAACACATGGGCGCCATTTGCGATGGGCTGGATGAGCTGGGCGGGGCTGACCTTGCCTTCGGGGAGGAAGATGACGGCGGGGATACCGGCCGCGGCGGCGTAGGCGGCCAGCGCGGCGCTGGTATCGCCGGTGCTGGCGCAGGCCACCGCCCGGACGGGGACGCCTTCATCGCGCATCTGTTTGACGACGCTGACAAGGACCGTCATGCCCAGATCTTTGAAACTGCCCGTGTGGCTGTTTCCGCATAGTTTGACCCACAGGTCGGACAGGCCAATCTGACGGCCGAGCCGTTCGGCCCAGAAAAGGTTTGAGTTGCCCTCATACATGCTGACCACGTTATCGTCGGCGATGGAGGGCATGATCCACTCTTTCTTGCCCCAGACGCCGCTGCCGTAGGGCCATTGAGTAGTGCCGACACGGTCATCGAACAGCTTCTTCCATTGATTGGGGGCGCGCGTTCGCAGGGCGTCCAGGTCGTGCTGAACCTCCAGCAGGCCGCCGCATTTTGGGCAGGTATACATTACTTCGAAGATCGAGTGGACTCCGGCGCAACCCCTGAAGCAGCGGAAGTGGGCCTTGTACTCGGTCATATTGCATCACCAGAAGGTCGGCGCGCCCGCCCGAAGGCTTGACGACGCAGAAGGGCTTTCCCCGCGTTTCGAGGGGGAAGGGAGGATGGAGTCGGCAAGAGAACCATGTGACGATGTCTTCACGATCTGCCCGGCCGGCCAAAACAGGGGGGCGAGCAGGCAGAATCCCGTGTCAGCAACACAGTGCCGCACAGTCTCCTGCATTGCACAGGAAGGCGGACTGAACAAGCATTGCGGAGCGAACCGGTTTCATTTCAGGCGTTTGCTGAACTCCGCGGTCAGGGCCGGGACGGTCGTAAACAGATCATCAACGATGCCATATTTGGCGCGCTCAAAGATGGGCGCGTTGGGGTCTTTGTTGACGGCGACGATGATCTTGCTGTTTCCCATGCCGGCCAGGTGCTGGATGGCGCCGGAGATACCGCAGGCGATATAGAGATCGGGTCTGACGGTTTTACCTGTCTGCCCGACCTGATGCTTGTAGGGGATGTAGCCGGCGTCAACTGCGGCGCGGCTTGCACCGAGTGCGGCGCCAAGCGTTTGGGCCAGTTCGCCGACAAGCTCGAATCCTTTTTGGGGATCGACGGCAACGCCGCGCCCGCCGGAAACGATGATATGGGCATCGGTCAGGCTGATTTCGCCCGCTTCGGCGGCGCGAAAGTCGGTTACCTTTTGGCGAATATCGTATTCGTTCAGGGTCGCGTCCAGTGTCTCCACTGTGCCCGTCCTCTCGGTAGGCTCTGGCATTGGAAAGGAGCGGGGCCGAACGCTGGCCACGGCCAAGGGGCTCTCGAACTGTATTCTGGCGCGGATATTGCCTGAATAGATGGCGCGGGCGGCGACCAGTTTGCCGTCCTCCACCCAGAGGTCAGTCGCGTTGGCTGCGATACCGGCGTTCTGGCGGCAGGCGACCGTTGCGGCCAGGACTCCGCCGCGGATCGAAGCGTTGGCGAGGAAAGCAACTGCGCCGGTTCGCTCAACCGCCTGTTCAGCAACTTCGACGAACGGCTGCAGCCGGAAGCCCGCCAGGCTGGAATCCGTCGCGGCCAGGACCTTGCCAGCGCCGTACGCAAAGGCCTGTAGGGACGCTTCTTCGACGTCGCTTCCGATCAGAAGGGCCGCGACCTCGGTGTCCAGTTCCTGGCCCAGCGCCCTGGCCTTTGCCAGGAGCTCCCAGCAGTTGGACACGGCCTGACCGTCATTCTGTTCAATCCAGACGAGAATCGTCATGGTGTTCCCTTTCCAACGGGGTTCCTACGCGAGGAGAGAGCAGCCATGTTTCAAGGCTGGCGTCCGGGCCCCTTCAGATGACCTTTTCAGCCATCAGGGCATCGGCGAGGCGGGCGGCCTTTTCCTCAACACTGTCTCCTTCGATGATGCGGACCTGCACCTGTTCCACTTCCGGCTTTTCGAGATCGGTCCAACGAGCTGTAGAAGAGGCCGCAACCTGAATGTCGGCGCTTCCCAGGACGGGTATCGCGGCGCGGCTGGCCTTGCGGATTCCCATGAAGCTGGGATAGCGCGGTTCGTTGATCTCCTTGGCGACGCTGATCACGACGGGCAAGGGAACTTCGACGGTTTCCTGCCCCCCTTCAAATGCCTGTTCGGCAATCAGTGTGCCGTCAGCGATGTCGACGATCCTGGTCACGTTGACAAGGAGATCCCAGCCGAGTTTGCAGGCGACGCCGGCGTAAATGACGCCGCTGTTCCCGTCGACGCTCATTTTGCCGGCCAGCACGAGCTCCACGTCCCGCTCTTCGCCGACTTTCGTGACGGCTGCGGCCAGGGCGTCGGCGGCTGCCCACTCGTCGCCGCCGCTGGCAACCTCTTCATCTACGAGCAGGGCGTTTTCGACGCCCATGGCCAGTGCGTGTTTGAGGGCGTCGGTTTCGTCTGCGCGGCCCATGGAGACGGCGGTCGTTTGGCAGCCGAATCTGTCGGAAAGGTCGATTGCCTCCTCCACGGCGAATTCGTCCCAAGGATTGAGGACCATCGTCGCCCGCAGTTCGCCGGACAGCGCCTCTTCCACGGAGATTTTGGGCAGCTCGGCGGTATCGGGTGTCTGCTTGATTAACACTGCTATGTTCACGCAGCGCTCCTTTCGTGTGCCGCTCTGTTCAGCCTGGCCGGCGCCAGGCTCCGCAAGCGCGAGGCGAACGGGCCATTCTCCTCGTTCGTTCCCTACTGCCAGGCATCGGGGTCGTAGGCAGGCATGGGGCAGCGAAGAGGCCGGTCTTCGCGCATGCCCAGGGTGTAGGCGGCCTGCATCAGCGTGTGGATCTGGCTGGTGCCTTCGTAGATCACGGCGCTCTTGGTATTGCGCAAGTGGCGTTCCACATTGTATTCATCGGAATATCCGTAGGCGCCGTGGATCTGAACGGCGTTGTCGGCGGCGCGGCGGGCGGCTTCCGTGCAGAACCATTTGGCCATGCTGGTCTCGCGGGTATTGCGGACGCCCTGATTCTTGAGGGTACCGGCTTTCCACACGAGCAGTTCACCGATGTCCAGGTCCTGCTGCATTTGGGCAATCATTTGTTGGATGAGCTGGTGTTCCGCGATTGGTTTGCCGAATGTTTTGCGTTGCAGGGCATATTTGACCGATTCGTCGATGCAGGCGCGTATGATGCCAACGGAGCCGGCGGCGACGCCGAACCGGGCGTTATCGAGGCAGCTCATGGCGATTTTGAAGCCTTCGCCTTCCTGGCCGAGCCTGTACTCGGCGGGCACGCGCACCTCCTGCATATTGATCCAACCGGTATTGCTGGCGCGCACGCCCATTTTGCCTTCGAGCGTGCCGGTGGAAAGGCCCTTCCAGCCGCGTTCCAGGATGAAGGCGGAGATGCCGCGCGCGCCCTGGTCCGGCTGGGTTTTGGCAAAGACAAGAAAGCGGTCGGCGACGTCGGCCAGAGTGATCCACATTTTTTCGCCGCTGAGGATATATTCGCCGCCCTGACGCTGGGCGCGCGCCTGGAGCGCCGCAGCGTCTGACCCGGCGCCGGGCTCGGTCAGGCCGAAGCAGGCGATTTGGTCGCCGGCGGCAAGGCCGGGCAGGAAGGTCCGCTTTTGCTCCTCTGTTCCCCACTGGAAGATGGGCAGCGCGTGCAGAGCGAGATGGACTGCGACCGTTTCGCGGACGGAGGAATCTCCGTATTCCAAGGCCTCGGAGACGATGCCCAGGGAGAGGAAATCCATGCCGGCTCCGCCGTAGCAGGCTGGCAGGCAGATGCCAAGGAAGCCCAGCTGGGCCATCCTGGGCAGCAGTTCGTGAGGGAAGGAGTGATTGCGGTCGTGTTCGGCGATGATAGGCATGACTTCATTGCGGGTAAAGTCATAGGCCATTTTGCGAACCAGGTTGTGTTCTTCCGTATAGAGCAGTTCGGATGAGGAAGCCATCGCGCATTCCCTTATTCTGACTGATTTCAGGCCCCTGAGCTGAGGGCTGAGAGACAGTCAGTGAGCCTGGTTCGAAGAAAAAGGCGGAGACGCCTTAGTCTCCGCCGAAGAAGAGGATTGCCTCTCTTCGGCGCGCCCAACAGCGGCGCGCCAGCCTGACTGTATTCAGAGGGTCAGTATAGCAACAGATCGGAAACACGCAAAAATCGGCGGATGGACAGGGGTCGAAATGTTGGGGGGACGGCGCGACTGGCGGCTGAACCGGGCACCCAAGTTCATGAGCGGCGCAGGGTACATAAGCGATTGGCAAGTGAGCAGGGAGGCGGGTGGGAGACAGGACAGTTTTGGCTGCGAATCAGCCTGGCAGAGATGGGCTGCGAGCAGGTGAAGACGGGAAGGCCGCAGAGGGCTGACGAAACGAGCGCATCTGCATTTGAAGGCATCGTCGACCGTCACATACACTTAGGCAATGGACTGGCGATACATGATGTTTGCGGGATTGACTCTGCTGATCACGCTGATGGTCGGCTATGGGGCGCACCGGACGGCGCGCCTTCTGCAGGTTTGGCAGCCGCAGGAGAATCTTCTTTTGCTGCCGGCGGAAAACGCCTTGAGGGCTGTTGTATTGGCGATCTGTCTCATGCTGGGCAGCGGCAGCGGCCTGTCGCCGGAGACGTTGGGGTGGCAGTTTCACAATGCAGGTCAGCAGCTCCTGACGGGCGGGCTGGCAGGGCTGGCGCTGGCTGCGCTGTTCGTGGGAACGGGACGTGTCGTCACGCGCTACACGGACACGCGATTCTACCGTTCGATATTGGAGCTTGTCGTGCCGCGCAATCGGAGGGAGGCAGCACTGCTGCCGTTCGCTTTGCTGCTGAGCGTGCTGTTCGAGGAGGTTTTGTTTCGGAGCCTGCTGATTGGCGGGTTTTCGCCGTTGTTGCCGGCGTCCTGGCTGATCGTTGGTTTCAGCATCGTGTTTGGACTGTTGCACAGTCCTCAAGGCGTGTGGGGCATTGTCGGCGCGGGTACGGCGGGGGCGCTGTTTGGGGTGATGTTTGTATGGCAGCAGAGCATACTCACGCCGCTGGCGGCTCATTTCGTGGCGAACGGCGTTCAGATATGGCTGGCAAGCATTGAGCCTGGCCGGTCTCCGCCCGCGTAACGGGAAGCAGAGTCGGGCCTGGGAAACGATAGCCTGGGAAGCTGCGTTGGAGCAATGGGGCCGGCGACAGAGGGTAGGGGCGAGCAATTAGTCGGACGGGCGGGCGACCTGTTCATAGATCCCCCGGAGTCCATTGCGACGGATACGCAGGACCTCACGCACCATGTTGATGGTATCGAGAATGGGATTGATGCGACTTTCTGACATGTAATACCAGTTGATCGGCACTTCGACCAGGTTGAGGCCGCGGATGCGGCTGATGTAGAGGATTTCGGGGTCGAAGCCCCAGCCATCAATGGTCTGATGAGGAAAGACCTGAGCGGCCGCTTCCCGCGTGAACATTTTGAAGCCGCACTGGGTATCTTCGATTCCGGGGATGATCAACTTGCGCACAACGAAGTTAAAGACCCGTCCCATCAGATGCCGGTAGGACGGCTCATTGTATCGCACGGCGCCAGCGATTTCCCGGCTGGCGATGGCGACGTCATAGCCGCTGGCTTCTTGCTGAGGCGGCAGGAATTTGACGATTTCATCAATGGGCATGGAGAGGTCGGCGTCACAGATGAACAGGTAGTCGCCCTTGCCGACGAGCATCCCTGTCTTGACGGCGGCGCCCTTCCCGGGCGCGCTGTGCAGCAACTCAAGCGTAAACGGATCTGAGGCGGTGATTGTGCTGGCGAAGCTGCGAACGACGTCGCTTGTTTCATCCGTAGACCGGTTTTCCACCACAAGAATCTCGGTAGGAAAAGACTGACTTCGCAAGAACGCGGCGATTTTCTTCAGAGAATCGGGAAGTCGTTGGGCTTCGTTATAGGCAGGAATGATGATTGTCAGAAAGGGGCGCGACACAGAGAACTCCTCGGCCGAAGGGGACGGGGCGACACCTGCGGGGCTGCGGTCTTTGTTTTTGCCGGTTTCCGGTTGGACCGAACCAGGTAGGACAGGTGGTGGGTAGTCTGCCAAGGCTTCGCTGGGCATAACGCTATCAGTCTGGTCATGTTGTCAGGCTAAAGAGAGCCAGGAGCGATAGCCCTTGCACAAGCAGGGAGCCGGCCCAGAACAGGTAGGCGCCGGAGCGTTGGCCTTGCAGCCTCAGCCACAGGCCGGCTGCGGTATTGGTCAGGTAAGTCAGGAGACCGATGGCGGGAAGCAGGAAGAGAGCGTCTTTGGGTCGGATGCTGTCTGGCACACCTTGTCGATTGTAATGAAAGATCATGGCATCGGGCAAATGCGGGAAGCGGACCATGAGATATCCATAGAGTGCGAGGCAGCCCACGAGCCCGGCCAGGAGCAACCAACGGCCGACGGCCGATTCCGTTGC
This sequence comes from Caldilineaceae bacterium, assembly GCA_022824685.1. Classification (GTDB taxonomy): domain Bacteria; phylum Chloroflexota; class Anaerolineae; order Caldilineales; family Caldilineaceae; genus Bin5. Next base: position 43,713 of record JAJDZJ010000164.1, read on the forward strand.
CAGGGCATAGTAATTCGTCGGCATCTCGCGGACGAACGGCAACGTGCGCGAGATGCCGAGTCGATTGAGGGCCTGCAGCTCTTCGAGGAAACCGATCGGGTCTTCCGGAGAAATGGCGAAGATGCCGTCATCGGTTTCGATCAGGAGGCATTGACCGAGTGGAACGCTGGCCAGGCGCACGAGCCTTTGTCCCTTCCCTCCCTCCACGATGCGAACGAAAGGTGAAGGCCAGTCCAGCAAAGAGGGCCGCGAGGACATCTCATCGACGCCTTCGATGATGCGCAGGATGCTGTGCAGCGGTATGACCTGGCGAGTGCCGGCCCAGCGGACCCGAAGGGCGTTGCGGTCCAGCCAGTATTCGAGATTGAATGCGCCCCAGGTTCTCATCGTCAGGTGGACAAGGAGCGGCAGCGAGGCCAGGAAGATGAGTAGCAGCAGGAAACTGCTCCAGCCGACTGGTTTCAGGACCAACCAGACGAGCAGGATTGCATCGGTCAGGGCCAACCAGCAGAGTGCGGTCAGACCTAACCATCGAGACCCATCTGAAGGGGGCTTGTACACCATCTGTGACAATGGGATTATCCCCTCGTCGCGCCCTTTCATCGAGCGCCGATAGAAGACTGCGGATTTCGAGAGGCCGTTTGCCGGTTTTGGGCAGCAACGCGGATAGCGGCAAGCCGCTGCCGACAGCTGGGAACCGGGCGCGCCCCCAAAGGTCAGGCGCCTTTCCACCAATCAGAGGCGGACTGGCAACTGCCAGGCGCACTTACTGTCGCGTCCTGGCCGCTGCTACTTGGGCAGATGCCATTCTCCTGCCGTCAGGTCGGGCAGGATTTCGTGCCTTGTAAGGTCGATGCCCAGGGGAGAGACACTGACAAATCCGCTTTCGATTGCGCCAAAGTCACTGCCTGCTTCGGCGATTCCGGTCGGGATGTCGCCCCCGATCCAGTAGTACGGCTTGCCCCAGGGATCGTCGCGGGTGACCAGGAGGTCTCCGTAGATGCGCCGGCCCAGGAAAGTATAACGCAGACCGCGGATGCGGGCGGCGGGACGCCGCGGCACATTGACGTTGAGCATCGTCTGTGGGGGAAGCGGCTTCTCGAGGGCGGCGGCGGCCAGGGCGCGGGCGATTTCAGCGGCGTTTTGCCAGGCCTCCTGATCGGCGATGTCAAAGCCTTCCACGTCCCCGGTACTGAAGGCAAGCGAAGGCACACCCATCACCAGGGATTCCATTGCGGCGGCCACCGTCCCGCTGTAGAGTACGTCACAGCCAAGATTGAATGTATCGTTGACCCCGCTGACGACCAGGTCGTAGGTGTTTCTCAGCTCACCGGCGGCCAGGTGGGTGGAGGCGTTGTCGGGGTTGTGGGGGGCGCCGAGCAGAGCCAAGGCAACACAGTCGGAGGGCGCGCCGCTGCAGGCGTAGACGCGGCGCCCGTCGGGCCAGTTCAAGGGGGCGATGCGCAACGGTTTGTGCAGCGTTTTGGGGTGTCCGGATGCGCTCCAATTCCGCTCGGGGGCGACGACGGTCACATTGCCCAATTCTTCGAGCGCGGCAGCGAGGACGCGAAGGCTGCCAGCGTGGACGCCGTCGTCATTTGTAACAAGAATGTCAGGCATTGATACGATCGCTTACGATGGAGGACGGCAGGCAGCCGGCGGTTACGCCGGTCACTGATTGGGCGGCTGCCGGACGAAGACCTGGACTTCATCGCTTTCGGTTTCATTGCCGGCGCGGTCGAAGGCGCGCACTTTGATGAGGTGACGTTCCAGGTAGAGGCCGCTGCCAGAGAGAATTGCGGCAAATCCGTCCTCGAATTCACGAATTCTTCCGGGGCGAATGTCTTCATCGTCAGTTTGGAAGGCGGGCCAGTTGCGGGTCTCCGGCGAATCGACGGTCACATAGCGGAGTTCGAGCGGCCAGCGCTCATTGTAGGGGGCGACAGTGCGGGTGATGAACCAGGTACCGTCGATGGCGAACTCGACGCGGTCCATTGCCCAGTCGTCGTTAACGAGGGCATTGATGTTGATCTGTTCGTCCTCGTTCATTACGTAGAGGGCGTCCGGTTCCGGGTCGCTGATTTCGACGGTGGGCGGCGTATTGTCGATGGTAATGGGGGCGAGCCAGGTGCGCTGGTTGCCGTCGTGATACCTGACGGTGAGCCGGAGGGTATACTGTCCCTCTTCGAGACCTTCGGTGTTGAAGACTTCAAGCAGCCCGTTTGCGTGCTGCTGGCCGTGTTCCGGTCCGATCTGCGTCCACTGGGTGGGTTCAAGTCTGCTTCCGAATTCGAGTCGATAGTTGGCGAAGTTGGCGCCGCGGGCGTTGCCGAGGACTTCGACCTGGCCTCCAATATAGCCGCCGGGCGGGGGAAAGGTGATAGCGGCATCCGGGTCGAAGTCGATGAAGTCGAGAGGGCTTTCTCCCCGTGGGGGTTGTTCGATGCCGCTGGCGCTTACCCAGTCTTCGGCTTCGGGCGGGAGGATGAGAAAGACCTTGGTTTCCCGTTCTTCTTCGGGAGTGGAGGCCTTGGCGAGCAGTCCGTTGCGTTTGTCGATGTCGAAGGGTTGCCACAGATTATCGACGACTTTCGGTTCTGTGCCGGCGATAAACAGCTCGGCTCTTTGGCGCTGGCAGTCGTCGGACGGGAGCAGTCCGCTGGGCTGGCAGATGGTTTGGTTGACGACATTGCGGGGGCGCTCATACCAGCGGGCGGGCAAGCCCTGATGGTAGCGTTCCATCACGCTTTTCCAGATCGGCGCGGCGCCGGATGCGCCGGTGACGTTGTTCATTGACTCATTGTCGGTATTGCCGATCCAGACTCCGACGGTCAGTTGGGGGGTAAAGCCGACGGTCCAAGCGTCCTTCCAGCCGTTGGTGGTGCCAGTCTTGGCGCTGACCCTGCGATCTGGGAGGACGAGGTTGTTGTTGATGCCGAACATCGGAGAGCGGGCCACATTGTCGCTCATAATATCGGCGAGGACGAACTGCGCGTCTGCGCTGATGATGCGTTCCTGGTCCGGGCTGTCGTACCTGCTGAGCACTTCCCCTTGAGAGTTGTGGACCTGAAGAACGGCGACCGGGTTCAGATTGCGAAATCCGCTGCGACGCGACTCGGGGGGGACGGGTTTACCGGCCATAACACCGGCATTGGCGAGGACGCTATAGGCGTAGGTGTGGTCCAGGAGGGTGACTTCGCCGCCGCCCAGGACGAGATTGAGGCCATAGTAGTTGAGGCCGCGGTCGAGGCCGTTGATGCCGAGTTGGTGGGATGTGCGGAGGGCGTTTGCGACGCCGACCTGGTCCATGACGCGGATGGCGGGAATATTGAGCGATTGGGAGAGGGCGTCGCGCAGGGCGACGGGCCCGTGGTAGAGACGGTCGTAGTTTTCGGGGACGTAGACGGAGCCGTCGTTCTGCAGAAAGGCGGTGCGGACGTCGAGGATCATGGAGGCGGGCGTCATACCTTGCAGAAGGCCGGTAAGATAGACATAGGGTTTGAAGCTGGAGCCGGGCTGGCGTTCCGAGATGGCGACATTGACCTGGCCGTCGATTTCCTCGTTGTTGTAGTCCAGCGAACCGACCATGGCGAGGATTTCGCCTGATTCCGGTTTGATGACGACGACCGAGGCATTGTTGACGTTTCTGACCTGTTCATTGAGGGTGACAATGTGGTCGCGGGCGACCTGTTCGGCGTATTTCTGCAAGTCGACATCGAGCGTGGTATAGACGGCAAGCCCTTCTTTCCAGATACGGTAGGGGTCATCTGCGGTGTTGAATTCTTCTTTGATACGCTCGAGGGCGTAAAGGGCGAAGTGGGGGGCGGTGTCGATATCGAAACGTTCCGCTACGGAGCCGCGCAGATCGAGCTGCTGGGCGAACGCTGCGTCGGCCTCTTCCTGGGAGAGATAACCGGCGTCGACCATGACCTGGAGGGTCACGCCTTGCCGGTTCTTGGCGTCATCGGGATTGTCGATGGGATTGAGCGCCGGGAACTGGGGGATGGGGGCGAGCATCGCGGCTTCGGCGACGCTGAGATCGGAGACGCTCTTGCCGAAGTAGACCTGACTGGCCGCCTCGATTCCATAGGCAAGATTTCCGTAGAAATTATAGTTAAGGTACCACTCGAGGATCTTGCCTTTGTCATAGCGGCGCGTCACTTCCATCGCCAGAATGACTTCCTTGAGTTTGCGGGCGTAGGACTGCTGGGTCCGTTCCTCGACGGGGATCACCACATTTTTGATCAGCTGCTGGGTGATGGATGAGCCGCCCTGCACGGTGCCGCCCTGCAAGTTGGAGACGAACGCGCGCATGAGTCCGCGTACGTTGATGCCCGGATTGTCCCAGTAGTTGTGGTCTTCGAGGGCAACGGCGGCCTGGATGACGGCCGGGGACATTTCCTGGAGAGGCATGTATGTCCGGTCGCCGCGGAAGGGACGCGGATCGACACTTTCGTAGAGCAGGTGCTTGCCGGTCCGGTCGTAGAAGCGGATGGTCTCGAACTTTTCCTGCTGGAGTTCGATGACACCGGCGTCGGGCAGCTGTGCGGCATAGAAGGTGTAGATGCCGAATACGCTGGCGACTGCGACACCGACCGCGCCGCCGACGGTGAGAAAGATGGCGAGGAGCAACGCCGCCGTCCCCTGGAAAAACCACAGCCAGGGACGGGCGCGATTTGTTCTGGCCCTCTGGCGCCTGCGGCGTTGGGCCAGGATTCGGGCGGACCGGCTCGGCCCGGCGTCTGGCACTGGCCTGGCGCCGCGGTTCAACTCTGCCACGCGGGCCAACCTTTCTCACGCAGCAGGAAGCAGGAGATACGAATCTCAGGGAACAGATTTTCCGGCACTCGGGTTGCCGGGGACGTTTTCAAACCAGCCCCGGCTATCCGCTTCTGCTTACTCTTCATGTTCAGCATTCTAGCACCTGCCCAATGCCGACCCAAATCTTGCTGAAATTCAACTGACTTGAGTAAAGAGTCGACCGGTCCGGTTTGCTTGGGGCGGGAATGATGGGTCACTGGAAGCATAGCGGCGGGCCCCCGCTGACCAAGGGCGCGTTGAGCACGGTCGGCCCGGCTAGTCGACCTTTTCCAGGACGAGAAAGTGACTGATTCCGAAGGCGGTGAGTGGGGTCTGCTCCAGGGCATAGGTGATCTTTCTCAACAGTCGTCCGAATTGCGGGTGACGGGCGTTGATGCCATCGTAGCCGGGGAAGATCTGTGTGTGTCGACGAACGAGAACGGGCAAGCCGATGAACAGGTCCAACAGGCTGCGTGTGGTGTAGGCGCGCACATGCGGGGCGAGTTGGTTGCGCAGGGCGTCAGGCAGATAGTTGATGAGCGGCGTGTTGCCGAAGTGGTAGACGCCGTGCCAGAAGTGGCCGTGTGTTTCATAGGGGAAGAGGCGATTGGGCACAAAGATGGCTGCGCGCCCGCCGACGCGCAGAACGCGGACGATCTCGGCGGCGGCCTGACTGTCATTCTGGACGTGTTCCAGCACTTCGTGGGAGAGGATCAGGTCGAAGCTGTGGTCGGGGTAGGGGAGATACTCGCCGCGGCTGAGATTGAGAGGCGCGCCTGGCAGGTTTACGGCCGCGGCGCGCAGGTGTTCACTCTCGATGTCCATGCCATGGACTTCGGGGACTGTTATCTGCAAAGCCCGCAGGTAGGTTCCGACGCCGCAGCCGTCAACCAGGGCACGTCGCAGAGGCTGGGGAGCCCAGTCGAGAATCATCTGCAGGCGCCGCGCCTGTCCGGCGCGCCAGACGTGAGACGGATTGCCGCGGATTGCCGTGCGTTCTGACTGGGCGGTCACCTTGAATTCCTTTCGGGGGCGGGCAAGCGGGCGGCGGTCCGGATGCTCATGCGACACCTACGTGAATGGCGATGGTTCCCATCATTTTGCGCTTGAAAGAGACGCTGCGGAATCCCGCTTGTTCCATTTTTTGCGCGATTTCTTCGGGTTGAAGAAATGCAACGGCGCTTTGCGGAAGATAGCGGTAGGCCGCGTCTCGAGGGCGGGCGTCTCTTCCCGGCATCCCTCTTCCGGTCGAAAGTAGCTGGCCCAGTACGGGGATGACTCTGAGCATGTAGAGGCGAAGCAGGGGGCCAAGGAAGGAGGACGGAGGGGGCGAAGTTTCCAGGCAAATGATGCGCCCGCCCGGCTTTGTCACACGCCGCTGTTCGGCCAGGCAGATGTCGACGTCGGTCACGTTGCGCAGGAGGAATCCACTGGTCACGGCGTCGAAGTGGCCGTCGGGGAAAGGCAGATGGAGCCCGTCGCCCTGGACGAATTGGACCTGGCCGGACGGTTCAGCAATGGGCGGTAGAGGAGAATAATCTGCCTTCCTTTTGCGGCCAACGGCCATCATTTCATATGTGAAGTCGCAGCCGACCACTTCGGCATGGCGATGGGCGCGCCTGGCTTCGTAGGCGATATCGCCCGTGCCGGTTCCAACGTCGAGGAGACGGCCCGCGTCGGGCAGCTGGCAGAGGGCGACGACTTCCCGCCGCCAGCTAACGTCCTGCCCACCGGTCATGATTCGATTCAGCAGGTCATAGCGGTTTGCGATGCCGGCAAACATCTGATTGACGTAGGCGGCTCTTTCGGCTGCGGGGACGGGCGCGGGGGCGTTCATGTTTCCGACGAATCGGCCAGATTGCGGAGCTGGGCGCTTGCTCTTTCCAGTTCGCGGCGGATTTCCTGGATTTCCTGCATGACTTCCGGCGGCGGGTCGTTGCCGCGTCCGCTATGGACTGCCAGAAGTGACTCCAGGCGTTCTTGCAGTTCAGGAATCTCGTGCTGCAGGTAGTCCACCTCGACTTGGCGGCCCATTTCGATGAGCGCTTCGACACCGTAGTCGCTTACATCGGAGTAGAGGGTCTGGGCCAGTTCCTGGTAGTTTTCCAACATCCAGCGACGCAGAAACTCGTTGCCGATGGTCCAGCGCGGGAACTCTTTTTGCGAATCGGGGGCCGCGGGGGCATCCGACCGGTGGTAGGCCCGTTGCAGATAGCCGAGATTGTTCATGCCGTGCACATACATGGAGATCTGTTCGATGGATTCGTTGTCGGTCCTGGCCACCAGGTCCTCTTCGCTGATGACGCCCTGTCGGGCAACGGTGAGCAGGATCTGCCTTTCTGTGGGGGCGAGGCACTTGAAGTCGACTTCGAAAAAGCTGGAAAGAAGGTGGTCGGCCCGCAGGTCTTCCTCTTGAATCGCCCGCAGCGAACCCCGCCCCTGTTCTTCGTCGAAGAGGCGGTAGCAGAGTGTCTGGACCAGATAGGGATGGCGATGCGTGTGGCGCAGGATTTCATCGACGCGTTCTCTGGTTGCGTGGACGGGCGCGTTGCTCTGCTCTTGCAACACCAGACGAACGCTGGCGTCATGTTCCAGGTTCCAGAGATGCACGAGACTGAAGCCGAAGAGGAAGGGGCTGGTGAGCCAGTTGCGGGTGAGGTCATTGAGTTGCATCAGGAGTTTTGTGGACGTCATGACGGTGCGCATACCGCCGTTCTGGAAGGCCTTGCGAAGCCGGGCCAGGGCCTGATAGTCGTTTTTGGCGAGGCTGATACAGGCTTCGGCTTCGTCGATGAGCAGGAGCAGATGTTTGCCATGTTCTCTGAGGGCTCGCTGGAGGGTGCGCAAAATGTGAACGGCCTCCCGGCCATAGAGGGCCTTGACATCGACGCCATAGGCCTCGAACCTGGGCATTTCATCTTCCAAGGCCAGGAACAGTTCGTAATCGAAATCGTCTTTGGTTTCGCTTCCCTGCAGGTCCCAGAACAGGGGGACGGCGGGGGCATTCCGCTGTCTGGTCACCAGCCATTCCAGCTGCCGCAGGAGCGAGGTTTTGCCCATGCGGCGGGTGCCAACGACCCAGATGGCCGGGTCCTCGGCGGTCATGAGGTATTCGAGAAGCTTTTCACGGCCGTAGTGGTCGGGGCCGCGCAGCCAGCGTCCGACAGTATAGGGATTACGCATAGCGCTGTGACTGGTCCTCAGTTCGATAGGGGGAGCCGGGTTGCCTACTTCAAGGCGCCCGCGTGGCCAGCCCAAAAGCGAGATCAAGAGACATTGTTCTGGTCGAGTCCTATATTGATGGTATCACCCATTTGCTGAATGCGCTCATGCGCGTAGAGGGCGTCGGCCATCGTGATCGTGCGGCGGCCTTCGGCCAGCATCCGTCCGACTGCTTCGAGGCCGTATTGTTGAATACGGAAGGGGCGGCCGGCGCAGTTTTCGACGATAAAGTCCACGACTGAGGGATCATAGCGGTAAAAGCCGCGTACGGGCTCGGTGAGCAGCTCGACCGCTTGCTCGCGGGTGAAAGGCTCCACCTCGATCTCGTTGAACAGATTGTACCAAGGGCTTTCAATTCGACCCCATTCTTTGCTGATACGGATTCCGGCGATGACCGCGCCCAGGGTGGCCGCGAAGTCACGCATGAATATGCGGCGCAGTCTCTGCTGAATCAGATGGTCGTAGGCGTTAAAGACATCCATTTCATCCATCAGCAGGATCAGGCGCAGGTGTTTACCGGGGTGACTTTCTTCGCCATAGTGTTGCAGCGCCTTGATCACGTCGCGCAGATCGCGGATGAATTCCCGGTCGGAGTACCGTTCATGGCCTGGCCGGTAGTAGAGAAGGTCATGAAGGGCAGTCTTGGTTTCGGTGGTCAGGCCGGAAAGGGTAGAGGCTGTGTGGAGGATCTCCTCCATCAGGAAGTGGAAGAAGGTGTCCTCTTCAGTTCCCTCCAGGTCGACGTACAGGGGCACAAACCAGTATTCTTCGTCCTCCAGTCCCCAGAGGTGGTGATTCAGCTGGTAAAGCAGGGTTGTTTTGCCGATTCGGCGTTCGCCATGAATCATGATGCTGTTGTTGTGCAGCGTATCTACGATTTTCTGGAGCATTTCGCGTCTGCCGAAGAACATGTCCTCCCGGCGGACCGGCTCCCCGCTGATGAAGGGATTGAAGGAGCGAACGACGGCATCGATGGCCCGCCGCCGGTTCTGGACAACCTCCATCCCCATGTAGCCAAAGCCGATCAGCGCGAGCAGGCCTGTGACGATCAGGGTGATGAGGTAGTCTGTGCGAATGGGCCCAAGGATGGGGAGCCTGATTTGCGCGGGCAGAGGCTCTGCTTCGAAAGAGACGCTGCGCACTTCGGAGTAGGTAAAGGAGAAGTCCCGAACTTGAAACTCAATGGCGTATTGCCCTTTCTCGGAGAAGTCTGACAACTCAAGAAACGGCCGGTCCAGCGGCTGCCAGCGTCCGAGCCGGCCGGGCGGATTGAGCCGGTAGAGGACGACCAGTTCGGACTGGGGCGTGTAGAGATCACCGGCTTCAAAGCCGATAATGATTTTGCCGTCGGACTCCACCTTCCAGTCGGTTACGGACAGCTGTTCGGCCGCGCCTGCGATGCTGTGAATCCTGATCCAGGGAGGACTCGAGTCGGGGCGATGGAAGGTGAGTCCTTCCCTGCTGCCAAACCAATAGACGCCGTCGGGCATGCGAACAATGGAAGAGATGGACGCGGGGGGCAGGACCGACTCGACGACCAGCGTTTCCCACGTGCGGCCGTCGTAGCGCGTGACGCCGCCCTCGCTGCCGATCCACAGAGAAGCATCGAGGGGGTCGACGTAAAGGTCGTAGAACAGCTTGCTAGGCAGGCGGGCGGATGGTGTGCGGTCTTGCCAGGTCTGGCCGTCAAAATAGAGGAGGCCGTGCCGGTTGACGGCAGCCCACATGGCGCCGGGCGCCTTCGGGTCGGGGGCCAGGGCTGCGACATTGTCATTCGGGATCGACAGCCCACCGGCAGATTCGGTCCAATAGCGGGTCCACGTGCCGTCGACGCTGCTGACGAAGATGCCGCCGTTCCCGGTTGCCGCCCAGAGGCGACCGGAGCTGTCGAGCGCAAGGTCCTGCACAGTTTGGCTGGCGAGGGCATTCACGGTCGATAGCGATCCGGAGACAATATCGTAGCGCGCCAGGCCATTGTCGGTGCCGATCCAGAGTACCCGCTTTTGGGCCAGGATGGAGGTGACCAGGGCTGATGGGAGCGCCCCCGGTGGAACTGGCTGTGTCCACTGCAGGGCGCCGGGTTCGAGCGAAGCCAGTCCCCACCAGGTGCCTGCCCAGATGCGCCCGTCGTCGTCGAGGGCGAGGTCGGTGATGAAGAGACTGGGCAAGCCGCTTTCTACGTCGAAGTACGCTTCGCTGCCCGGACGGTCGCCGGCGGCCTTGCGGCGGATGCCTTCGCCGCGAGTGCCGACCCAGAGCCGGCCCAGCTCGTCGACAAGCAGGGACTGGATTTCGTTGGCGGGGCCGGAGGCGGGCGGGTGGATCTCTTTTCCCCAGATTTGACGGTCTGAGCGGTAGACGCCGGAGACGGTACCCAGCCAGAGAGAGCCGGTCCTGTCTACTGCGGCGGCATGGATGAAGGAGGTCTCGCCGCTGTTGATGGACTGCGGGACCAGATGGTATTGGGATGAGTCAGGTGTGTCGGCCTCTCGCTCGACGAGGCGGAAGAAGCCGCTGCCCTCGGTGCCGACCCAGAGGAGGCCGTCGCCGTCGCCGGCAATGGTCGTGATGCGCACACGGGCACGAGAATGGAGGGGAGCGGAATCAACCTGCTCCCATGAGCCGGTAGAAGGGTCCCGCCAGGCGAGGTCGCCGTCGGCGGCGACCCATACTTTGCCGGTCCTGTCGGCCCACAGCGCGGTCACGTTTTTGGCGGGGAGACCTTCCGGTTCTCCGATCGAGCTCCAGCGTCCGTTGCGCCTGAGCCACAGCCCGTCGGCGGCGCCGACCCAGATGCTGCCGCCATTGTCGGAGCTGCCGATCACGTTGATGTGGGCCTGGTTCAGGCCGGTAACGGGGACAGGGACGTCGTTGTTCAGGATGTAGAGGCCGGCGGCGGTGCCAATCCAGAGCTGGCCCTGTGTGTAGTGCAGAGCCAGGACGGGGGCATCGAGCCTCGTGAGCAGGTCCCAGGCGTTGCCATCGAAAGCGAGGACTGCACCAGTTGCCGCGCCGGCCCAGAGTTGGGCGCTGGAAGCGCCGAAGGTCAAGGCGTGTACACCGGCCTGCAAATCGGGGCCACCGGCCCAGGAGCGCCATGCGCCGTTGTAGCGGCTGATGCCGTGGTCGGTTCCGAACCAGACTTCGTGTTCGCCGACGGTGACGGCGAGGACGTTGTTAGAGGCCAGGCCGTCTTCCTGGGTGTAGTCGGTCCATGGCGGGATCAGCGTACCTTGCGCATGGATATGGGGGGCAGGCAAGAGCAGGGCTGCGGCCGCGGCGAAGACCAAGAGCGCGAGGCGGCTGTGAATTCTACCCGATTCTGACGGTCGTTTGAACATTGCGGTTCGAGCGAAACACCCGTGGCAAGCGGCCAGTGCTCTGAAATACCGGCCGCTGCTCAGGCTGGCTGGCAACAGATCACTGGTCACTGAAGTTTCAGAATATAACGAATAGACATTGGTTGTCAACGCGCACGCATTTCAGGGCAGGGCAATCGCATCTAAATCTGTAGGCCGATTCAGTTGAAATTGTGGCCAGAAGAAAGCGAGAATAAGTGGAAATCACCCTGCGCTTACTGAATATCGACGGGAAGACGCCGCGGATCAGGCCCTCAGTCGGCGA
>JAJDZJ010000137.1 GCA_022824685.1 Caldilineaceae bacterium
GGCCCTCAGTCGGCGAGATAAGTTAAATTCTCCGTCTACGTGCCATCTTTCGTACATTTCCCTGTGTCTTACCCCGACCTGGAAGAGTATTCGGCTGCATTTCGATGTTCTGACCCAATTTAGATGCAATCGCCCTGGGTATGCAGGGAAGGGAGGCTCTTAGGGCCACCGGCTGCGATGGCGTTTGGAGATGGGTGTGATAAGATTTGAGCTATGAATCCGGTTACAGTTTCTCAACTTACGTCCCATGTTTCGGTGCTCCTGGAACAGGACGACCTGCTGCGTGATGTCTGGGTGCTGGCTGAGGTGAGCAGCTGGAATAAGGCGGCCAGCGGGCATGTCTATTTCAGCATGAAGGACAGCGGGGCGGTGATTTCAGGCGTGATGTGGCGGGGGAATACCTTCCGTCATGCCTGGTTGCCGGGTGTAGGCGACCAGATACTGGCGCACGGCTATGTGGGTGTCTATCCACAGCGGGGCGTATACCAGTTCTATGCAGACGAGATCCGGCCGGCTGGGCGGGGGCAGTTGTATGCGCAGTTTGAGGCGCTGAAGGAGAAGCTGGCGGGGGAGGGACTGTTCGAGGCCGAGCGCAAGCGGGCGATACCGGTTGCTCCGCGACGGCTGGGCATTGTTACGAGCCTGGGAGCGGCGGCGTTGAAGGATGTGCTGCGGGTGCTGGCCCAACGCTGGCCGCTCGCAGAGGCGATTGTGTTCCCGACGCAGGTCCAGGGTGCGGAGGCGCCGGGCCGGATCGTTGCGGCTCTTGCGGCCGCCAATCGGTTTGCAGGGGACGGCGCAGAAACTGGTGTAGCGACCGAAGCAGAGCTTGCGGATTTGCCGCTTCTGGCGGGTGAGAACGGGAGTGGATTCCCCGATCCAAGCCCGGCAGGCGCCGACCCGGGATGGAACGAAATCGACACAATCCTATTGGTGCGGGGAGGCGGCTCTATCGAGGATCTTTGGGCCTTTAACGACGAGCAGGTTGCCTATGCAGTCGCTGCCAGCGAGAGACCTGTTGTGACCGGGATCGGCCATGAGACGGATTTTACGATCGCTGATTTTGTTGCGGACCTGCGCGCTCCGACGCCGACGGCCGCGGCTGTCGGCGCGACACCGGACCGGTGGGAGCTGGTGGAGAACTTCAAACAGACGCAGGCGCGGCTGCTGCGCGACGGGGAGGAGGCGGTGGTTGACCGGCGGCGGCAATGGCAGGAGTTGCAGCGGCGACTGGTGAGGAGCGCTCCACTGCGGCAGATTGACCTGGCGCGGCAACGGCTGGATGAGACGGATGAGCGGCTGCGGCGGGTCGTGGCGAACGGGTTGCGCCGCAGGACAGAGCAGCTGGCATCCTGCCATGCTCGGCTGGAAGGGCTCAATCCGGCCGGTGTGCTGGCGCGGGGCTACAGCATTGTGCAGCGGGGCGATGGGGCAGTCGTGAGCGCGCCGAAGCAGGCGCAAGAGGGAGAGCGGCTGACGGTGAGGTCGGCTGGAGGCGCGTATCCGGTTGTAAGAGACAGGGGCTGATCGACGGCCCCTACTTGCGTCAGTTTACGGCTTAGCGTCAAAATTCACGTGGAGTCGGGTGTGCCTTTTTTGGGGCGCACCTTTTTTGATTTACGGAGGGGACTGGGTACACGCGTCAAAAGCATGAACCGCCTTGGCGATTGAGGTGAACCGAGTCTAAGGGCGGGAGCGCGCACGAGAGGCGCCTCCAATGGGGTTACGGGGAGTTGGAGCAGGGTCGCAAGCGCGTGGCGACAGCGAGGGAGGCCATGTGCAGGGGCAGGGGCAGAGGCAGTGACTCTCACAACAGGACACCAGACCGGATGGCGTGGAAGACAGGCTACACGAGGGGCCCGCGGAGCTCGGCGATGGCCGGATCGATTTCCTCGATCCTGGCGTATTCTTCGTCCCAGAAGAGCTGGCTGGCCATGCGATCGATCAAGTCCTCGGCGTAACCAAAGCGGGTCCAGAGGCCGCGTTTCATCTCCTGGAGGCGGTCGTGTTGGCCGGGTTGGTTGAGGTCGATAATTTCGCCGAGGGAAGCGCCAAGAAAAACGGACTTGGCCCAGTTTTCGACTGTATCTTCGTCTGGGCGGCCGCCAAGGCGCTGGTAGAGTTCGGCGCTGACTGAGGGATAGCGATCGTAACTGTCGGTGGCGATGGTCACGACATTGTCGTTTGGGCCCAGCTGCAGGTACTTCGCGGTCTTGATTGCGCCGACGATATTGCAGATGCAGCTGGGGCCGAATTTGCCCTGAAGTAGTTGGGCCACCTTGCTATCCAAGCCGAGCCGATCGACCAGGACGCGGCTTCCGGACTGGGTTACTTCCATGCCCTGGACGGTTTCCTCGTCGTTGATCAGCATCAACAGGTCTGTGTTGTAGACGTTGTGGATCAGGGAAACCATCTTGTCGCCGATGCCTTCAATGCGGTGCTGGCCTTGCCCGCCATCGAAAAGCGTCGAGCACTGGCGGGGTTCGAGGGCGACGATGCGGGCGTCGGTGAAGCGTGACTTGATGTGGTCGCCGGCGGCTAACGTGCCAGCGCTGCCAGGGGCGCTGACGAAGGCAGCAACCTGGCCGTTGCCCACGTCGGCCGCGGCCTGTTCGACGGCGTCTCCGGTGACGAATCGGTGGAAGCGGTAGTTGGGCATCAGCTCGAACTGGGCGAGAACGACGTACCGGTCCGGCTTGCTGACATACTCGTTGTGCGTTCGCTCCAGGGTGAGGATGACGTCGGATTCAGTGCCGGGTGTGAGGTCGAGATCGCCGCCGTATTTGCGGATGCGTTCGTAGCGTTCCTGGCTCATGGTGTCAGGCATGACGACGATGGCCCGGTAGCCTTTCAGGGCGCTGACATAGGCGGTACCGATGCCAAAGTTGCCGGTGCTGGGGCCGATGACGCTGCGGTCGCCTGGACGCAGGCCGTCGAGGGTTTCGGCTTCGGCCAAGGTGGTGTAGGCAGGACCGACCTTCATAGAGCCGCTGGGAAAGTTGCGGCCGCTGAGAACGATGATATTGGCATGAACGCCGGTCAGCTCTTTGGGCAGGATGATGCGTTCGACTTCAGCGCCGGTGTTTTTCCAGTTGATGTTGAACAGGTTGATAGGGGCGAGTTCATCCTCGGCCAGGGCTGCCGAGGATCTGTTGCGGATGCTGGTCGGGAGCAGAGTTGGATCGCGCATTTCGGCATAGGTTGGGCCCTGTACGGTTGGACTGGTCACAGCGGATCTCCCGTGCGGCTGTTGGTTACATATCAGTATGTTTTTCGGATGTTGGAACGTCCTTGCCATAGTAACAGAAGGGCAGTTTTGGGACTAAATGAGGTGGCGCCAGGGTCGCGGTGGAGAAAGGGGAGTGGGGGAGGGCGGAACTGCAGGGGTTAGTGGTCAGTGGTGGCGGGAGGGGGAGGTGCCGTGTGGCGGTCAGTCATGGGATCGACGGGGAGTGCGCCCACAAGGGGCGCCCCTACAGGTGTTCGCGGGGGAGGGGTTGGTGGGGGAATTGGAAATGGATCTTGGCAGGCGGGGAGGCGCCGTGTGGCGGTCAGTCATGGGATCGACGGGGAGTGCGCCCACAAGGGGCGCCCCCACAGGTGTTCGCAGGGGAGGGGTTGGTGGGGGAATTGGAAATGGATCTTGGCAGGCGGGGAGAGCGCCCATAGGGTGTGGCCGTACAGGTGTTCGCGGGAGTGTTGGGCGGCGAGGAATGCAGGGCACTTTGGTGCGTTTTGCGTTTACAGTCCAAGACCTTTGGCCACGGCGTCCAGCGTTTGGGGGATGATGGTAGGTTCACCAGCGATGCGCATGGCGGCGGGAACGTCCTTGAGGCCGCTGCCTGTGCTGATGACCACGACCGTTTCGCTCGGGTCCAATAGGTCACGTTCTACTGCGAGTTGCAGGCCGGCAAGGGCCGTTGCGCCGGCGGGTTCGGCGAAGACCGCGCCGAGGCGGGCCAAGGGCAGGATGGCCTTGAGGATAGTTGCGTCGTCAACAAGAAGGAATGCGCCGCTGCTTTGGCGAACGGCTCGGAGCGCTTTGGTGGCGTCGCGCGGTTCGTTGACGCTGATCGAGTCGGCGGCGGTCGAGGCGGAAACCGGTTCCGGTATCTCGAGGCCGTCGCGCCAGGCGTTGTGAATGGCGGCGCTGGCGGAGGACTGAACGCCGAAGATACGCGGCACGCGTTCGATCCAGCCGAGCATGTGCAGTTCCCAGAAGCCCTTGTAGACGCCGCCGATGATTGAGCCGTCGCCGACGGAGACAAAGACGGAGTCGGGGGCGGAGAATGGAGGGGGGAACCGGTTGCGTTCGGTACAGGTGGAGGAGGCCGATAACTCTGCGAGCTGGGTGGCGATCTCGAAACTTACTGTCTTCTTGCCTTCGGTCATATAGGGATTGTAGCCGGTATTGCGATTGTACCAGCCGAATTCCTTGCAGGCGCTTACGCAAAGGTCGAAGGCATCGTCGTAGCTGCCGTCCACGGCGAGAACCCGGCTGCCATAGACCAGGAGCTGGGCGATTTTGGCCTGTGGGGCGGAGCGGGGAACAAAGATGACGGTGGGGAGGCTGGCCGCTGCGCCCAAGGCGGCGAGTGCGGCGGCGGCGTTGCCGGTGCTGGCGGTTGCGACAGTTTCGCGATGGGTCTCCCGGGCGCGGGCGATTGCGATGGCGGAGGCCCGATCCTTGAAGGAGCCGGAGGGGTTGCGGCCGTCGTCCTTGAGGTACAGGTTTTGCAGGCCGATCGCGGCGGCGAGGCGATCGGCGCGTAGCAATGGCGTGTTTCCCACGGGCAAAGGGGGCAAAGATGCTGGCCGAACGGGAAGGAGGGGCCACCACCGTTCGATAGAGCCGCTACCCTTGCGCTGAGCGGTGGCCATACCTGCAGAGGGGAAGGCGTCCTGGGCCGGCTTGTCGCGATCGGCGGTCACTTCGGCCACTGTTCGCATAGTCGAAACCGTCTTGTAGTCATAGACTGCATCCAGGTGGCCCAAATCGCTGCCCCGGTTGGGGCGGCAGGCGCAGACATAGTCTAGCGCGTCCGGCGGGTAGAGCCGCTGACAGCGAAGACAGCGCAGGCCTGTGAAATGCGACTGCGAGCTCAGGAGGGCCATGACCCATTCTCCTTTCCATTGGCATTGTCCGTTGCTCAGTATGGTATAGTAGGAGTCATAGCGGTGTTTGGCAAGCGCAGCTTCGCGATAGCAGCGTGATGACGATGTGCGCAGCTGGCAGGATCGTCGAAGGGCATGGCCTGAAAGGTGCGCGGCGCCAGCGGCCGGTTGGCAGTGCGGAGGGATTCAGAGAATGCGCGTTGAAACTGAAAGAGGTCATTCCGGGGTGAGACTGTCGACGCCGCTGCTGGCGGCGACGGACGTTGCTGCCTTCCTTGTGTTTGCCGTTGGCGGGCGGATGATGCACAGCGGCGGTGGGCCAGCGGACTGGTTGAGTCATGCCCCTCGCGTCGCGGCGCCACTCTTGATAGGATGGTTTGCGGCGGCGACCGTTTTCGGGGCGTATCCGAGGGCGAGGGAAGTCAGGTTGCTTCGGTTTGCCATGAGTTCTTTGCTGGCACTGCTGGCGGGGGACGCGATCGGGTTTGCCGCGCGGGCCTATCTACTTCGCGAAGGTGTCAGCTTTCCGTTTGTCGTGACCGCCGTGGCTTTTACGATGCTGGTCGTGGTTGGCCCTCGATTGATCTATTTTTGGCGTGCGACTGCCAGGGCGGGCAGGCAGAGTTTGGCAACCAGCGGGTAGGGGCAGATTGGGGCGAATAATGCTTCAGGCGGGCAATGCCAAGCTCGTTAGAAGTGTCGGCAAATGGGAACGAGATGTGTCGCTGGGACAGGTGTTGGTGTTTGTCGCTGGGCTACCTGTTCCATGCATGCCCCGCCCGGTTGCGCTAAAGCCAAGGCGGCAGGCGCGGTGAGGCAGTGTGGAAAACCAGGCAGCCCGCGAGAAAGGCGGGGCGCGGAGGGGCCGCGAGTCTGTCGCCCCGGCGAACGTTCCTTAGGGTGGGGGTTGGGGGAGGCCCCAGAGGGTGTTTCGCATAGGCTTCCCAGCGCCGGAAGAATGGGCAATTGGACAGCCCGCCCATCGTTCGATGTTGTCGAGACTGGTTGGCCACCCATGACGCTGGCGCCAGCTGAATCGCTGCGACTGCCTCTTTAGGAGACTGAGGCAAGCCGGGCAGTGTTTGGAGTGGCCAGAGCAACATTTCTCTTCCCTCAACGTATTCAGGAGTGAAGGTGGCGGCAAGGGATATCTGACCAGTGGCGGCCGAATTTGAGGAGGGCGGAACAGGGGCATGGGCGCGCAGCCCTTGCCGCCGCACGCAAATGAGGGCCGGGACACTGGGAAGGAGAACGGGAAGAAACTCATGAGAATTGCGCTGTTTAGCGACGTCTACAAGCCACATATTAACGGCGTGGTAAACCACGTGGGGCTGCTGAAGGAGCATTTCGACCGCTGGGGGGAGCAGGTCTATCTCTTTGTTCCGGAGCAGGACAAGGAGACGGTAGACGAGAGCAATGTGATCCGGCTGCCGAGCATCCCGATTGCCGACACAGGTTATCATCTCACTGTGCGGGTTGATTCGCGCTGCCGGGATATTTTGAAGCGAATGGATGTCATCCACGTTCACCATCCCTTTATCAGCGGAAGTTTCGGACTGACATTTTCCCGACGCTATGACATACCCCTGGTCTTTACCAGCCATACACGATACGATCTGTATGTGCAACAGCATCTGCCCCTCCTGCCGGAGACGTTGTCGGATACGGCTCTGCACGCGTTCTTCCAGCTGTTCAGCCAGCGCTGCAGCGCGGTCATCGCACCGAGCCAGAGCGCGGCGGAGGTAATGCAATCATGGGGGATTAAGGGGCGTATCGCTGTCATACCGAACGGTGTCGAATTGGGGCAGTTTCAGAGCCCAGCCCAGGAGGCGACACGTTCCGAACTCAGGATTCCGGAACAGGCGGTCGTCGGCGTCTTTGTGGGTCGGATCAGCCAGGAAAAAGCGGTCGACCGGCTGCTGAGGATCTTTGCCGCGCTGCGGGATGAGATACCTGACCTCCATCTGCTGCTGGTTGGCGGGGGGCCGAGCCTACACGAGTGCCGTCGGCTGGCGCGGGAGTTGGGGATGGCAACTCGGGTGACGTTTACAGGGCCGATCTCATACGAGCGGATTGGGGGCGTCCTTGGGCTGGGGGATTTCTTTGTATCGGCGAGTGTGAGCGAAGTGCATCCGCTGACATTCATCGAGGCTGCGGCTGCGGGCCTGCCGGCGGTTGGCATCGATTCACCGGGCGTCGCGGACATGATTGTCGACGAAGAGACCGGTTATCTCACGGCCGACAACGATCTCAGCCTTGGACTTCGCATAATGCGCATGGCCCAGGACGCGGCCTTGAGAGGAAAGATGGGATGCGCCGCGCGGCGCTACAGTCAGCGTTTTTCGGCACACCACAACGCTCGCGAGGTCCTGGCGCTCTACCAGACAGTTCAGGAAGGTTGAGATGGGAATCCTCGATCCGGAGTGTGCGTGCTTGCGCGCGTCTTTTCGCCGGAAACCGGCGATGCAAGGGAGGACGCAATTTCGGATAGGGAATACGGGCAGGGCGATTGCATCTAAATTGGGTCAGAACATCGAAATGCAGCCGAATACTCTTCCAGGTCGGGGTAAGACACAGGGAAATGTACGAAAGATGGCACGTAGACGGAGAATTTAACTTATCTCGCCGACTGAGGGC
>JAJDZJ010000142.1 GCA_022824685.1 Caldilineaceae bacterium
CTCGCCGACTGAGGGCCTGATCCGCGGCGTCTTCCCGTCGATATTCAGTAAGCGCAGGGTGATTTCCACTTATTCTCGCTTTCTTCTGGCCACAATTTCAACTGAATCGGCCTACAGATTTAGATGCGATTGCCCTGACGACGAGGAAGAAATCGGTATTTCCGGGGCAGAATTGTGGTATACTGGGCCGATGGAGGAGCAGGGGGGCCCTGCGTGTGCTTTGAATTGAGAGCTCTGACGGCTATGCCATGCCAATTTGTAGAACAGGCATAGCTGGTGCGGTCATAGGACGAATCGTCCGGGGAAGCGGATGGACGCGATTGGCGACGAACGGGAGGATCTGATAGAGGGTGTGGCGGCAGTGGTGGCGGCTGCGGGGTTCAGCAGCCGGATGGGGAAGTTCAAACCGTTGCTGCCGTGGAGGAGGGGGACAGTAATCGGGGCGGTGGCGGAAGGGCTTGCTGGGGGCGGCGCGTCTCCCGTGCTGGTTGTGACGGGTCACCGGGGAGACGAGATCGCCGATAGTCTGGCTGGCGGTCCGGCTGAAGTCGTTTTCAATCCGGACTATCCTGGCGGCGAGATGCTGCGCTCTTACCAAGTGGGAATCGAAGCGCTTGGAAGGTTGGAACTGAAGGTTCTGGGGGCGCTTCTGGCGCTGGGGGATCAGCCGCACATTCCGTTCGGCGTTGTGCGGCAAATCGTAGAGAGGGCGCGGGCTGAGCCCGGGGCCATCGTCGTTCCTAGTTTTTTGCGGCGTAGAGGGCATCCCGTGTTTCTGCCGGCGTGGGCCTTTTCCGAACTGCTGGCGCTGGAGGCAGGGCAGACGCTGCGCGATCTGATGGGTGAATTCCACGATGCGATCGTGTACGAGACGGTCGACAGCGATTGTGTGCGGCGCGATATGGATGTCCCGGCCGAGTATGAGGCGCTGCGGTCGGAATTTGAATGGCCGGACTTGGAGACAAGCGGAGTTTGACGGCCAGCCCCAATAGGTGGGACTGAATTCTACGCCTGTTTCCAGTGAGGGGCTGCCGGGGTCAAAAACCATGGATACGGCGACCGGCGTGTTGTGTTCCGTGTAGATTCGGCGCCACTACCAATTTCGGAGTCGTCGGAAACTGGAAGGATGAGAGGGGGAGAAATTGGGCGCGACACTTTACCATTATCTGAAAGAGATGCTGGAGGAGGAAGAGAGCGTGGCGGTGGCCACGATTGTTGACGCAAAGGGATCTGTGCCAAGGGAGGTGGGCGCGAAGATGGTGATTCACCCGCTGGGGCGGCATGTCGGAACCGTGGGCGGCGGGTGCGGAGAGGCGGATGTCATCCGGGCGGGTCTGGATGTCATTCATGACGGGATACCGCGTACGGTCCACGTAGACCTGACCGAGGACATTTCGATGGCCAGTCTGGGCGTGTGCGGCGGCGTGATGGATGTCTTTGTCGAGCGATGGAATGGTGGAAGGGAAGCAGACTTAGAAGAAGGCGGCGAGTAGGGTCGAGGCGAGAGGGCCTCAGTGGGGGGCCACGCCTATCAATTTTCCGAAAGTCCGCTACTTATATCCGAATTTCCGCCACTTAATCCTCCCCCTGATCGGTTGGGATGCGGCTGTGCAGCTGCAAGGGCTGTGACTTCTGGCGAATGCGCAGATTGATCATTTCGACTGCAAGCGAGAAGGCCATGGCGAAGTAGGCATAGTTCTTCAGGTGGAGCTCTTCAACGGCTTCGTGGAGCCACCCTTCCAGGACCAGAAGGAATCCAATCAGAATCAGAAAGGCCAGGGCCAGAATCTTCATGGTCGGATGCCGTTCAACGTATGCGGCGATCGATCCGGAGAATATCAGCATCACAGCAGCGGCGGCGAGCACGGCCGGCACCATCACCCAGAGGTTTCCAGAGATCCCCACGGCGGTAACGGCAGAGTCGATTGAGAAGACGAGATCGATGATGATGATCTGCGCGATTACCGATATGAAGGAGGCCGCGGCCCTGGTTTTGCCATCATGGCCTGCGGCTTCCAGCTTCTCGTGGATTTCAAAGGTGCTCTTGCCGATCAGAAACAGGCCTCCGACGAGAAGTATCAGGTCGCGACCGGAGAGGGGATGGTTAAACAAGGAGAAGATCGGTTGGGTCAGCTGCATGATCCAGGTGATACTGAAGAGTAGGGCGATGCGGGCAAAAACAGCCAGGGCGATCCCTGTTGAGCGTGCTCTGGCCTGCTGGTTTTCCGGCAGTTTGCCGCTGAGAATGGCGATGAAGATTACGTTGTCGATACCGAGAACGATTTCGAGCAGAACGAGAGTCAGCAGCGCGACCAGATTTTGGACCTGAAAGAGTTCCGTCATGCGGATTCTGGCTCCTTACCCCTTTTTCCTGTCGGTGACGCTGAGGCTGGCGAAAGGCGGGGATGGCGGCAGTGATGTTTGTAAGATTCTAGCATTGAGATTTGGGCGTGTCTAGCGGCAGGTGGGCCTCATCTGGATTTCGCCGCGAGGCCCTGGAAAGGGTCGCCCTAAAGCCTGGGCTTTTGGCGTCATTGGAAGAGGCTGCCCCGAGGAGAAGCAATTGCTGGATCCGTTCTTTGTCAGGGACGAAGCGGGAAGGACGGGTGTGGGGAATGTTCAGGGCGCGGCTGACCGCCCCTGGCCAAGAGAGTGGCAAGTCGTACTGAGTGCGCGACATGACGATGTCGTGGAGTGTGTCTTGAGGCGGTGAGGCTCATTTCGGATAGGGCACTTCCTGGGCTGGCGAGGCTCGGCCTGGGGATGTCTTGTAAACAGGCAACTGATTGTGGACGGACGCGATGATGCAGGGCAAGCTGCTGGATGCGCTCTTGGAAGCAATTGAGAAGCGGGAAGCTGTGGCGCTGGTCACGGTGACGGCGGGGGACGGCGCATTTGCCGAAGCCACGGGAAGAAGTGCGGTCGTCTGGCCCGAGACTGACAGGCGTTCTGTCGGGGAGTTGGGCCTGGGCGAACGGCTGGAGGACGTTCTGCGCGACGCCCGGCTGGCGATAGAGGGGAAGAAGCACGAGCACTTTCATTACGAAGCCAGGGGCGGGCGCTTTTCGATTTTTGTGGAAGTGCAGGCGCGGCCACCGCATCTGATTATCGCCGGAGCAGGTCATATTGCGATACCGCTGGCCTCAATCGCGAAGACGTGCGAGTTTCAGGTGTCGGTTATCGATGACCGGCCGCAATACGCCCATGCGGCCCGGTTTCCCAACGCCGATCGGGTGATTGCGGGGCCGTTCAGGCCAACGCTGGGGGCATTGCGCCAGGGCAAGGATGTCTTCGACAGTGATACATACGTGGTGTTGGTGACGCGCGGCCATCAACATGATATTGACTGTCTGCTGGAGGTGTTGGATGACCCTGTGGCTTATCTGGGAATGATTGGAAGCCAGCGGCGAATCCGGGCCGTGTTCGAGCTGCTGGAAAAGGAGCAGAATATACAGGCGTCCAGATTTGACGGCGTTCGGGCTCCAATCGGCATAGACATTGGGGCAATTACGCCGGCGGAGATTGCGGTATGCATCATGGCGGAGATGATCTGCGTTTTGCGCGATGGGCCGCTTCCCGGTCTGAGCGAACAGATTCAGCTTGAGCGGATCGAGAGAAGGAAGCGGGCGGCGGCGCGCGCGACGGGGGCGGTGAAGGGTTGAAAAACGTAAACTGCGCATTGTCGAACACGGTTGCGTGGAACAGCGAAAACCTGTTTTTTGCGTTGAATAGTGTCTACGGCTCAGGATGGCACTGCGGAGACGAGTGAGGACGATTAGGTCGGCAAGTTAGACAGACACTGGTTGGGCTGGGGAGGCTGATGGCAGGTATTGAGGACGTGCACACTTTCAATCGCAAGGCGTGGGACAGGGCAGTAGCGCGCGGGAGTCGGTGGACGGTCCCGGTAAGCAGTGGGACAGTGGCGGCGGCGCGGCGCGGGGAGTGGGAGATCGCGCTTACGCCAGAGAAGGCGGCGCCGAGGTGGTGGTTCCCTGACTTCAGGAACGCGCAGATATTGTGTCTGGCGGGAGGAGGCGGTCAGCAGGGCCCAATCCTTGCAGCCGCCGGCGAGAGCTTTGGGGCGAGCGTAACGGTGTTGGACAACTCCCCGCGCCAATTGGAACAGGACCGTCTAGTTGCGGAGCGGGAGGGGCTGGAACTGGCGACCGTCGAGGGAGATATGCGGGACCTGGGGCTATTCGCGGACCGGCAGTTCGACCTGATCGTTCATCCCTGTTCCAATCTGTTCATTCCCGAGGTGCGGCCTGTTTGGCGTGAGTGTGCTCGTGTGTTGAAACGCGGAGGCAGTCTGCTGGCTGGATTCGTCAATCCAGTCATGTACCTTTTTGACCAGGGAAAGCTTGACCGGGGCGTTTTGGAGGTTCGGCACAGGCTGCCGTACTCTGATTTGACCAGCATATCCAAGTCGGAGCGTGAGACGTACATTCGAGCCGGCGAGGCCCTGGAGTTTGGTCATACGCTAACCGATCAGATTGGCGGCCAGATCGACGCAGGATTCGTTCTCACCGGCTTCTTTGAGGACCGCTGGGAAGGACAGCAGCCGGGGGCGTATACCGATACTTATATTGCTACGCGGGCAATTCGACTGGAACAAAGGGCATAGCGAACGGGATCTTTGAGGAAATAGAAGGCTGGATTACAATTGGATGGCTGTACGGAGTACAGCTTGTCGGGTTCCACGATTTGGTCTTGGTCTTCGAGAGGACGGGACCGTGGAACCGGGACCAGGAAGGAAGTTAATGTACACTGCAAAGGAGCATCAAGACATGGCATATGCACACACCAACTCAAAAGGAAGAACCTACATTCTACACTCGAAAGAGACGACTCTGAGGAATGGTCGACAGCAGACTCTTTACTTCTTCGCGAAAGAGGAGAAGGAAGGCGCTCTGGATGCCGTGCCGGAGGGATACGAGGTATCTGAGAGCAAGAACGGATTGCCGGTGCTTAAGCGTTCGAAATAGAGGGCAATTGCCAGCCCGGAGAATTCAGCCGGCGTTTCGTTGCGCCGGCTCTTCAAATGGATATCAATCTCACACTTGAAGAGAAGATAGATCGGACTCCGCCACAATTGCGTGAGATCATCGAGGACTTTCGCAGTATGGAGCCGCGGGATCGGTTGGAGTCTTTACTCGACTTTTCGATCGGAATGCCGGACCTGCCCAGCTTTCTTCACGACGCTCGTGAGAAAATGGAACAGGTCCATGAATGCCAGACGCCGATATTTGTCTTCACGGACATCGTCGACGCCGGCGTGGACATCTACATTGACGTGCCGAAGGAATCTCCCACGGTTCGAGGCTACGCGGCGATCGTGCAGGAGGGGTTGGAGCGCGCATCTCCGGAAGCCGTTCTGAATACGCCTGACGACATACACTATATGCTTGGCCTACACGAGGCGATCTCCCCGCAGAGGATTCGGGGCCTGCATGTCCTCATGGCCTATCTAAAGCGGCAGGTAACAACCAGACTGAAAGAAAGTGAATAGTACGCTCTGCGACGTTCCCGGTATCATGGTCGGGCACTGGTCGGCTCCCGAGCATGGGACCGGCTGCACGGTGGTGTTGACACCGGAAGGGAGTTGTTGTGGTGTGGATGTGCGCGGCTCCGCTCCGGGCACCAGAGAGACTGCCCTGCTTGACCCGGTAAACCGAGTGGACCGGGTACATGGCGTATTGCTCAGCGGGGGTTCGGCCTATGGGCTGGGCGCGGCGCACGGGGTCGTAGAGTGGTTGGCGGAGCGGGGCTTTGGTTGGTACACGCCTGCCGCGCGAGTGCCGATCGTGCCGGCGGCGATCCTGTACGATCTGGGTTTTGGCTGCTCGACAGTCTATCCTACGCATGGGGACGCCTACGCGGCCTGCGAAGCGGCCAATGAAGAGGACAGGAGCCGGGGTTCGATCGGGGCCGGTGTCGGCTGCACGGTCGGGAAGCTGCTTGGCTTTGAACGCTGCACGAGGGGCGGATTGGGCCAGGCGTCGGCTGCTTTGGCGGGTGGCGTGGTGGTCTCGGCGCTGGTTGCCATCAATGCCGTGGGGGACGTTGTCGATCCTAGGCGGGCTGAGCTTGTGGCCGGCGCGCGCGGCCAAAATGGCGACGAGCTAGTGGACAGCCTTTCCTTAGCTGCCGAAGGCTACGATTCGTTTCTATTCCGGCGGGCCGGAAGCAAAGCCGCTTCCGAGCGCCAACTGTCTACCGATTCTGGGTCGGCTGGCGCGCAAAGGCTCATCGAAAACACGACAATTGGAGTGGTTGCCACAAACGTTGCGCTCGGCAAAGCGGAGGCGACCAAACTGGCGCAAATGGCGCAGAGCGGCGTCAGCCGCGCAACTCGCCCTGCGCACACGGCCTATGACGGCGACTGTCTGTTTGCCCTGTCAACCGGTGGGCTCGATGCTGAGGTCGAACTGAGTCTTTTGGGTGCGGTTGGGGCGGATGTCGTTGCCGCCGCAGTGCTTGACGGCGTCCTTAACGCTACGTCTGCACATGGCGTGCCAGCTGCCTCGGGTCTGACCCCGCGGCGGCTCTCCGAGTAATACACAATCCCGCATCTGCAAACATCTCAGACGCCGCCGTGCTCCAGGACGGGTCCGTCCAGGCATAGCACACTGCCGTTCAGTTCGCAGGAGCCGCAGATTCCCACGGCGCAGCGCATGTAGGCTTCCCATGATAGCTGCCTGGGAACGGAGAACTTTTCACCGAGCCGGTCGATGGCGGCGAGCATTCCGTGCGGGCCGCACGCGCAAATCAGGTCGAGTTCACCTTCGGACACGTGGGCTTCCAGCTGGTCTGTGACGAGACCCGGGACCCCGGCGCTGCCGTCCTCGGTGCGTGTGAATGTCTCCATAGTGGCGGCGCTTCCCCTCACTGCTTCCGGCAAGGCGTCAAAACGTTCAATATACAGCAGATCTTCGGAGGTACGGGCGCCGATGATGACGGTGAGCGCGTTCAATTTGGGTAGCCAGGCCCGCGCCAGCCAGAGAAGAGGGGCGACCCCGTATCCGCCTCCAACGAAGGCGGCTCTGAGCCCGGGGCGGGGCAGGCGGAAGGCATTGCCGAAAGGTCCCCGAATCCAGAGCAAATCACCGGGCTGCAGTCGGTGAAGAAGGTTTGAGAAGGGACCGACGGCGGTGACCATTAGAGTGACGGGGTCGGCGGCAACGAGGGAGAACGGTTTTTCGTCGAACCGGGGAAGCCATGCCATGACGAACTGTCCTGGCATGGCGTTCAAGCTGGCGTTGAGCGTAAAGGTCTTGGTGCGTTCGTTGTCGGATTCGACGGAACTGATCGAAAAAGGGGTGGGGAGGTGGAAGGGGCCGGAAGGAGCGCCGCCGCCGGGGAAGATGCTCATGTTCAGCATTCAGAGTCGCGGGTACCGCCTGTTTGGGTCAAACCCGTTCCAGGATTACGACGGGAATCACGCGGTCGGTCTTGGCCTGGTATTCGTTGTACTGAGGCCAAATCCCGGCCATCATATTCCATAGGGCCGGCTTCTCGTCCGGTCCGGCGGTGCGAGCGTTTGCATCGAAAACGTCTGAACCGACGCGCAGCTCAACGGACGGCGATTCGACGAGATTTAGAAACCAGGAGGGATGGTGTTCAGCGCCGCCGCGGGAGGCGACAATGACGTAGGTTTCCTCGCCCTCGACTTTGCCGTATATGAGAGGTGTTGTCCGGGCCTTGCCGGTGCGGCGACCGGTGGTGGTCAGGAGGAGTGTTGGGACGCCGTTCCAGATGTGGCCGTCCTCGCCGTTGGAATCGAGATAGCGTCGAATGTGTTCGCTGACCCAGCCGGGTACTTCCCGTTCCGCCATTTTTGCGTTTCTCCTTTGCAGTTGAGGACTCTGATTTGAGTCGTGTGTTGTGTGGTTGAGTCTACCACAAAGCGGGGGCATTGCACGACTTCGACTCTGGACGGCGCCTGATCTGGAGATCGTCCGCGGAGGGACGCGGAGAAGGTCAACGGCGTTGATCCGCTGGGAGTTTTGGAGAAAGGCGAAGAGAATCTTTCTGTCCGCGAAGGGGCGCGAAGTTGCGCGAAGAGGAGGGATATGTCATAGGCGAAGCACTTGGGGGAGGGGCGTGGGAGGGGGCGACCACCAGGGGGGAGAATGGAAAGGGTCAGTACTGCAGCGGGTAGACGTTGGTTATTGGTGAGGCCGCGGGGATAAGGTGAGCGGGGGATTTATGGGGCCGTGCACGCTGGGCGGTCCTGGGGGCCAATTTTTTTGCTTGCGTTCAGAGCTTACTGGCGTTATGCTCACGAGCATATGTCATCTTCATTTCAGGGTAGGAGGGAAACATGACGCTGTCAACAGTTGAGGTAGAGGCCTACCGACGCGATGGGTATATTGGGGCCGTTGATGTGATCGATGGGGACAAGGTTAAGGAGTACCGGCTTGCCTTCGACGATCTGGAGGCGAGGGTTGGGAAAGAGACGGCGCAGATTGGACTAGTCGACTACCATTTTGAGGAAAAGTTTATTTGGGAACTTGCTTCCCATCCCACGATTCTGGATACGGTCGAGGCGCTGATCGGGCCCAATGTGCTGCTGCTAGCGACCCACTTCTTTAACAAATACGGCGAGGGTGAGGAGGCGGAGGCGTTCGTTGCGTGGCACCAGGACGTGACGTTCTGGGGGCTGGAGCCGCCGCTGGCAGTTACTGCATGGTACGCGGTTGACGACAGTGACGCGGAGAATGGCTGCATGCAGGTAGTTCCAGGGACGCACGTATCGGGCGTGGTGGAGCATGGCAAGGCGGAGCAGGCAGGCAATCTGCTCAGCATCAATCAGGAGGTTCATGTTACTGCGGAGGACGCGGCCGGCGCGGTTGATTTGCCCTTGAAGGCGGGGCAGATTTCGATTCATGACGGTACGCTGATCCACGGCAGTCTCCCGAACCGGTCGGACAGGCGGCGCTGCGGTTTGACACTGCGCTACGTACCCACGTTGGTGCGGCAGGCGGAGGACAACTCTCTGGACGGCCGCTGGAAGCCGGTGCTGGTGCGCGGGAAGGATGAGGAGAAGAATTTCGGCGAACTGCAGACACCATGGCTGTAGAGGAAAGTAGAACGCCGGTTGCTCGTCCCAACGTGGTCTTTGTCCTGACCGACGATCAAGGTTACGGGGACCTTTCCTGCCACGGGAACCCGGTCGTAAAGACACCTCATCTCGATGCCTTGCACGGGGAAAGTGTCCGACTCACGGATTACCACGTGGGACCCACCTGCGCGCCGACTCGGGCGGGCCTTCTTACCGGCCACTATGCCAACAGCACGGGCGTGTGGCATACGATAGGCGGACGTTCGCTGCTGCGGTCTGATGAGATCAGCATGGCGGACTATTTTGGCCGAAGCGGGTACGCGACGGGCATATTCGGGAAGTGGCACCTGGGCGACAATGCGCCGTACCGGCCCCAGGACCGCGGATTCGAGACTGTGGTGGTACACGGAGGCGGGGGTATAGGTCAGACGCCGGACTATTGGGGCAACAACTACTTCGACGACAGTTACTGGGATGGAGAGAGTCACACCAGGTATGAGGGGTATTGCACGGAAATCTGGTTTCAGGAGGCGTTGCAGTTTGTCGAGCGGAACCGGTCGAAGCCGTTCTTCTGTTACATACCGACTAATGCCCCGCATTCGCCGCACATTGTAGACCCTGCGTACAGCGATCCATACCTGGCCGTAACGCCGCACGAGGAGCGCGCCAAGTTTTATGGGATGCTGGCCAATATCGACGAAAACGTGGGCGGTCTGCGGCGGAGATTGGCAGAACTCGGGCTGGCGGAAAACACGATTTTCATTTTTATGACCGATAACGGTTCAGCAGGCGGCGTGGAGGTGGACGCGGACCAGTATGTTGTCAGTGGGTATAACGCCGGAATGCGGGGGCAGAAGGGTTCGGAGTACGACGGCGGCCACCGGGTCCCCTTCTTTCTTCACTGGCCGGCGGGCGGGCTCGACTCTGGGCGGGATGTGGAGGCGCTCACGGCCAACGTCGACATTCTGCCGACACTGATCGATATGTGCAGCCTGGAGAATGTAACTGACAACGAATTCGACGGGCGTAGCTTGGCAAGGCTGCTCCTGCCGGGCAGGAATGGGGAAATGGACTGGCCGGATCGAGCGCTGGTCACGGATTCGCAGCGGCTGACGCATCCGGTCAAGTGGCGCAAGAGCGCGGTGATGACCGGCAGCTGGCGGCTGGTGAATGGGAAGGCGCTCTATGCGATCAAGGATGATCCTGAGCAGCGGCGGGATGTTGCCGGCGACCATCCTGAGGTCGCGGCTCGTTTGCGCCTGGCGTACGAGGACTGGTGGCGGAAGGTTTCGCGGCAGTTTGATGAGGAGATTCCGATTGCGATTGGTGGGCAGGGAGCGGAGAAGCTCCGGTTGAATACGCATGACTGGCGCAATGAAGACTGCGAATGCGCGTGGAACCAGAGTCTCGTGAGACAGGGCCTGATCTGCAACGGCCACTGGGAGGTGGAGGTCGTCGAGGCGGGACAGTACCAGTTCAGGCTGCGGCGGTGGCCCGAAGAGGAGGGGGCGGCCATTGGGGCCGGCCTGGAAGGCGGCGCCCCGAAGTCGTTCCGTGACATTGCAATCGGGCAGGAGGCTGCCGGCGATGGAGAGGCTGACTGCGCCGGCAGGCCGCTGTCGCTTAAGGAGCGGATCGACTGGGGAGGCGGCGTTGCATTGCAGGTGTCCAGGGCCCGAATTCTGATTGGGGATCAGGAGGCCAGCAAGGCGTTGTCGGGCGATGAAGTGGAGGTCAGCTTCACTTTTTCTCTGGCTGCGGGGCAGACACATTTGCAGACGTGGTTTGCGTTGGCGGACGGGGAGGAGCTGGGGGCATATTACGTATACGTGGAAAAGCTGGCTGGTTGAGTCGCCGGTCGACGCAAACCCTATAGTCTCGGAGAACTGATGGAATTCTCTGTCCACAACGCGGTCGGAACTGCAGTCGTAGGTAGTCGGTGGTCAGAGTATTCGTGGTGGGAAGGGGAAGGGGATAATCGCGGGTGAGGATAATTGGAATGGGTAGAGAGACGTGGAACGGAAGTGTTTTCAATGAGAGGATGGGGGGAGAGGATTGATGACGCAAGTGGATAGTCAGAGGTTGGCGATACAGGGTGGCGCGCCGGCGAAGCAGAAGCCTGATCCGCCGATGTACCCAGGGGGGATGGCGGTGGCAGAGGAGGAAGAGGCGGGAGTTCTTGAGGTTTTGCGGGCGAAGCGCCTGTTTCGCTATTACGGGCCGGGCGAGACGGAGTCCAAGGCCAGCCAGCTGGAGGCGGCGTTTGCGGCGAAAAAAGGAACCGACTACGCGGTCGCGGTGACGTCGGGCACGGCGTCCCTGGTGTGCGGGCTGCATGGGATTGGGATCGGGCCGGGGGATGAGGTGATTGTTCCGGCCTACACTTGGATTGCGTCAGCGTCGGCGGTTGTGGCAGCTGGGGGCATTCCTGTGGTGGCGGAGGTGGACGGGACGCTTCTGCTGGACCCGGCTGACGTGGAGCGGAAGATTACGCCATATACGAAGGCGATCATGCCGGTGCACATGCGCGGCGCGCCGTGCCGGATGGATGCGCTGATGGCGTTGGCCAAGGAGCATGGCCTCAAAGTGATAGAGGACGTGGCGCAGGCGAACGGGGGCAGCTACCAAGGCAAGCCGCTGGGCTCGTTCGGCGACGTCGGCTGTTTCAGTCTCCAATTCAACAAGATCATTACGTCCGGCGAGGGCGGGATGGTGGTTACAAATGACGAGTCGGTCTGGAAGCGCACGAACATGTATCACGACGTGATCGGCGCGCTGCAGTTGAAGTATGGGGTGGATGAACTGTTGTGCGGCGTCAATTACCGTATGCCGGAGTTGCTGGCCGCAGTCGCCTTGCCGCAGCTGGCGCGGCTGGACGGGCTGATCGAGGACATGCGGCAGCGCAAGAAGATGCTAAAGGCTGGCATCGAAGATGTGGCGAACCGCAAGGGCATCCGTTTTCGAGAGATGGCGGATGCGGAGGGTGACACTGCGATCTGCACAGTATTCTTCATGGACAGCGCGGAAAAGGCTGCGACGGCGGCAGAGGCTCTGCGGGCGGAGAATATCGGGGCGGGGACGCTGTATTCGCCTGATGAGATCGACTATCACGTCTACGCCCACTGGGTTCCGATCATGAATCAGCGCGTGTGGGCGGAAGGGGGCGGTCCGTGGCGCTGGGCACAGAGGGAAATTGATTACCGGCATGACATGTGTCCGCAGAGCTTGGACCTACTGGGACGGGCGGTCCATTTGAATGTGAGTCCGCTCTTGACCAATGAAGAGGTGGAGGAGACGGTCGAAGGGTTAAATAAGGTTCTGGAAGCGCTCGGATAGTCTGTTTTGGATTGCCAACCAGGTTTTTTCACGTTGCACCGTTAGATCGTAAAGGGCGGCGCGCCAGCGCTGCCCACACAGAAGCCAAGGAGAAGATACCATGGCTTATGGTACCGGGTTGTCCAGACGCAGTTTTCTGGCTCGCGCAGCGACAGTGGCCGGAACGGCGACATTGGGGGCGGGCATAGCGGCGTGCGCGCCGGCCGTTCCTGGCGCGACGGACGAGGGAGGCGATGCGCCGGCGATGGAGGTCGTAACGCTGACGATGTGGAAGGGGCCGCACAAGGCGGCAGGCGACGAAACAAAACTGTGCGCCCAGCCGACCATCGACGTGCTTGAGGAGATGCACCCGGAAATCAGCGTTGATTTCAGTGAAGTTCCCTGGGGCCAGTACAACGAGAAATTCACGGCCGCTTTCGCCGCTGATCAAGGGCCGGATGTGAGCTACCAGACGGAATCGTTCCCACGCTTTGTGAATGCGGGCCATATCATGCCGTTGGATGAAATGATTGCATCCAGTGGGTTCGAGCGCAGCTTTTTCTACGAACGAGCGTGGGGGCCGGGCACGTACGATGGGACGACCTACTCGCTTCCCTGGATTATCGGCGGTTCAAACCTGTTCTGGAACAAGGACCTGTTCGAACAGGCGGGGCACGACCCCGATACGCCGCCGGAAACAGTTGATGATTTTGTAAGCATCGCGCAGGACATTACGGCGCTGGATGAAGATGTCTACGGCTTTGCCACACATCCGAAAGGGTGGCACGAAAACGGTCAGTGGCCGCGGCGATTTGGCGGGCGCTGGTTCAACGATGATCTAACCGAGTGCATCGTCAACTCAGAGGAGGCGTACGAAGGCTGGCACTTCTTCAATTCGCTATTCCACGACCTTGAAGTGGCGATGCCGGGCGCGATTTCAGGGCAGGAACCGGGAGTCGGCGGCTACTTCCGCGACAACAAAGTGGGCATGATCACGGCACAGAACGTCTTCGCCAATTCGGTGCGAAGCGAGAAGCCTGACTTCCGACTGGGGGCGGCGCGCATGGCTACCGGCCCGGCGGAGGGGGCACGCGGGCGCGCCTGCTACGGCGGTGTCGGCATGCTGGCGATTGCAGCGAAGACAGAACATCCAGACGAATCCTGGACGGTGGTCGAGACTCTTGTTTCGCCTGATCTGCTGACATCATGGATCGGGTGCCTGGGGTTCATGAGCGTGTCGCCGCACGTGAACTTCTATCCTGATGATGAAGTCTTGACGGTGGCCCAGACGACACTTGAATACACCTTCTTCTGGCCGTACCGCGGCTGGATCTTCAAGTTCTGGGACATCGAGGGAACATCGATCGAGTCGTTCGTTCTTGGACAGCGCACGGTCGAAGAGGCGGTTGAGGATATGGTGGAACAGGTAAACGATATGCTCAGGGAGGAAGAAGGGGCATAGACGTTCGATTAATTGCAGGCGGCCGCGCACCTTTTGCGCGGTCGCCCATGCCTGGATCATTCCTGCAACCGAGGCCCGATTCGCTAAGCCAGGGAACGGTATCGAGATGACTACGAGCTCAAGAGCCTCTCAGACGACACAAGGGCAGAGCGGGCCCCTTTGGGGGCGCGCCGCTGTGCGGCGAAACCTGAATGCATATGCCTTCATTCTGCCATTCATGGTCCTCTTTGTCGTCTTCAACATTGGGCCGTTTTTCTGGGCTCTCTGGCTTTCCCTGTTGCGGGGAGACCTTGTGGACCAGGTCAAGCCTTTCGTAGGTGTTCAGAACTACGTGAGCCTCACGACCGACTCCATTACGCTCAAAGTGTTTCTGAACTCGCTTCAGTATACGGTTTCGGTTGTGCCAATCGCGGTGGTTACCGCGCTGGCGCTGGCCTTCCTGATCGGAAACAAACTGGTCCGGTTCAAGGACTTTTATCGTGCGGTCGTTTTCTTCCCTCTGCTGGCTTCGGCGGCGGCTACTGCCCAGATTTGGAGTTACATACTGGCGCCTCGGTACGGTGTATTGACCTATCTGCTTGGCCTGTTGGGCGTGCCGGAGATCTACTGGCTGTCCGATCCTGATTGGGCGCTCTACGGGATTCTGCTGGTGGAGTGGTGGAGGGGGATAGGCTTTCACATCATACTTTTTTTGGCGGCGATGTTGGGTGTTCCGGAAGAGCTGCGCGAGGCGGCCCGGATCGATGGCGCCAATGCCTGGCAGGTGGCGACTCGCGTGACCATTCCCTTGATGCGGCCGGTTATCCTGTTCTCAGTGGTGATGGGTACGATATGGGCGTTCCAGCTGTTTGACACCGTGTTTGTGCTGACGAACGGCGGTCCAGTTCACGCGACGGCGACGATCGTTTGGTACATTTACAATCATGCGTTTCGCTACGGGCAGGTGGGCATGGCGGCGGCGATGGGCGTGGTGCTGCTGCTCATCATCATGCCGATCTCATATGTGCAGATGAAGGTATTGGGTGAACGATGATTTCAAGGCCGGGATTCGGGAATCAGGGAAGCGTAACAGTGAAGGATAGGCTCAATGACCCAAATTGACCTCAGGAGAGATTGGCGAAGGAGGCTGCGTCTACTGCCCCAGGCAGTCGTCGTCTATGCTCTCCTGGCGATTCTGGTCATTATCATGTTGGGCCCCTACCTCTACATCTTCTCCTCCTCTTTCAAAGAGACCTACACTCTCATTTCGATCCCGCCTCAGATCATCCCGGAGCAGTTGGTTTGGGACAATTACACATACATACTGAGTGAGTTACCATTCAGCCTGTGGTTCTTCAACACGATTCTTGTTGCGGTTCTGGTTACAGTAGGGACGGTGCTCATTGATGCGCTGGCAGCTTACGCCTTTGCCAAGAAGGAGTTCTGGGGTCGGGACGTCCTTTTTGGACTGATGCTGGCCACGATCATGATTCCTGGCGCCTTGCTGCTGATCCCTGCGTTTCTCATCACCAATTGGTTGGGTCTTCTGAATTCATACGGCGGCCTCATCATTCCGGCACTGGCGAACGTGTTGGGCGTCTTCCTTTTGCGGCAGTTCATGCAGACGATTCCTGAGGAACTTGAACACGCCGCCCGAATCGACGGTTGCACCGACTTTGGCGTCTTCTGGCGAATCATTCTGCCGTTGTCGGCGCCGGCCCTGGCGACATTGTCGATCGTGGTCTTTACCTCGCAATGGAACAATCTGGTCTGGCCCCTGGTGGTGCTCAACGACAAGGATCTCTACACGCTTCCCCTGGGCCTGGCGCTTCTGCGAAGCGAATTCCAGGTCAACTATGGGATTACTTCCGCAGCCGCATTTTTGAGTGTGGTTCCCCTGCTGATCGTATTCCTTTTCCTGCAGAGGTATTTTCTGGAAGGTCTGACGGTTGGGGCGGTGAAGGGTTAGGAGAGTGAACCAGAATGGTCGCCCTACCTGTTACTTGCCCTGACGGCGCCTGCGGGGAGGATAGCTTTGACGGCATTTGTGTGGACGATAGAGGACGCCGGCTGGGGCGACAGCGTGTTGGTGGCGTCTCTGAAGAGGACGACGGCATACTTCGACGCTCTCGGCCTGTTTTCGACTGTGTATGCGGTTCCCAAGCCGTGGGGCGAGGCGATGACGGCTGAGTGGAAAGAGGCGCTGAATGCGGCGAAGGGGACGGGCCACGATCTGCAGATGCTGGGCCTGACGCACTCTGACTGCTATGAGTTCGGGCCGCCAGCCTGGCCGGCGACGGCACTTTTGCCCACGCTACAGTCGGAGTTCGACGAACGCAGCGAGGAGTTGATGCAGCGTTATACGGTGGAAAAACTGCGGTTACGGCTTGAGGAGGGCAGGGAGATATTTGCGCAGGATTACGGGGTGGAGCCAGCGGTTTTCCGGGCGCCGTGCGGCGCGATCTCCAAACCGATGTTTGGGGCGATGCGAGAGGCCGGCTTCGGCTACCACTCGGGAATGTTCATCAGCGCCAGCGGGTACGCCCATTTCCTGGAAGACGGGGCGGAGATAACGCAAGAGTGGTCCGGCAAAATCCCTTGCCGACCGTTCCGCTGGTATGCGGACGTCGTCGAGGTTCCGATTCTGAATGAGTATACGTGGCACGGATCCGGGCGGCGCAGTGACGAGTTTGTCGAACTGGCCCGTCTGGATCTGGACCGCATCAGCGAGGAAAGCCCGGTTGTTGTCTTGGCGATGCACACGCACGGCAACGCTGACGACTATGAACACACATTCAGGATGATCGACGCCGTTGCAGAGCATGTGGGCCGCAGGCCGGGCGCTTTTTTTGCGACGCTGGGCGAGCTGGCGGCATCGGGCGCGCTGGCGGAGGCAGCCACGGCAGAGGGACCCGACGTTCTTGCAGTCTAGAAGCGCCACTGCGGCGGGGCGGAGACGGGTTCGCGCGCGAGCCCGGTCCCCTCAGCAGTTGCGAAAGTTTCCAGCTGGGAAGGGCCCCTTCTGGTCAATCTAACGATTTGAGGTGGAGGAAACGGAGATGACGGTATATTGCTGGAGCATTGACGATGCAGGGTCGGGCGGCAGCGCGATGGCAGGGCGATTGCATCTAAATTGGGTCAGAACATCGAAATGCAGCCGAATACTCTTCCAGGTCGGGGTAAGACACAGGGAAATGTACGAAAGATGGCACGTAGACGGAGAATTTAACTTATCTCGCCGACTGAGGGC
>JAJDZJ010000182.1 GCA_022824685.1 Caldilineaceae bacterium
GATGTACAGGTTTTCGATATCCACACCGATTTTGCGCGCATAGCTCGGGTCCAGCGCATGCTCCACATCCACAAAGCCGCACACGCCTCCCATCCGCTGCGATTCCGCAATCGCATGCAGACACAGCGTCGTCTTCCCCGAGCTTTCCGGCCCGTATACTTCGATGATGCGCCCACGCGGGATCCCGCCTATGCCCAGCGCGATGTCCAGGCTCAGGCTTCCCGTCGGAATCGACGCCACGTCCAGCCGGGTCGCTTCACCCAGCTTCATGATGATCCCTTCGCCATAGCGTTTGTTCAGGGTGGCGAGGGTTGTATCCAGCGCTTTCTGACGACCGGTATTCGCCATTGCAGGCTCCACTGCTCCACCGGCATTGAGCCGAATAGATGTTCCAGGAAAGATTTAACCCACCGTGCCAAATGCGCTTTGCGCCGGCGGCCGTATCGCTTGGCCGCCGACATAGGGCAGCCGCAGATGGCAACCAAAAGCAGAGCTTGGCTATGCGGCGGCAGAATGATGACTCTGTCTGTAAGTGTACTGTATGTACATGGAGGATGCAAGCGCCTCAAAAAAGGGAGCGTGTCGTCAGGGATCGGTGGGCGTTCGTGGCGAGCCGTTGAGAGACGGCGCCGGTTTCGGTTGGAAGGCGCCGCCCTGTGCGGAAGGCGGGGGAGTTGCAGTGGTCAAAGGCAACTGGTTCGCGGCGGGAGAGCGATGTTCGGGGTTGATGAGGATTGTGGACGGGGATGGAGGATGGCTCAGCAGTTACGTCGCATGTGCGTTGTCAACCGCTATTGCCTGAATTTCAGGAGCCGGGCGGCTCGTAGATTTTTTCTCGCAGGGCCACAACTTCGCGTCGGACCCCTTCATCCCGTTCTATATCCTGGGCGATTTTCTCGACGCCGTGGCGTACGGTGCTGTGATCGCGCCCGCCGAGCAGCTCGCCGATATTGATCAGGGACAGACCGTTTTCTTCACGCAGCAGGTACATTGCGAGCTGGCGGGCGTTGGCGATCTCTTTTGTACGTGAACGCCCGAGCAGATCCTCTTTGGTCAGATTGTAATGCCTGGCAACGATCTGGACGACGCTT
Organism: Caldilineaceae bacterium; assembly: GCA_022824685.1. Taxonomy (GTDB): domain Bacteria; phylum Chloroflexota; class Anaerolineae; order Caldilineales; family Caldilineaceae; genus Bin5. The sequence goes on from JAJDZJ010000182.1 coordinate 1,092, forward strand.
GCGGCTTCGCGTGGCCGTCGCTGCGGCACCAGTGTGTCCAGGATTCCTTCGGCGACGGACCGGTTCAGCTGTCCGTCGTGGAAGGGGGCCTGGATGATCAGGCGATTGAGGGCGCCCTCCAACTCCCGGATGTTGCTCTCCACCCGTTCGGCGATCAGCATCAGCACATCGGTAGACACGTTCTGATTGATCGACTGGGCCTTTGACTGCAGGATGGCGACGCGCGTTTCCAGGTCCGGTTGCGAGATATCGGCCTGCAAGCCCCCTTCAAACCGGCTGCGCAGGCGGGCCTCCAGGGTTGCGATTTCCTTCGGCGTCCGGTCACTGCTGATCACCAACTGGCGGCCGCCGGCGTGGAGATGATTAAATGTGTGGAAGAACTCCTCTTGCGTACTTTCTTTGCCGCCGATAAACTGGATGTCATCGATCAGGAGAAGGTCTACCTGGCGGTACTTGTTGCGATACTCTTCGGTGTTTTGCTGGCGGATGGCGCTGATGAGGTCATTTGTAAACTGTTCGGAGGAACAGTAGAGGACCTGCATTCCCTGCCTGGTCATGGCGTGGCCGATGGCGTGGAGAAGGTGAGTTTTGCCCAGGCCAACTCCGCCATATACGAAGAGAGGGTTGAAGCGGTGCCCCGGTTGCTCCACAATGGACTGGGCCGCGGCGTGGGCGAGCCGGTTGTGGTTGCCGACCACAAATGTGTCGAAGGTGTAGCGGGGGTTGAACGCGCCGCTTCTGAGCGTCACGTCTGGCCTGGATGCGGCGGGGTTCTCAGTTCTGGCGCGCTGGCGGGGGGCGCCGGTCGGATGGCGGCTGACCGAAGGGGCGGCCCGGGGCGCGGCTTCGGGGCCGGTCCTTGCAGCTTCCGGCGCAGCTTGCGAGGCCGCGTCCGGCATATCCGCATACAAGGGCGCGGACTCAGCCGGATCGGACTGATTTTGCGGGTGGGGACGCACCCGGAAGACAACCTGCGCCGAACGGTGAGTCAAATGGCTCAGGACCTCTTTAATTTTGCTGCGCAGACGTCGGTGGAGCCAGTCCCGAGCGAAGGCATGGGGTACGCCGACGATGAATTCACCGTCTCTGTAGTCGATAATCGAAGTATCGCGCACCCACGTTTCAAAGGTGGTTGCGGGCATCTGCAAGGCCAGCTCGTGCAGCGCTTTCTGCCAGATCTGTTCGGGTTCCAGGCTGTCGCGCTCTGGCTGGTCCTGCTCGTCAGCGTCAGCGGCTCGCGTCCGCAGTGCGGATTGTTCTGCCTGTTCTGCCGTCTCGTCATCTCCCGCCGGGGTCTTCGTCGACCGGGGGGAAGCCGCGGAAGGCGGGACGCGCCCGTACAGTGCGCTGTCTTTACGGCGTGATGACGGTTCGGATCGCCATTCTGTACTCAAAACGACTCCTTCTCACTCTCCTGTTCCCTATAGAGGACGCAGCGCAGGGGATTTTTGTTCGCGCAGACGCAGAAAGGCAGGCACGGGTGCGGGCAAGAGATGCTCGAAATCACAGGCAGTTCAGCTTGGCTGATGGTGGGGGCAGCCGCGATGCAGATGCCATTCTGTCAGGTTTCTTCCGGGCGCCCGGGCCTTCGGAGCGGGTGTAAATCAAGCCCCAACAGTGCCTCTTCACGACACACGTATGAATAGGTAGTGTATCAAACACGGCGGTGGCAGACAATCGCACTGATGAGGAAGCGGCAGCGCAAACAGCGTGTGAAACAGTCCTTGATCGGCCGGTTGGCACTATATGTAGGTCTTCTGGGGATTAGGGGTCAACATATAGGAATATGTACGACGCTGACGGGTTCAATACGCCTTGGAATTTCGCGTTGAGTAGAGGGATCAAATTCGGTTCGTATGCGAACAGTAGAGTTATCCGCAAGAATGCGGCAGTTATCCCGAACTGAGTGGAGTTATCCCCATGGTTCTCCCCAGGACATAGGCTTTGGCGGCATCAGAAATGGCGCAATACTTTAATTTTCGGGTTGAGTCTGCCGAAGGATACTGGGATCGCGTAGGTTTTCTACGCAAATGGTGGCGCATTTACGCAGACGACGCGCGCTGGACGCCGCCGGCGTGGAACCGGATGCGTCAGGCCGTTGTGACGCGGCGTTTCGCCCACCTGGAACGGAGCCGGCCCCGATACATTGTGGTTGAGGCGCTCCCGCGGCGCCGGCAGACCCATGTCGGCAATCAGCCGTTCCCGAACATGGGTCAGGGTGTTCTGATGGAGGAGCCGGTTGCCGCCGCGATTGCCATGATCGACCCGCGCCGCACAGACGACACTGCGCACCTGGCTATGCTGCACGCGGCCAATAGCCGGGAAAGCCTGGAGCGTATTCTGTACGCGGCGCAGGAGCAGGTCGGCCATGAGGGAGTCCGCCGTCTGATTTTGCCGGTTGGGCTGTCCCCTTATCTGGGCACCGGTGTGCTGCAGGATCACTTCCACCGCGCGCCGCCGCTTCATGCGCCCTATGCCCCGCCCTATGTGCCCGAACTGTTTTCGACCGTCTGCCGGCCGTTGGGGCGCAGCCTGCTCTACACGAGCGATGGGAACGCAAACACAGGCGGACCGACGCCGGCATCCGGTCCGGCGGTTATTCGCCCCCTGGATCCGAACCGACTGGCCACTGACCTGTTGCCGCTTTTTGCCCAGACTATGCCCTCATGGGCCGAGTTCCCGCTTCCGGATGGGCCGGAGGCTGAGTTTCTGCTCTGGTGGATCCTGCGTCGTCCGGCGCTGGCATGGACGGCGGAGGTGGATGGCAGACCGGTGGGCTATCTTCTGGCGCAGCCGGATGGGGGCGGCCCTTTGCGCCGCTGCCGCGGCGGGCGCTCTCTGCTGGGGCGCCTGCTGCTGCAGTCTCTGGAGCTGCGGCAGCCGCGTTCTGTGCGCGTACTGTTTGCGGGGGTGGAGCTTGAATACCGGCGGCGGGGGATTGGCAGACAGTTGTGGCAGCAGATGCTGTCGGCGGGGCCCGTGAACGGCTGGCAGACGGTAACGGCGGGGCCGCTGCCGTCAACCGCCCGCGCCGGCCTGGCCTTCCTGAATGCCGTCGGGCTCTCCAGGCGGGAAACGTACCTGCTGCACCGCTATGACTTTGACTGAGCTTTTGGGGCAGGGCCGCCGGGCGGGCCGCTGACTTCACGGCGGGTAGCCAGGCGACTCTTATCGATAGGCGATTTCGTAGGTTAGCGGCACTACGCTGATCCAGGTCTGGCCCGCCTTCAGGGGGATTTCAACGCCGTCGGCCGCGAAGAAGCGGGGCAACTCGCCGCTGCTTTCGTTGCGCCAGGTTCCCTCGAAGGCGAGGCCGTCGCGGAACAGGATGGCCCTGCCGGCGCCGAAGGGGTTGACGAGAAGGCTCAGGTTGCCGTATGCGTCTTCGACGATATTCACAGGTGTGTGGGGGATGTACTGAACGATGACGTTTTCGACCGCGATCTGCTGGCCGTTGTTGCTGTCTCGATGCGCAGCGCCACCCAGAGAGCGCAGATAATGTCCGTTGCCGGCATCGTAACGGTATGTGACCTGGCTGGCCGTGACAGAGGGATAGGGGATTTGGACCGTGGTGGCGGGAGCGCCGCCGGGAGCGGGGCCGCCGAAGGTGAAGCCCTGGATGGAGGGCGGCCGCTCGGCGACCCAGTCTGCCAGCCAGAGGCGCAGCATCTCTTCGCTGGTGCGAAGGCGCGTGCGGTAGTCGTTGCCGACAGAGCGGGCGTAGCGGACGCTCTCCGGATCATCCAGGTCTAAATCCAGATAGGGGAAGAGTGGATTGTTGTTCTTGAGCTGATAGCGGACGCCGTCGCTGGCGCCGGAGCAGAACACCCCTGCATCGTAGAGCGCGCCGAGATAGTAGTTGAAGAGACGGGCGCTGCGCACCGGCCCAATCTCGTCGCTGGCGGCGCCGTAGAAGACCCCGCTGAACCGTGTAAGGCTGAACCCTTCCATCAGGAACTCATACATCACATCCGCCTGGCTGATTCCGAACTGGGGACGGGCGGCGATATCGTTGTTGATGCAGACGACGACCGGACGCAACCCCTGTCGTGCGGCGTCCAGGGGTTGTCCTGTGAGAGGGTTCACGCCGCTGGGCGAGCCGAATCCGCCCTGGGCCGGCAGTGTGAGATTGACCTCGTCGAGGTTGGGCGCATCGACCGTGGCGGTGGGAGTCGGCGTTGGCGGAGCCTGGGCGACTGGCAGGCCTGAGACCGGCAGATTCGTCTGCGCGAAGTCGGCGCTGATCCAGCTCTCCCTGTTGGCTCCTGCAGGGCAGCAGATTAGCAGCCAGTTTCCGATTCCATTGCGGCCTGTGATGCGGAAACCTTGCCCCGCGAGCACCTGGCCGACGATTCCGTACACTGTACCCGGCCCGGCCCGCAAGTTCAGCGTCTCCGCGAGTACGACCGCCTGCGGATAGTCCGGTGTGGGCGTGTTTGTCGGTATGGGCGGGGGTGTATGGGTCGGCGTGTATTGCGGCGCCGGGGTAAAGGTGGCGACCACTGGAATCGTTTGCGCGGCGGCCGGCTCTGTGGGGCCCGCTTCGCCCCCGCCATTGGGACCGCCTCCGATGTTCCATCCGAGCAAGGTGACATTTGACAGACCTGAGCCAAACAGGAGCATGCTGCCGATGATGGCGACAACGAGGATGACTCCCAGCGCGGCCGCAGCGATCATAAGCCGGAGCCACTTCCCCGACAGTTGTGGACGAGGACCTTCAGCCATAACGGTTTTCCTCCGCGGATGTCAACAGGCGCTCGGCGCTGCTCTCCCGGTAAATCTTAGCGAGAGGATGGCGCTGCGTCAATTCGCGCGTATTGCAGTATGTGCTCCGGATTGGAGCGGATGATGACGGAGTAAGGCAGCGGGGGCGCTTGTCTGCACTGTCGAATTCCGAGTTTCACCTGGCCCTGTACGAGAACGGGAAGTTTGGATGATTTGGGGTTATACAGGACGGCGCGCCGGCACCCGCGGGCGTTGGGAACAGCTGAATTGAATGCAAAAGCGCGGGCAGACTTCCATTGTAAACCTCTTCCGGCGAAGCGGCAACGCATGAATCCGCGGGGCGCTTTGGGGAAAACGGCTGCATCGGGGCGCAAAAGGAGGAGCGTTCCAGATCAGTTGCCGCCTGGTGTGGTAAAAGATATAATGATAGCGGGGACGCTGTCACGCATGAGCGTGACCTGCCGACAGGAGCCTACAAGTGGAAGGTTTACTTACAAACTTACCGATCTATATTGTCGCCATTCTGCTGCTGCTCTGGCTATTGCGGGCGTCATTGCGCATTGTCAAGGAGTACGAGCGCGGCGTCATTTTCCGTTTGGGGCGGGTGACGGGCGCCAAAGGGCCCGGCCTGTTCTGGTTGATTCCATTTATCGACCAGATGCGGCCGGTTGATTTGCGGGTTGTCACCCTGGATGTGCCGACACAGGAGGCGATCACCAAGGACAATGTGACCGTCAAGGTCAATGCGGTCTGCTATTTTCGGGTGTTGTCGCCCCAGGACGCAGTCATCAACGTGGCCAACTATCTTCTGGCGACGCAGCAGATCGCCCAGACAACGCTGCGCTCGGTTCTGGGGCAGAGTGAACTGGATGAACTGCTGTCGGAGCGGGATCAGATCAACCAGCAACTTCAGCAGATCATTGATGAGCAGACCGAGCCGTGGGGCGTAAAGGTCAGTGTCGTCGAGGTGAAGGATGTGGAGCTTCCGCAGTCGATGCAGCGGGCGATGGCCCGTCAGGCCGAGGCGGAACGCGAAAAGCGGGCCAAGATCATCCATGCTGAGGGAGAGTTGCAGGCTTCACAGACGTTGGCGGAGGCGGCCGGCGTCATGGCCACGCAGGCCGGTTCGCTGCAGTTGCGCTACTTGCAGACCTTGTCGGAGATCAGCGCGGAACACAACAGCACGATCATCTTCCCATTGCCCATAGAGCTGATGGAAGCTCTGACAAGCAGGACCGGAAACAACGCATGAGCGTGGCGCAGACACGGGAGGCATGCCAGCCGACGGATCTGACTGTCGACCGGTCGGCGGGAGCCTTGACGATCGATTGGGCGGATGGGCATCGCAGCATATACCGTCTAGCCTGGATGCGAAGCGTCTGTCCGTGCGCTTCCTGCCGGGAGGACAGGCGCCAGGCCGAGGCTGACCCGCTGCGATTGGCGGTTGGCCCGCCCCCCGACCCGAAGGTGGGCAGCGCGGAGTTGGTCGGCAACTACGCCATCCGATTTACCTGGGCCGATGGCCACGGCAACGGCATTTACGGCTTTTCCTCATTGCGGGCATCATGTCCATGTTCCGCTTGCAACCAGGGTGAGCCGGGCGAATTGCTCGGCAGTTGAGCGGCGACGCTGGTTGTTTCGGCACGAGGCGGCCCGCGGCAAAGGAGTATGGCCGGCGCAAACCGGCACGGGAAGAAGCCGATGATCAAAGGCATGCAAATGGGTAGTTCACTGAAAATCGCCCGAATCTGGGGTGTTGATGTCCAGGTTCACTGGTCCTTCGTCCTGATTCTCGTCTATGGCGCGTTTCTCTTCAGTCGAAATGCCGGCAATGTGCTGGTGGGCGCGCTATACGGCGTGGTTGTCATTCTTCTGCTTTTTGTCTGTGTGGCTTTGCATGAATTCGGCCACGCCATTGCGGCGAAACACTTTGGCATAAAGGTGCCGCACATCACGCTGCTGCCAATCGGCGGGGTGGCGCAGTTGGAGCGGATGCCCCGCAAACCGCTGCAGGAGTTTCTTATCGCGATTGCCGGTCCGGCCGTCAATTTCGCGCTGGCTGCGGTGCTGCTGCCGGTTGCGCTGGCGGTTGTGTTCACGACGATGCGCGTCGGCCCGATGTGGGTAATGATTCCGACTCTGATGCGCACAGCGCAGTCGGTGAGCCTGACCGGGTTGTTGCTCTTTTTGGCGGGTACAAATATCCTGCTTGGCATGTTCAATCTGTTGCCGGCGTTTCCGATGGATGGCGGCCGCATTCTGCGCGCCCTGCTGGCGTTGCGGCTGCGCTATATCCCGGCAACGCGGGTTGCCGTTCTGGTTGGGCGGGGGATGGCGATCATATTTGCCATAGCCGGCATTTTTGGACGTGACATATTTCTGTTGTTGATCGCGTTTTTCGTCTATGTGGGCGGCCGCGGCGAGTTGGAGGCGGTACAGAGCCGATACGTTTTGAAGGATTTCAACGCTCGCCAGGCTGTGAACAAGGATGCGCTTGCGCTTTACACGAGTGAACCGATCAGCCGGGCGGTCGACTATATCATGACGACCTATCAGGGGGATTTCCCTGTGCACGACCTGGCCAATAATCTGGTCGGCGTTCTCACGCGCCCGCGCCTGGTGGCCACGCTGCGGGGGCAGGGGCAGGAAGGGCGCGTCGTCGACGTGATGATTCCACGCGAACGGGTGCCGGTCACCTCGGGCAGTACGACCCTGGCAGACGTATGGGAGCAGATGTTGGAGGCGGGAAGCCGGGTTGTCATCGTGCAGGATCAGGAGGAGTTTCTGGGGCTGATTACCCTGGACGACATCAGTGAACTGATCCAGGTGATGGGCGCGGCCAAAGAGCGTGAAGATATGACTGCTGGAGGTCCAGGCGGCCGCGTTGCGGCAACAACTGCAGAGGCTCGATCCACAATTGACATAAATTGAGGAGGTGCTTGCGATGGTGGCTCATGCGACCAAACTGGCCCCATCCATTCTTACCGCTGATTTTGGTCGTTTGGAGGAGCAGATTCAGGCGGCGGAACAGGGCGGCGCGGACCTGCTCCATCTGGATGTCATGGATGGGAGATTTGTGCCCAATATCACCTTCGGCCCGCTGGTGGTGGAGGCGGCCCACCGGATCACGCAGTTGCCCCTGGACGTGCATTTGATGATTGAGGAGCCGGAGCGGCATTTGGATGCATTCGCGCATGCCGGCGCCCACATCATCACCGTTCACCTGGAAGCGTGTGTTCATCTGCACCGAGCCGTGCAGCAGATTGTCGACCTGGGATGCCAGGTTGGCGTGGCGATGAATCCTTCTACCCCGATCGAAAGTGTTCGTGAGATCGCGCCATTTGTCGATCAGATATTGGTGATGAGTGTCAATCCCGGTTTCGGCGGCCAGCGTTTCATCCAGACGATGACGAGCAAACTGCGGCGCACGCGCAAGCTTCTGGATGAGTACAACCCCACCTGTGATCTGGAGGTGGACGGCGGCATTGGCGCGGGCAATATCCGGGACGTGCTGCGCAACGGCGCCAACGTCATCGTTGTCGGCAGCGCCGTATTCAACGCTGACAGAAGTGTCGGTGAGAATTTGACCGCGCTGCGGGATGCCTGCGGCGCTTCCTTTGCCTGAGGCTGCGGGCGAAACAGATTCGTATCACAGTTCGCTAAACCCGTTGACGTTCCTCTGTGTCCCCCAGGAGGCACGCGATGCGACCGACTTTACAGCTATATTGGCGTCTGCTCGTGCGCTATCTGCGCCCGCAGTTGGGGCAGACGCTGCTGCTCCTCTTGATCCTCTGCATCAATATCCTTCTGCAACTGATCAACCCCTTGATCATGCGTCGTTTTCTGGATTCGGCGCTGGCCGGGGGGGCGATGGAACTCCTCACGCGCCTGGCGCTGCTGTTCATCGGCATTGCCGCCGTGCAACAGGTGGCGTCGGTCGGCAGCACTGTGCTGGCGGAGAATGTAGGGTGGCGGGCGACCAACGCGCTGCGTCGCGATCTGGCCCGGCACTGTCTGCGTCTGGACCTCACATTTCACCAGCAGCATACGCCCGGCGAGATGATCGAGCGCATTGACGGCGACATCAACGCGCTGACGCGTTTCTTCGCGCAACTGGTGGTACAGCTTTTCGGCAATGGCCTGCTTCTGATCGGCGTGTTGGCTGTGCTGCTGCGTGAAGATTTGCGGGTTGGCGCCGCGATGGGAACCTTTGCCGTCATCACGCTGCTGGTGTTGGGGCGGTTGCGCAACCTGGCGGTGCCCCACTGGCAGCGCTCGCGCGAGGCGAGCGCCCGCTTCTTCGGCTTTGTCGAAGAGCGCCTGGCCGGCACAGAGGACATCCGCGCAAGCAATGCGCGCGCGTTCACGCTCTTCCGTTTCCATCAGCTCCTGCGAACGTTCTGGCGGACGACGATACGCGCAGAGTTGCTGGGCTTCTCGATGATCAACATCGCCTGGTTTCTTTTTTCGGTCGGGGGCGCCGTCGCCTTCGTCATGGGCGCGTCTCTTTATTTCAGCGGCGCGCTCACGATTGGCACCGTTTACCTCATATTTCACTATGCAAATCTGATCTCGCAGCCGATTGAACGGATCGCGCAGGAGTTTGAACAGTTCCAGCGCGCCGGGGCCGGGATTGCACGCATACAGGAGCTGTTTGCGACGGAGAGCCGCCTGGCCGAGACGCCGGCTGCCGTCGGTGAGGGAGAATTCGCGCAAGGGCGCGCCGGGCCAGCAGGCGCGCTGGCCGTGGAGTTCGAGCAGGTGCGCTTTGCCTATCCGACGGACGCGCCGCCGGAGGAAACAACAGCGGGACTGGGGCAGTTCGCGCTGGATGGATTCCAGCTGCGGTTGGAGCCAAACGAGGTGTTGGGCCTGTTGGGGCGCACGGGCAGCGGCAAGACGACGCTGGCGCGGCTGCTGCTGCGCCTGTATGACGTGGACAGCGGCCGCGTGCTGGTGGCAGGGAGGGATGTGCGTCGGTGGCCGTTGCAACAGCTACGCGCGCAGGTGGGCATGGTCACCCAGAACGTCCAGCTGTTTCAGGCCTCGATACGGGACAACCTGACCTTTTTTGACAGGAGCGTGCCCGATGCGCGGATTTGGGAGGCGATCGACACATTGGGGCTTACCGAGTGGTATGCCTCTCTGGGTGATGGCCTGGATGCGCAGTTGCAGATTGGCAGCGGCGGGCTGTCTGTCGGAGAGTCACAGCTCGTGGCCTTTACGCGGATATTTTTGCGGAATCCGGGGGTCATCGTCCTGGACGAAGCATCTTCGCGGCTGGACCCGGCGACGGAGGCCTTTCTGGAGAGGGCGGTGACACGGCTTCTGAGCAGCCGGACGGGCATTCTCATCGCGCACCGTCTCTCCACGGTGCAGAGGGCGGACAGAATCGTGATCGTGGAAAACGGAGAGATCCGGGAGCAGGGCGCTCGGGGCGCGCTTGCGGCGGATCCTGCCTCCCACTACTATCGCCTGTTGCAATTGGGCATAGAAGATATGGGTGTAGAGGAGTTGGGTATGGAGGAGTTGAGCGCAGGGGAGCCGGACCGATGACGCAGGTCTCAGATCGTCCGCCGATCTCGGTTGTCAGGGCCTGGTGGGGCTTGATCCGCTGTTTTCCCGGCCTGTATTCGCTGACGATGGCGTTGCGGATATTCGTGTTTGTCGGGATTTTCCAGGCAACTGGGCTGATTATTCGATTCTACTTCGATTCTCTGTCGGGCTCGGCTCCGCTGGCGTGGGGGCCGAACGCCTGGGCCGCGGTGATGCTGGCGGTCGCGCTGTTGCGCAACGGGCTGATATTCACCGATATGTACGTGTTCTTTCGCTGGACGTTCAGCACCGCGGCCACGATGCGCAAGAATCTCCTGGAGCACATTCTCAGCAGGCCGGGCGCGCGCGCGTTGCCCAGCTCTACCGGCGAGGCGATCAGCCGTTTCCGCGAGGATGCGGATGAGGTGGGCAACTACACTGTGTGGGCAGTCTTTTTGCTGGCAACGGGCATCTTTGGGGCGGTCGCGCTGATCACGATGGCGCGCATCAATCTGCGCGTCACCGTTTTCGCTTTCATGCCGCTGCTGCTGGTGGTCGCGGTGGCCAACCTGGCGAGGGCCAGGGTCCAGCAGTATCGCGAGGCCAACCGGTCTGCGGCCGGTGATGTGACCGGTTTCATCGGTGAGATGTTTGAGCACGTGCAGGCGGTGCAGGTGGCCGGCGCGGAGGAGAGTATGCTGGCGCAGTTTGAGGGGTTGAACGAGAGCCGCCGCAAGAACGCGCTGCGCGACCGTCTCTTCAACGAGGTCCTCAACTCGACCTTTCACAATGTCGCGAGTGTGGGAATGGGGTTGATCCTGCTGCTGGCGGGCGCGGCGCTGCGGGACGGCTCGTTTACGATCGGCGATTTCTCTCTGTTTGCTTACTACATGACCTTCGTAACCAACATGATCAATACAATCGGCGTATTTTTCGCGCGCTGGAAACAGGCAGGGGTCTCGATAGATCGTATGGAGCGGCTGCTGCAGGGAGCGCAACCCACCGCGCTGGTGCGTAAGACGCCGATCCATCTGAGCGGCCCCTTGCCGCCGGCGCAGGAAGGCTCACACGTCGGGACCGAACCGCTGCAAACGCTTACGGTCTCTGGCCTGACCTATCGCTTCCCGGACTCGGAAAAGGGCATCGTTGACGTCGACCTGCGTCTGGAGCGGGGCAGCTTCACGGTTGTTACGGGCCGGATCGGCGCGGGCAAGACGACGCTGCTGCGTGTGCTGCTGGGGCTGCTGCCGCCCGAGTCCGGCACTGTCCACTGGAACGGGCGCCTTATCCATGAACCGGCAACATTTTTTGTGCCGCCGGTGAGCGCGTACATTGCGCAGACGCCGAGCCTGTTCAGCGAATCGTTGCGGGAGAATATCCTGCTCGGGCTGGATGCAGACGATGGGGAGGTGGCGCAGGCGGTGCGGGCCGCGGCGCTGGAATCGGATCTCGAGCAGTTTGAGAACGGGTTGGAGACGGTGGTGGGGCCGCGGGGCGTACGGTTGTCGGGCGGCCAGAGGCAGCGGGCGGCGGCGGCGCGCATGTTCATCCGCCAGGCGGCGTTGCTGGTGTGCGACGATCTGTCGAGCGCGCTGGATGTGGAGACTGAGCAGCAGCTGTGGGAGCGGCTCTTCGCGCGGCAGGACGCCACCTATCTGGTCGTTTCCCACCGGCGTCCTTTGCTGCGGCGGGCGGACCAGATCGTTGTGTTCAAGTCGGGCCGCGTGGAGGATGTGGGCAGGTTGGAGCCGTTGCTGGAACGCTGTGCGGAGATGCGCAGCCTGTGGGAGGGCCGCGTCCTGGAGGAGGATGAATAGGGGCTAACCTGCGCCGAGAAGCAGGGCCATCTGGTAGACGAACGGCAGCACGAACATGATGCTGTCGAGGCGGTCGAGGAAGCCGCCGTGGCCGGGCAGGAAGAGGCCGCTGTCTTTCACGCCGATCTGTCGTTTGAGCATGCTGATAGCGAGGTCGCCGAAAAGGGCGAGGATGCCGCCCACCAGCCCTATGAAGGCGCCCAGCCAGACCGCGAGTTCGAGCGGTGACCAGAAGGCGACGGCGGCGCCGGCAAGTGTGGCCGCGATCCAGCCGCCGACGGTTCCTTCCCAGCTCTTCTTGGGGCTGAGCGCGGGCAGAATGCGCTTGCGGCCCATCGTGACGCCGACAAAATAAGCCGCGCTGTCGTTGAGCATCGTGATGGCGAGCCCGAGCAGCATCCAGTAGAGACCGTTAGGAAGGAGGCGCAGGGCGAGGGCCTGCCCCATCATAAGGCCGATGTAACTGGCGCCGGCAACGGTGAGCGCCCAGTTGCGAAAAGGTTTATGGTCGTGCGCCTGGGCCGTGGTCTCTCTCTTAGGTTGGGGCGGGTCGCCTGGGCCTGTGCTGTCGGGGCTGCGGTTGTCCTCGTGCGAGGGAGCGCTCTGTTGAGAGAGCAGGATGCGGATGAAGATGATGATGAAGCCGAAGGTGAGGACAAGCTGCGGCTCGATAGGGACGAGCGACCAAAAGGAGAACATCAGCGCCAGCGTCCAGGCAAAGCCGTACCAGCGAGCCGGCCTGTAGCCGCTCCTCTCGATCAGGACATAGTATTCGTATGCCCCCAACGCAGTAAAGAAGGTGAGCAGCAGGACCCACCACAGTCCGCCGAACCAGAGCGCAAGCAGGACGGGCGCCAGCGCAATCAGGCCGGCGATGACTCGTCGTTTCACCGTTTCCGCTATCCGAATGAAAGTTTACAAGATCAAAGGGGGAAGGGACGTTCCGCGGAGCGGCCGGGGTTATTCCGCGTCCGGCACGCCGCCGAAGCGACGGTCTCGCCGGTTGAACTCGGTCAGCGCCTTGTATAACTCCACCTTATCGAAGGTCGGCCAATAGGTAGGGGTAGAATAGTATTCGGCATAGACGGACTGCCAAATCAGGAAGTTGCTCATGCGCCAATCGCCGCCGGTGCGGATGATCAGATCGGGGTCGGGCAGGCCCTCGGTATACAGATAGCGGCCGAAGGTTTCTTCGCTGAGAGAATCGGGGTCGATTCCGTCTCTGATTATTTTACGGGTCGCGTCGAGGATTTCGCCGCGTCCGCCATAGTTGAACGCCACATTGAGGATGATTCTGTCGTTGCGCTTGGTGTAATCGATGGCGTGCAGAATCTGTTTCTGAAGTTCCTCGTTGATCCCGTTCAGGCGTCCGCTGTGGCGAATCTGCACGCCGTTTTCGTGCAGTTCCTGCAGCCGGTTGCGCAGCGCTGTTCCCAGCAGCCGCATGAGTCCAGACACTTCTTCGATCGGGCGGGACCAGTTCTCGGTGGAGAAGGCGTAGATGGACAGGACTTTGATACCGAATTCGACAGAGGCCTCAAGGACCGGTTGGATATTGTCGACGCCGGCGCGATGGCCGATATATCGAATTAGGCCTCTTTCCTTGGCCCAGCGGCCATTCCCGTCCATGATAATTCCTACATGGTAAGGGACTCTGGCGAGAGGGGGGAAGGCGTCTTCGATCAGGTTATCTGGGCTCTGCCGAACTGTATCGGGACTGCTCAATGGAACGCTGACTCCTTTTCGGTCAGATCGTCATGATTTCCGTTTCTTTTTCGCTTGCAATTTCGTCCACGTCGGCCACATATTTGTTGGTGACCTCCTGCGCCTGGTCCTGGCCGTCATGGAGGTCATCCTCGGTGATGAGGCCCTCGTTTTCAAAGGAGCGCATGTCCTTGATGGCATCGCGCCTGATGTTACGAATTGCGACGCGAGCCTCCTCGGCGCGGCGGGAAACCTGTTTTGTCAGGTCGCGGCGGCGTTCCTCGGTAAGAGGAGGGATTGTCAGGTGGATCTGCTTGCCGTCGTTGCTCGGCGTCAGGCCGATATCGGACATGGCAATTGCGCGTTCGATCGCGCCGATGTCGGTTGGCGTATAGGGACGAATCTGGAGAGTTTGCGCTTCCGGAACTGAAATCGACGCGATCTGCATCAGAGGAGTGGGAATGCCATGATAATCGACGCTCAGGCGCTCTACGAGGGTGGGGCTGGCCCGCCCGGTGCGGATCGTCATCAGGTCTGTGTGTAAACTGTTGATCGCTTTGCCCATGCGATCTCGTGTTTCATCCAAAATGTCTTCAATCACAACGGAACTCCTTCCACATCAACGGCGCGATAGGGCTTGCCCGCAATCCTGAGGCCTTGGTGGGCCCTTTCGGTTGGCATCGGCGTCATGGCCACTCGTAAGTCGGAGTATAGGGGGTGGATCGTCGGCTGAAGCAATGCGTATGGATTTTCAAGAATAGAAGGAACAGTTCAATCCGATATCCTGGATCGGCATTTTCCGTTTCTTCATTTCTTTGGTTGATGGTTATTTTAGCAGAGGTTCAAATCAAATGTAAAACGTAGCTGCCTGGCCTGGTCCCGCGTTCGACCGCGGAGTTCGATCGCAGAAGGGGCTTAAGGTCATCGCGATGGGATGAATCCTGTTCAGAAAGCGAGGGGAGCGTGAAGTGGGGTGAGGGACGACAGAAACAGCGCTGTCTGCCGCGCTCAAGGCGGCGAATCGACAGCGGGGGCGGCGTAGCGCGGGGGATGGTGGGACAGAGGGACAGGGCGAGGGGGTGAGAAAGCATTGCGGCGAGGCAGGACTTTGGCCAAGTCGTTCCTGAAAGATGATGGTCGGGAATCAGTTGGCGCCGGCGTTCTTTGGGCCAGGGTCAGCCAGGGTCAGCCGGAGACGACTGTGCCCACCGGTTCGCCTTTGACGACCTTCACCAAGGCATCCTCTGCCCAGACATTGACAACTGAGATCGGCAGGTCGTTGTCCATGCACATGGCGATGGCGGTGCTGTCCATTACGCCCAGGCGCATATTGAGGGCTTCGATATAGGAGAGCTGTTTGAAGCGGCGGGCATCACTGTTTTCCTTGGGGTCTCTGTCGTAGACTGCGTCCACCTTTGTTGCTTTGATCAGGATTTCGGCGTCGATTTCCATGGCCCGCAGGCTGGCAGCGGTATCGGTGGTAAAGTAGGGATTGCCGGTGCCGGCTCCGAAGATGACGACCCGGCCTTTTTCCAGATGGCGAATGGCTCTTCGTTGAATGTAGGGCTCGGCCACGGCGCGAATTTCGATTCCGGTCATGACGCGGGTGGGCAGGCCGGCGTGTTCAAGAGCGTCTTGCAGCGCCAGCGAGTTCATCACAGTCGCGAGCATGCCCATGTGGTCGGCAGTCACCCGCTCCATGCCGTGATCGAGGCCGTCCTCCTTGCCGCGCCACATGTTGCCGCCGCCGATCACCAAGGCCACCTCCGCTCCCAGATTGACGATGGCCAGGATCTTTTGGGCAGCTTCCTGAGCCCGTCTGGGATCTATGCCGAAACCGCCTTCGCCGGCCATTGCCTCGCCTCCCATTTTGAGCAGAACGCGGCGGTATTTGAGAGAATCCATACCATCAACTCCTTGGAATAGGCGCCGCTTGCTGACGGGGCGGCGATGACATAAAAAAGCCCAGCCTGAGGAAGGCTGGGCTGAACGTGCAGCGGGTTTAACCGACTTGCAAACGGCTAAAACGGCGGATCTGGATATTTTCGCCAAGGCTGGCGATATTTTCGACGAGAACATCTTTGACGACTTTGTCAGAGTCTTTGAAGTAGTCCTGCTCCATCAGGCAAACGTCGCTGTACCACTTCTCCAGCTTTCCTTCCGCAATGCGGTCGAGAATCCGGTCGGGTTTGCCGCTCTCTTTAGCCTGGGCTTTGTAGATGGCCATTTCCCTGTCGCGGACATCGGCGGGGATCTCTTCCCGCGCAACATATTCAGGGTTGGATGCCACAATGTGCATGGCCAGATCATGCGCCAGCCCTTGAAACTGCTCGGTGCGGGCAACGAAATCGGTCTCGCAATTGAGCTCGACCATTGCCGCGACTTTGCTGCCGTGGTGGACATAGGTGCCGATGATCCCTTCGTGGGCGTCCCGGTCGGCCTTCTTGGCCGCGGCGGCCAGTCCTTTTTCACGCAGATATTCCACCGCTTTGTCAAAATCGCCGTTATTTTCATTCAGCGCTGTTTTGCAGTCGAGAATGCCGGCGCCCGTCGCGCCGCGCAGTTCTTTCACCATTTGTGCTGTAATCGCAGCCATACTCCTCCTCCTGATTCCCTTGCTGGCTGATCGCCTTTCGGCATTATAATCCACGCGTGGACGCGTGCATGTATCTTCCGCGTAATCGTCCGCACGGGACAAATGGTTCGCCTTTGCAGCCGTGCGGACGATTACGTCTGATTGTCCGATTGCGGCGCGCATTGCATTCTGCGGCGCCTGTTCCCCAAGACATTGCTGCTGCTGTGCGCTGCGGCCGGTATCCAAGAGGGGCCAGCGCACAGCAGCGGCGGCTACCCTTCTTCGCCGACCGGCTGCGTTTCCGCTGGTTCGGGTTCCACCGGTTCGGGGGGCGCTTCATCATCCGGCTGAGACAGTTCCGCCTCAGCGACATCGGCGGTCTGCTCTGCCGGTTCACCTCCCGCTTCTTGCTCCCCTTCTTCCTCTTCTTCCATGCCTTGCAGTTTGGCCAGTGTGCTCGGCCCGAGGTACTGTTCCAGTTCCGCCAGCTCATCGTCAGAAACCTGTCCGGTTTCAACCATGTCCACTTCGCGGAAACGCCGTCCCTCCTCAACTGCATCTGCGACAATGCGGGTAATCAGCTTCACGGCTCGAATCGCATCGTCATTCCCCGGAATGACATAGGTGATTTCATCCGGGTCGGAGTTTGTATCCGCCACTGCGATCAGAGGGATGCCGATCTTGTTGGACTCTTTGACAGCCAGCTCTTCCCGCTGGGTATCGATCACAAAGATCAGATTGGGCATGTCGGTGAGCGTCTTGATCCCGCCGATACGCCGATTCAACTTGGCGAGTTCCCGGTCAATGACCAACTGCTCGATCTTGGGAAGCGACTGGAATTCGCCATTGGCTTTACGGCGTTCCTGGCGGTTCAGGTAGTCGATTCTCTGTTTGATCGTGGCCCAGTTTGTCAGCGTGCCCCCCAGCCAGCGATTGTGGATGTAGGGCATTCCGCAACGGGTCGCCTCCAGTTCGATTGTGCCCTGCGCCTGTCTCTTTGTGCCGACGAACAGGACTGTGCCGCCCTCGGCGACCAGACGACGCACCATTTCATAGTATTCATTGATCCTCGTCATCGTCTGGTGCAGATCGATGATGTGGATGCCGCTGCGCTCAGTAAAGATGTACTGGCGCATTTTCGGATTCCAGCGCCGGGTTCTGTGCCCGAAATGTACGCCTGCTTCCAACAGCTCCTTCATACTCACGACTGATGCCACGAGAACCTCCAGGGGTTGCGCTTCCGTCCTGTTCACACTGAGAATGACCGCGCATCGGCGGCACCCCATTCCGCAGTCCCAGGACGTGTTGAATGGATAGAAACTTGATCAGGTTTGCAATCATGCCCAATCATCACAGACCGACTGCACATTCTAACACAGTCGGCGCTGTGCGCAAAAGACGAGCATGACGGATCGTTTAACAGTTCTGCCAGGGGTCAGGACTGTTCCGAATCATTGAAGTCGCGGAATCGGTAACCCAGGCCCCGCTCTGTAAAGATGTAGCGCGGCTTCGAGGGATCCGGCTCGATCTTTTTGCGGAGGTAGGTGATATACAGGCGCAGCAGGTGATTGTCGTTCACGTATTCGTGTCCCCAAACTTTGGTGAGCAGCACTTCGTGGAGGACGACCCAACCGGCGTTCTGGATGAGCTGGTGGAGAAGTCGATATTCGGTTGGGCGCAAGCTCAGACGTTCCCCGTCAACGATCACATCGCGCCGCTGCAGATCCACCTGTAACCGGTCATCGATTGTGATAATCTGGTCTTCGGGCCGGGTATTGGTCACTTCGAAGCGTCGCAGCACGGCACGTATGCGGCTGGAAAGCTGGCGCGGGCTGAACGGCTTTGTCACGTAGTCGTCGGCGCCCAGATCCAGCCCTCTGATTTGGTCATCCTCGTCGGAGCGCACGGTAAGCATAATGGCAGGAACATCGCTGATTTCGCGCAGTCGTTTTAGTGTTTCGAAGCCGTCCAGGCCGGGCATTTCGACATCCAGAAGGACGAGATTGGGTTCGTATTCGCGGATCTTGTCCAGCGCCTGGAACCCGTCATTGGCCTCCAGCGTCTGATAGCCTTCCTTGTCCAGATTCATTTTCACGAGCCGCACCATGCGCGGTTCGTCGTCGACGACCAGGATCTGTTTGGCGGGGCCTGTTTTCGACATAACGGCATTGCCTCGGATTTCTACGCCTCTGTGGGTGAGACGGACGATAGTCTTTATGATAGCATGAACCCCTTTCGCGCGGATAGTTTCCTCCACTGGGTCAAAGTGTAATGGCCATTCGATTCTACCTGTGGGTGTTTCGTCTGCCTCGGGCGCGGCGGCGCCTGCTTTTGCCTGGTCTTTGGCGTCGGGATTGTAACTGAAATTGATTCAAACCCAGGGCAATCGCATCTAATTTTGTAGGCCGATTCCGTTGAAATCATGGCTAGAACAAAGCGCGAATAAGTGGAAATCGGCTTCAGGTTGCTGGATCGCGAGCAGAAGTTGCCGCGGCACCGGCCGTCAGGCGTCGAA
>JAJDZJ010000179.1 GCA_022824685.1 Caldilineaceae bacterium
GCCCTCAGTCGGCGAGATAAGTTAAATTCTCCGTCTACGTGCCATCTTTCGTACATTTCCCTGTGTCTTACCCCGACCTGGAAGAGTATTCGGCTGCATTTCGATGTTCTGACCCAATTTAGATGCAATCGCCCTGCCATCCGGCCCCTTTGCCAAAGCCGAATGGGCGGTTTTCTTTGTTCAGTCCCCCTCCCCTTCCCTGACGATTTCAGGCGTAAAGACCCCCTTGTCCATGATGCGCACCCCGTCCACCTCGATCGTGCATTGCGTCGGAATGACATCGACATGATGGTCCGACTTCCAATCCGCGCCTGTCTGCTTCCCGTCCGGGTCGCCAAAGGCAACGTGTACACCCGGGAACTTCTCGTCCTGAAGTAGATTCCCCACCAGTCCGGTCAAGGCGATGTTGGTGCCGATCGCGAACTCCCCGACCCTGTCTGCGTTCTCCGCCCCAAAAATGTAGGACCGGACATCCTCCGCCAGAGTCTCGTCTTCGCAACGTACCTCGACCACCCTTCCTTTTTCAACCGCAAACGTCACCGGCGTGTCCAGAATCCCGTACCGTTCGCTGAAATAGTCACCTAGCTCGTCCGCCACCAGAACGCCATTGGCGTCCCGCGGTGACGTGAACGTCTCCCCCTCCGGCAGATTCCCCCACTCGCCCGCTTCATGGTAGAGCCCGTGACACGGGATCCAATTGAACGCCGGATCGAAGCTGGCCGTCAAGTCTGTTCCCTTCGGATTGGTCACCCGTATCTCCGCCGCATCGCGCACAATTCCGTGGACGCGCATCGTGACGTCGTAAATCCGCTGGTAGTCCACTCGCATCCCCTGCATCATCAGCGGAGGGGTGATGTTGATCATGTGGCCGTGGCGGGCCCCGTCCGGGTTTGCCTGCATGACTGCGGGCATATAGGCCATTCGGAACTTCAACTCTCCCGGCCGGCTGCTGGCAGTGTAAAAGCTGACGTGCGGCTGGAATCGTTCCAGCGCCGCCTGCAGCGCAGCAGGCATCGCCGTAATCGGCCGTGTGCCTAGCGTCTCCAGTGTATATGTCTCCACTGCAGCGGCGATCGGACTCGCGGCATCGGCCAGAGCCTGGCTGATCAGAGAAGACCCTTCGTCCCCGAGAATCATCACGCGCTCGGCCGGCTGCAGCCCCATGCAGACCCGTACCGCGGCCTCCGCCCCGGCCCTCATCTCTTCAAGAGTATATTTCCCTGTCGACTTCATCTCCTTGCACGCCTCCTGGACTGTAGATGTATGCGTGGCGGCGCCCCAAATTTCGGCGGGCTCCAGCCAAATATTTTTGCGCCCTTACCCTAGAATTACCGGTTCCTCCGGATATTGAATGAGCGAGGGCCGCTCCCTCTGCGCCAGGGCGATGACGATCGTCAACGGCCCCAGTCGACCCCAAAACATCGTCAACGCGATCAGCGCCTGGCCCCACTCATTCAGCCTTCCCGTAAAGCCAAGAGAGTAGCCGGCATTCGCGAACGCGCTGACAACCTCGAACCCAATCGCGAAGATATCCCCCTGCTGCAACAATGACAGCGCCATCGTAACCGCCCCCACCAGGAGAGTGCTGACCGTCATGATCGCGACCGCCTTGTTCAAGGTTTCGCGCGGGACTGAGCGGCCAAACGCCACGGCCTGGTTGTCGCCTCCCTTGGCCGTTGCCAGGGCCGAAATCAGCAACACGCCGACGGTGCTGCTCGTCACGCCCCCGGCCATGCTCGCCGGCGCGCCGCCGATGAACATCCAGAATAGCAGCATCAGCTGCGTGCTCTGGCTCAGCTCTTCCAGGGGCAAAATCGTCAATCCCGCGGTGCGCGCCGATATGACGGTGAAAACACTGATCGCGATCTGCTCTCCCAGTGTATGGGCGGCAAGGTTCACAGCGAAAAGGTCCCGATCCAGAAACATCACTGCCAAACCGAGTGCGAGAAGCGCTGCGGTCAGGCCCAAAGTGATGCGCGTGTTCAGCGCCAGCATTCGACTCCTGAAGTAACCGGCCAAGTCGTACAGCACCGCAACGCCCACGCCTCCAAGAATGATGAGCAGGGACATCACCGTAAGCGTGAAATAGTCGGCGCCGAAACCGAATACCGGCTCGCGGCCGCTGCCAGCAAACAGGTCGAACCCGGCATTGCAGTAGCTGCTGACCGCGTGAAAGAGCGCCAGCCACAGCGCCTCCCCATCGGGAAGCTCCGTCCGCCAGCGCAGCCAGAGCAACAGCGTGCCCACCGCCTCAATCGACACGGTGATGACCAGAACATAGAGGGCCAGATTGGCCACGCTGCCCAGCCGGCCCCAGCGACGCGTCAGCCCAAACTGTCCGTCCCCTCCCAGCGTCTGATGAATCACAAACCGTTCGTTGAGGGTGACGCGCCGCCCCACTAGGCGAAAGAGCAGCACACTGAAGGCGATAAACCCAACCCCGCCCACCTGGAGCAGTGCCAAGAGGACGACCTGTCCAAACCGGCTGAAGTCCGTGGCCGTCGTGAGGACGCCCAACCCCGTCACAGTCACGGCGCTGGTTGACGTGAAGACGGCCTCGACCCAGGAAATCGAGACGCCCGAATTCGTGGCCGCGGGCAGCTTCAGAAGCACTGTTCCCAGCGCTATGATGCCGGCGAAACCATAGATCAGCATGCGGGGCGCCTGCGCCTTCGAAGCGCGGCGCCCCGAAACCTTCTCGTTCCGAGCCTCGCCGGGGCCCTGCCCCGGTGGCTTGGCCGCATCCTCCTGCTCTTCCGGGTGGAGCCTCAGCAGCAGCTCGCCGGAGGAGCCGTCCCCGGTGGCGTCGCCTTCTTCTTTTCCTCGATCAGCCCAACCGTTCTTCATCGCCTCTGTTTGCAGCCATCCGCATTCTGCGTTCCGGCGAAACCTCCGCCGCAGCATCCTGCCCCAGCCAACCTGCCCCAACCGACTTGAGTCTAATGTACACCCGCGCCTGAGCCATTACAAAAAGGAGAGGGCCTCCCGTCTGAATTCTTGGACTTCTCACTTCACGCCCGTAAGGCCCGCTTCCCACGCCCGCTTCACGCCAGGCGCGCATCCCGACCGCAAGTCGAACGGGTCACATTGCACCGCGCTGGTTCTCTGGCTCCAAAGCGCGAGTTGCGAGAATGCGCACCTGCCACCCCCCCCGATTTTTCACTTGGTATAAAAAATATTATACGGAATAAAAATCCAGGACGGCAAACTGGACCCCCCTCCCGCCCTGTCCCCCCTTCTTCAAAGTCCATCTCCTCCTGAAAGTGCAACGGCGACCCATTGCATGCACGCCCAAGGCGTGAAGAGACGGTCAGCCCTCCGGCTCCGCGGCAGGAGGCGAATCCCTGTGGGGCGTCCTTTTTTGGTAACCGCCGCAGGGGTTCTGACTGCTGAATCTTTCTACTCGATTTGCTATGCGAAGGAATGCCCCCCTCCTTCCAGCCGGCGCCGACCGCCCGGCCCAAGAGAAAACCGTTTCCCGCTCCTCGTCTCTCAGTCCTCCCCCTATTGTCTTGCCCGCCATCTATCACGCGTCTGCGGCCCGTCGTTCCCGTCCGCCCATTCTCAACAGGCGCTCTCCAGCCTACTGAACACACGTCCACCGATGCGAAGTTGCCGCCGCCCCGGAGGTACGCGCGCCAACCCATTCTGAGACCAGCCAAAACAGGAAAAAACTTGCGTCAACACACGTAAACGCTCGTAAACGCTCACGCGACGGCTCCCGTCTTTCTCCTATTACCGCGAACCCCAAAGTCCACATTCTACCTGGCCCCGATTGCAGAGAAGCAACCGGAAACCGCGCCAACGCCATTGAACTGAACTCCGTGTGAACCGGTCCCGTTCACGTCCTCCTCCGGTGTTCCCTGATGGACCGGATGCCGCAGCCCAACACTGCCCAATCCCCCTTCTCGCGCCGCACTCATTTGTCCCAATTTTTGCCAATTCGACCCTGTTCATGTACCCTCACCCTGAATGCGCTTTTCAGTTGCACGAAGATTTCACATTCGTCCTTTCTGAGTGCGGAGAACAGCCTTCAAATGATACTCTATCTGATTCGTCACGGACAGTCAGCCAACAATCTTCTCGCCGAGCAGCTCAAAGAGCGGGCTGGCCCGTATCCCTTCGAGACATACATGAAGCAGCGCGTCGCCGAACCGCCGCTGACCGACTTGGGGGAACTCCAGGCCGAAAGGCTTGGCGAACACGCTAAGACTCTGCCATTGACCCGCCTCTATTGCAGCCCCATGCTGCGCACGATGCAGACAGTTCGGCCCCTTGCCCAACTGAAGGGCCTCAATCCCGCTGTTTGGATCGACCTGCACGAGCACGGAGGCGTCTTCCATCGACCCGGCTCCGACGCCGCAGCTGTCGGCCATCCGGGCCTCAACCGCTTGGAAATGAGCCAGCTGTTTCCCGGTTATCAGCTCAACGGAATCAGCGACAAAGGCTGGTGGCGCGGCGGCGAAGAGGACCTCGCCTCCTGCCATGCCCGCGCCGTGCGGGTCGCCGACAGACTGCACACCATGGCCAGAGAATTGGCAGAGGAAGAGAGCATCGCCGCCGTCAGTCACGGTACCTTTATGGATAGCCTCCTGAAGGCTCTCCTCGGCCGCCTGCCCGGCACAGGACTCTATTTCAACCACCACAACACCGGTGTCACCCACGTTGACCTGAACACGCCCGCAAGCGGCGGCAGCGCCATCGTCAACGTCCGCTATACAAACCGGGCCGAACACCTCAATGAAGTCAATCTGACCTACTGAGAGGAGCCAAATTTGGCCGACTTACGCCCCTGCCTGTTTGCCAGCGACCTGGAGGGCGTTCTCGTGCCGGAGATCTGGATCGCCTTTGCCGAAAAGACCGGTATCGAGCAGCTGCGCCTCACCACGCGCGACGTGTCCGACTACGATCAGCTGATGCGGATGCGGCTCAAGATCCTGAAAGAACGCAACCTCCGCCTACAGGACATTCAAGACGTTATCGCCACCGTCGCGCCTCTGCCCGGTGCCATGCAGTTCGTCGACTGGGTTCGAGAGCGTACCCAATTCGTAATCATCTCCGATACCTTCTACGAGTTTGCCCAGCCGCTCATGGCGCAACTCGGCTATCCAACCATCTTCTGCCACTCTCTCGAAGTCGACGCAGAAGGAACAATCACCGGCTATCGCCTGCGCCTGGCCCAGTCGAAACGCAAGGCGATGTCAGCATTTCGCGACCTCCAGTTCCGGACCATGGCGATGGGTGACTCGTACAACGATATCGCCATGCTCAGGAATGCCGATATCGGTGTCCTCTTCGACCCCCCGACCAACGTCATCGAAGACCATCCCGACCTGCCTGTAGTTCGAAACTACTGTGAAGCGCGGTCAAGCATAAATGCCTGGTTAGCGGACGGAGCATAGGAGTCCCTCCTTGCGCCTTCTGCACTGCATCTGAGATTGGATAGATGGCCGCATCGCCGACCGGCCCCAAACAGGCGGCTCAGGAGTCCGGATCCACCGAGTTGGTGACCGTTCTCGGCTACATTCTGACGGTGTCCTACCCGCTTCTCGCGCTGTCTACGGGCGTCCGAGCGCTGTTTCAGCTCTTCCTGAAAGAAGGGGTCGTCAACTACCTTGCCCCGACCTTGAGCCTTGTGGCCGCCCTCTCCTACCTGACAGCCACGATCGGATTCGCCTACCGCACGAGCTGGGCTTGGCGCCTCTCGGTGAACGTACTGTTCTTCGAGACGGCCCTCACACTGCTCGTCGGTACTCTGAGCCTCATCGTCCCCGAATTCATCGGCCGAACCGTCTGGCGTCACTTTGGCGCCGACTATGGCTACTTTCCCCTGTTCCAACCGGCAATCGGTCTGGCCTGGCTGTTCTGGCCCTCGATCAAACAACAATATGGACTGTCTCCTGGCCCTGCTCGGGGCGGGAGCGGCCCCGTCAAGGAGCAAAGGGAAAGGAGCAAATGACCGGCGGGAAAGGGGCGCCTGCGCAATCCCGAAGAAGCATAGCCAGTCAGGTCCTGCGCAACGCATACGCTTCAGGGCCGCTCAGCCATGCAGGTGACGCCACCCGTCTTGCCGTTCACCGGCATTTCGGCCTCCTGTTCAGAGCCGCTGTCCTCCTCGTCGCGCTGGCGATGTTGCTGCCCCCCGCCTACCTGGTCTACCGAGCCGCCGGCGTCGGCTTGGACGAGCTGACAGGCCTGCTCGGCCGCACGCGCATCCTCCAAATCATGTGGAACAGCCTCCTGCTCACCTGCGGCGTCACCACCTTGTCCCTCGCCCTCGCCCTCCCTCTGGCATGGCTGACCGAGAGAACCGACATTCCGGGGCGAAGAGTCTGGACGGTACTGGCGATGATGCCGCTTGTCATTCCAAGCTATGTCGGCGGATACACCTTGATCGCCATGTTTGGCCCGCGCGGGATCCTGCAGGAGTTCTTGCATCCTCTCGGTGTAGAGCGGCTGCCTTCCATCTACGGCTTTACCGGCGCGCTTTGGGTCCTTACGCTCTTCACCTATCCCTATATCTTCATGAGCGTTCGCGCCGCGCTTCACAGGTTCGACCCGTCGCTCGAAGAGGCCGCGCGCTCACTAGGCTACAACGGGCTGCAGACCTTTCTGAGAGTCACTTTGCCCAATCTGCGTCCCGCCATCACCGCAGGCGGGCTGCTGGTCGCACTGTACACGCTCAGCGACTTCGGCGCCGTCTCCCTCCTGCGATTCAACAGCTTTACCCGGGCGATTTACGTTCAGTATCTGAGCAGCTTCGACCGCAACGTCGCTTCTCTTCTGTCATTGGCGTTGATCGTGTTTACGATTATACTACTGCTGCTTGAACGCAACAGCAGAGGGCGCGGCCGACCTCGCTACTACCGCAGCAGCAGCGGCGTGGTCGCCCCCCGGAAACGCATTGAGCTCGCTCGCCGCAAGTGGCCTGCGCTCGCCTTCTGTTCAACTGTCGTGATGGCCGCCCTTGTGTTGCCTACCAGCGTGATTCTGTACTGGTTGCTCCGAGGACTCGCAGCCGGCGAGCCTCTGGCTCCCGTTTGGGCCGCGACGCTCAACAGTTTCCGCGCCGGCGCCCTGGCCGCCCTTGCCGCCGCCGCGCTCGGCCTTCCCGTCGCCTATGGGGCCATCAGACTGGGGGGCCGCTTGATGACTTTCGCGGCGCGAGCCGTCTATCTGGGTTACGGACTGCCGGGTATCGTGATCGCCCTTAGTCTTGTTTTCTTTGGCGCAAATTTTGCTCCGTGGCTTTACCAGACCCTGTGGATTTTGGTGTTCGCCTATGTCGTACGCTTCCTGCCGCAGGCTATGGGCGCGATGCAAATCAGCTTGTCGCAGATGAATCCTCGCCTGGAGGAAGCCGGACGAAGTCTGGGCCTGGGCAATCGAGCCGTTTTCAGGCGCATAACCGCCCCGATCGTTCGCCCCGGCATTCTGGCTGGAATGGCTCTCGTCTTTCTGACGACGGTGAAAGAGCTGCCGGCAACTCTACTTCTGAGTCCAACCGGTTTCTCAACACTGGCGACGAAAATCTGGTCGGCAACCGACGAAGCGTTTTTCGCCCGTGCCGCCGCGCCCGCGCTGATTCTCTTGGCAATGTCAGCCTTAAGCATCTTTCTTGTCCTTACGCAGGAGGAAAGGGATGTGAGTAGCGGCTAGCCTGACATCCAGCCGCGCAACACACACCCAACGCGCCGTGAGTCGACTGAACCAGAGGCCGGCAGGACTCCATCTACAAGGTGTATCCAAACGGTTTGGCCCCAAGAATGCCCCCGTCCAGGCCGCCCGTGACGTAACGCTGGAGGTTGACCGCGGCGAACTGCTCGCCCTGCTGGGCCCCTCCGGTTGCGGCAAAACGACAACGCTGCGACTGATCGCCGGATTTGAACGCGTCGACGCCGGAACCATAGAGATCGACGGAGCAGTCGTGGCAAGCAGGTCGGTCCACCTGCAGCCCGAAAGGCGCCGCGTCGGCATGGTCTTCCAGGAGTACGCCCTCTTTCCCCACGTCACCGTTCTTGCCAACATTCAGTTCGGGCTTCGCCGAATGCGGGCAGACGACAGAGAGGCGCGCACGAAGGAGATCCTGGATCTGACCGGTCTGGCTGGCCTGGAAGGTCGCATGCCGCACGAACTGAGCGGCGGCCAGCAGCAGAGAGTCGCTCTCGCAAGAGCGCTTGCACCCAAACCCGCGCTTATTCTCCTCGACGAGCCCTTCAGCAACCTGGATGCCGGCCTGCGTGCCCGGGTCCGCACCGAGGTAAGCGACATCCTGCATGCTGCCAATACCACCGGAGTCTTTGTCACCCACGACCAGGAAGAGGCCCTCAGTCTGGTTGACCGGGTTGCCGTCATGCTGAATGGCGCCGTGGTGCAGGTGGCCTCTCCCTATGAACTGTATACCGACCCGGCCACAAGGGCTGTCGCGGAATTTATCGGGGACGCCAACTTCCTGCCCGGAATCGGCCAGGGAGATACGATCGAGTGTGAGTTGGGCACGCTTGCTGCCCGAAGGCCGATTCGCGGGCCCGTGGACATCCTGTTGCGGCCCGAAAACGTTGCGCTTCTCGCCGCGCAGCCAGGACTTCCCGCTGCCCGCGTTCGCAAGTCGCTTTTCTTCGGCCACGATCAGCTGATTACCGTGCAGCTCCCAACCGGAACTTATCTCACCGCCCGGTCGGGCCCATCTGACGGCTTTGTACCGGATCAGCCGCTTCGAGTGGCCGTTCACGCGCCCGTCAGCGCGTTCCCGCGCAACAACAGCGGCCGATAACACGTGTCAGCTGGCACAGGGTATGACCCACCAGGCAAAATGCCAGGAGGTGACTGAATATGAGCGAAGGATTCGTTCTTGAGGAAGTGCCCGACGTCCAGGCGCAGTTTCAAGTCTCAACGCCTGCCCTTATGGTAATCTTTGGCGCGTCCGGGGACCTGGCAAACCGTAAACTCATCCCGGCAATCTACAGACTGTCGCAGCAGCGGCTCCTGCCTCCCAACTTCGTGATTCTCGGCTACGCTCGCTCGCCGCTCACCGATGAAGAGTTGCGCCTGCGCGCCCGCAAAAGCCTGCTCGCCAATCCGGAGGTCGAATTCCAGAGCGCCGACTGGGAAGCATTTGCCCCGCGACTCTTCTACATGTCCGGCGATT
This sequence comes from Caldilineaceae bacterium, assembly GCA_022824685.1. Classification (GTDB taxonomy): domain Bacteria; phylum Chloroflexota; class Anaerolineae; order Caldilineales; family Caldilineaceae; genus Bin5. The sequence continues at coordinate 9,149 of JAJDZJ010000179.1, forward strand.
ATGACGACGCGGAGGCCTTCAATCGCCTGCGGGAACGGATCGTTTCTCTGGAAGACCAGTGGAACATCGGGGGCAACCGCCTGTTTTACCTGTCGACTCCCCCTTCAGTCTACGAGCCGGTCATCACATGCCTGGGATCCGCCGGCCTCGTTGCGCCGGTCGACAGCCACTGCTGGACTCGGGTCGTCATCGAAAAACCGTTTGGCAGCGATCTGCAGAGCGCCCACAAGCTCAACGATCACGTCCTTGCCGTCTTTAACGAGGAGCAGGTCTACCGGATCGACCATTACCTGGGCAAAGAAACAGTGCAAAATGTGCTCGTTTTCCGATTCGCCAACGGAATCTTCGAGCCTATCTGGAATCGCAACTACGTCGATAACGTCCAGATTACGGTGGCTGAAAGCATCGGTGTTGAAGGCAGGGGAGGCTACTACGAGAAGTCCGGCGCCCTGCGCGACATGATGCAGAATCATCTCATTCAGCTGGTCTCACTCACTGCAATGGAGCCTCCCATCGCCTTTGACGCCAAAGCAGTCCGTGATCAAAAGGTCAACCTGCTTCAGGCCATTCGCCCGTTGCGGCCCGACGAGGTGCCAAACTATGTAGTCCGCGCCCAATACAGCGCCGGCACAGCCGACACGCGGCCGGTTCCCGCCTATCTGGACGAGAACGGCGTCGCTTCGAATTCCACCACCGAGACCTATGTCGCGTGGCGCCTCGAGATCGACAACTGGCGCTGGCAGGGTGTGCCCTTCTATCTGCGTACCGGCAAAGCCCTCCCAAGAAAAGCCTCCGAAATCTCGGTCACGTTCCGCCGCGCCCCCCACCTGCTCTTCGACTCAGCCGACGGATTCGACGGCGCGACACGCCCGCGCGAGGAGATTAGTCAGCCATCCACCTTGGGAATGATACAGAACGGCGACAGTCTCAGCCGCAATATCCTGACCATGCGCATCCAACCGGATGAGGGGATAACCTTGAAGACGCTGGCCAAACGTCCAGGCCCTTCCGTCAATTTGACCCCCGTCAACCTGGAGTTCACCTACGGCCACAGCTTCGGTGAACCGCCGGACGCCTACCAAAGGCTTCTTCTGGACGTTGTTCTCGGAGACTCCACCCTTTTCACCAGGCGGGATGAGGTTGAGTTGGCGTGGCAGCGCATCACGCAAGTATTGGACGGTTGGCAGATGCAGGATGAACTCGGCGCCAACGGCAGCGCCCCCTTCCGCCTGCCCCACTACCCCGCCGGCACCTGGGGGCCCACAGAGGCCAACGCGCTGCTCGAAAGAGAAGGACAGCACTGGGTGACCGAATGAGCGTGTAAACGGCGCCCAAAGCGTCCAAACCGCCCATCGCCCCAATGTCGCCTTGCATCGGGGTGGCCAGCCTAAAGCGGCCTCCCTTGTGCAGGGAATGACCCCCGCAATTCCCCCTGCCCCCTGCCCCCTGCCCTCTGCAGATTCATTCCGCACGGCCGCTCGCGATGGAACGCGGCCCCACCACTCGCAACCATCCCCAGACCGCTGGCCAAATACGCCCGACCACTGGCGCGCCCGCGCCGTCCATAGTGGGCGTATTCGGAAGAAGCCGTCTGCAACTGTCAGTCCTATTGCTCAGAGACAGACTGAAGCCCAGCCCCGTTCTGGACCGCACACCAGGGAGCTCTCTACTTATACGACTGTGTCGTCCTGGGCTATAATAGTGACCGTCCGGGTCGCCGGGAACATCGACCGTTTCCGGCAAAACGCGTCGCCTCCAACTGCTATGCCTGAGAGTAGGCGCGACGTCGGCGCTGCCAAGTTGATGTACCTCTCCGTCTTATTTACCCAAGGCATTCAGCCATCAACAAGATGGGGCCCAGAGCAACCAACGTTCGCAGCGGCATCAGACAGAATACAGGCGTATCCGGTTACCTTTGCGCAGCCTGTATCGACCGGCATGAAACGGAAAATCGCGCAGTAGGGGGCAACACCGCGGCATTACCCAACCATTTCAACGGAATTTGAATGCGATGACCGCCAAAAACTCGAATTCCGAAGGTGACACAGATTGCGGGCGGCATCCTGCCTGCTCCAGTGACAACATAATCGTCCGGCCAGACCGCACAGCTCTCGCCGATACCGCCGCCAGCATGGTTCTGGCCGCTTCGATCATCAGCGTCGCGCAGAGAGGTGTCTTCACGATCGCCTTCGCAGGCGGGTCCACGCCTGGCCCGGTGTACGAACGACTGACCGCCCTTGGCGAAATCGATTGGCCGCGCTGGCGTATATTTTGGAGCGACGAACGGTGTGTGCCCCCGACGCATGCCGACAGCAACTACCGGATGGCCCGTGAATCCCTTCTCGACCGGCTGCCGCAGGCCCCTGGCGCAGTGTCGCGCATGCCCGGAGAACTGCCTCCCCGGCAAGCCGCGCGCGTGTACGAAGAGGCCATTCGGGAAGCTGTCGCAGCGCCCGACTCAAACATTCCCCGCTTCGACCTGATCCTGCTTGGAATGGGTGACGACGGCCACACGGCCAGTCTGTTCCCAGGTTCGCCCGCGCTGAACAACGCCAAAGACCTGGTCGTCGCAGACTTTGTCAGCAAGCTCACTGCCAGGCGTCTAACATTCACCTATCCTCTTATCAACGCCGCCCGCCACGTCTTGATCCTTGTCAGTGGGTCATCCAAGGCAGACGCGCTGAGTTCAGCGCTGAATGGCCCCCAACGGCCAAATGAGTTGCCTGTTCAAGGCGTTCAACCGCTGGACGGCCAGTTAAGATGGCTTGTTGACGCCGACGCCGCGCAGAGCTTGAATCTGTAGGTTCGTGCCTTCCCCTCCAGGAGCGTGTCTTTGTGAAAATCGTAGGAAATATCTCCGTTCTTCCACCTCTTCCCCATCCCATCAGCCGCCTGCAGGAACTGGCATACAACCTCTGGTGGACCTGGAATCCCGACGCGCAGGACCTCTATGCATCAATAGACTGTAAACTGTGGGAGCAAGTCAGCGAGAATCCAGTCAAGTTCCTCCGAACGGTCTCCTTGCGGCGTCTGCAAGAAGCTGCCCGCGACACTGGCTACCTTCAGAGGTACAGTTCGGTCATTCAGAAGTTCGACAGTTACATGGCTGAAGGGGCCGACACATGGTTTAAACGTCACTTTCCCGGCAGACAGAACGATTTAATCGCTTATTTCAGCGCCGAGTTTGGCCTGCATGAAGCGCTGCCTATCTATAGCGGCGGCCTCGGCATCCTCAGCGGAGACCACTGCAAGGAAGCCAGTGACATGGGCCTGCCCTTTGTCGGGGTCGGTTTTCTCTATCCCCAGGGCTACTTTACCCAACAGATAAACGCCAAGGGCGGCCAGGACGCAATCTATGAGAAGATCGACTTCTCTGAGGTGCCGGCGACGCAGGCAATGGATCCGGAAGGCAACCCGGTCGTCGTCCATGTCGATCTCCCGGGCCGGACCGTTTACGCCAAGGTTTGGAAAATCCAGGTGGGGCGCGTCCCTCTCTACCTGATGGATACGGACGTAGAGCAGAATGCCCACCAGGACAGGGAGCTGAGCGCCAGGCTGTACGGCGGCGACCGGGAGATGCGCATCAGCCAGGAATATGTGCTGGGCATCGCCGGCGTGCGAACGCTCAGGGCATTGGGGTATGAACCGACCGTCTGGCATATGAACGAAGGCCACAGCGCTTTTCTCAGCCTCGAACGAATCCGTGAGCTGGTCCAGGGAGGCATGGAATTCGACGCTGCAGCCGAAATCGTGCGCGCCGGAATCGTCTTTACCACACACACGCCCGTGGCCGCCGGTCATGACGCCTTTCCTCTCGAACTGGTCGACAAGTTCTTCTGGCAGTATTGGGGTCAGATGGGCATCGACCGGGAAGGCTTCCTCGCGCTCGCACGCCATGAGCACGAGTGGGGCGCCGAATTCAGCATGACCGTTCTGGCCTTCCGCCTGAGCGCCTACCACAACGGCGTCAGCGCGCTGCACGGCGAAGTTTCGAGGAGAATGTGGAGCCATCTTTGGCCGGGAACGCCGGAGGCCCAGGTTCCAATCGACCACATCACAAACGGCGTGCACACGGAGTCATGGCTTGCCCCGGAAATGAGGGACCTGTTCAACGGTCACTTCAAAGCAAACTGGCTTGAAGAAGCCGACGACGCGACTGCATGGGAAGAGATCGCCGACGTCCCCAGTGATGAGCTTCGAACGGCTCACCAGGCCTGCAAAGAAAGACTCGTATGTTTCCTTCGCGCACGTCTGAAACGGCAGCAACTGCGCCACGGTGAAGGATATTCCAAACTTGCCATGACGGATAGCGCGTTTGACCCAAATGCGCTGACCCTGGGTTTCGCTCGGAGATTCGCGACGTACAAACGCGCGACGCTGATTTTCCATGACAAAGAACGGCTCAAACGACTCCTGAACGATCCGGGGCGGCCTGTCCAGATCGTTTTCGCCGGCAAAGCCCATCCAGCCGACGACTATGGCAAGGCGTTCATTGAGCGCATCTACCGGTTGAGCCAGGAGCGCGATTTCTACGGGAGAATCGCCATCATCGAGAACTATGACATCAACGTTGCCAGACATCTGGTCGGCGGGGTGGATGTCTGGCTCAATACGCCTCGACGCCCTTTCGAAGCCAGCGGGACGAGCGGACAGAAGGCTGCCATCAATGGCGCGCCAAATTTGAGCATTCTCGACGGGTGGTGGCGAGAGGGGTACAACGAGGAAAACGGCTGGGCAATCGGAGAAGAGCGCGAATACAAGGATGAGGACACCCAGGACGAGGCCGACGCCTTGAGCCTTTACACGATCCTGGAGCAGGAGGTTGTGCCTGAGTACTACGAACGCTCCCAAGACTGGACGAATCGCATGCGCACCGCTATCGCGTCCTGTGGGCCCCAGTTCAGCATGAGGCGCATGTTGGCGGAATACACCCGAAACTTCTACGTCCCTGCGATGGAAAGCGGCAACATCTACGGCGCCGGCATCGGAGAGACAGCGCAGCAAATCTCCCACTGGAAGGAGCATGTTCGCAGAGAGTGGCAAACGGTTTTCGTGACCGTGCCCCATCTTCCCCCTTCACAGGCAAAGACCGGCCAACCGATCGAGATTGAGGCCCAGGTCTGGCCGGGAAGGCTTTCGGCAGATGATCTGGCGGTCGAAATGGTTACCTTCGTTGCCGCAGAAGATGAACATGCCCCGCGGCAAGGGGAGGTGCCCAACCAGCCGGTCGCCTTGCAGACGCTTTCGATGCAGTGCGCGATGGCCGGGCAAGAGGAGCCCGGCCACGATCCGCATGACAACAGCATTCGCTTCCGGGGCGTCTTTGTGCCGGCGGAAACAGGCAAGTACAGCTTCGGTGTGCGCGTGCGGCCCAATCACCCGGCCCTCATCCATCCACTGGAAATGGGGCTGAGTGTCTGGGCCTGATCGGTAGCAGGCGGTATCCAGCAGATCGCCGCCCACCAGCGCTCAATGAAGAGGCGCCGTGAGAGGAGGATACGATGAGAGTACTGATTGCTGGAGGAACAGGTCTGATCGGTACGGCATTGGTTTCAAATTTGCTCGACAGCGACTGGGAAGTGACAGTTCTCACAAGGTCCCCTGAGCGCAGCCAGCCGGGAACATTCAAGCGCGCGGAGCTGGCAAAGTGGGATGGCGAAACGCCAGAAGGGTGGGGCCACCTTGTTTCACAGGTGGATGCCATTGTCAACCTTGCGGGAGAAGGGATTGCAGACGGTCGCTGGACGCCAGAGCGCAAAACCAGGATTCGGGAAAGTCGGGTCAACGCCGGTCAGGCCCTCGTGTCCGCGCTGCAAAATGCGGACGCCGCCCCGAAAGTGCTGATTCAGGCTTCCGCCGTGGGGTACTACGGGCCATGCGCGGACCAGGAGTTGACCGAGCAGGCCCCGCCCGGCACAGACTTCCTCGCGCAAGTTTGCGTCGACTGGGAGGCTTCGACGGAACCCGTCGAGTCGATTGGTGTGCGCCGCGCTGTCGTCCGCACAGGCGTGGTTCTCAGCGCCCGCGGCGGCGCCCTGCCCAGAATGGCTCTGCCCTTCCGCCTCTTTGCCGGCGGCCCGCTCGGCAGCGGAAGCCAGTACTTTCCCTGGATCCACATCGCCGACGAAGTGGCCGCCATCCGCTTTCTCCTTGAGAACGACAACGCCGCCGGCCCATACAACCTCGCAGCCCCCAACCCGCCCCGCAACAGAGAATTCGTGCGCGACCTGGGACAAGCGATGGGTAGGCCGTCACTAATGCCGACTCCCTCTTTCGCGCTCCGAGCTCTTTTTGGCGAGATGTCCACCGTCCTCCTCGATGGCCAACGGGCAGTTCCGACCCGTCTGCAAGAGAAGGGTTTCGCGTTCAAGTTCCCCCACGCCATCGCCGCGCTGCAGGATCTGGTCTGACATGAGATTTGCCAGAACGTACGCCGACTTCGCCAACAAGGGATCACGGTCCCGACTACCGAGGCGCCCGGTCCTGAATTGCGCATCTATCCCGCGAGGTAACCAGAAATGCTAAGATCAGCTGCTGATTCTCCGCAGCAAACAGCAGGAGTGCAGTCGAGACCTGAAAGGACATCAGGTACCGGCAACGACTCCAAGGCAACTGCCTCCCTCGTCCTATGGGCCGGGATCGCGTTCAGCGCGTTGTTCACGCTACTTATCTGGGCGCTGGACTTCCGCCTGGCCAGCATCGAGTTGCTCCCCGATACCGGCGCCAGCTGGTACTATTGGAAACTCCCCTCACCAACATTCTGGACTCGCGCCACCTCTTGGGGCTTCTACCTCGTCCACCAGTTCGCTATCTGGGCGATAATTTACTATGCCCAGAGCTATCGCAAGCATCGCTATACCAAAGGGCTGCACAAGGCAAATATCTGGGCCCTGACCGTCAATGCCGCCTTCATCTTCCTGCACCTGATTCAGACCCATGTCTGGTATGACGGCCTGGCTCAGGACACGCCAATCTTTAGCAGCCAGGGAGCCGTAATCGTTCTCCTTGTCTGGGTCCTCCTGATGGAAAACAACCGCCGCGGCCAGTTTTTCGGCCGGCCGGCGCCCTTTTCGAAGGAGGTCGTCCGCTTTGCCCGCACCTATCACGGTTACTTCTTCGCTTGGGCAATCGTCTACACCTTTTGGTTCCATCCAATGGTATCAACGTCGGGACACCTGATCGGCTTCTTCTACATGTTCCTTCTGCTCCTGCAAGGCAGTCTCTTCTACACGCGTATCCATACCAATCGATGGTGGACCTTCGCACTGGAGGGAACCGTACTCGTCCACGGAACGCTGGTAGCCGTCATGCAGGGCAATGGGCTCTGGCCGATGTTCCTCTTCGGCTTCGCCGGGATTCTCGTCGTTACGCAAATGTACGGTCTGGGCCTGTCGCTGCCGTTTCGCCTTCTCATCCTCGGCGCCTTCGTTGGCTCCGCGCTTCTGGTTTACGGAAACTTCGGCTGGGACCGGCTAAACGAGATCGTTCGTATCCCGCTCATCGAGTATGCCTCTGTCTTTGTTCTGGCCGGCCTCTTCTGGCTCGGACTTCGGATTACACGGACCGTACGGCATATGCGCAGCGCGTGATGCCTACCAGCTTTTTCCTTTCGCGGCGCCGAAAATGAGCCAACACCCGCCCGACCGAGGAGCTGCCGACGACGTAGCCCGCAAAGACGAAATTGGGTCCTCCCGGCCGGGACGTGCGCAAAGTAAACTCCGGATCTGGCTGCTTGCCGCACGGCCAAAGACGCTCCCTGCCGCTCTCTCGCCCGTGTTGGTCGGGACGTCGCTGGCCTGGGCTGACGGCTTGTTCTCGCCGGCGCCAGCCATGGCTGCAACGGTCGGCGCGCTCCTGCTGCAAATCCTCTCAAATTTCGCCAACGACTACTTCGACTATGCCAATGGGGCAGATACAAGCGAACGACTCGGCCCTACGCGCGCCCTGGCCGCGGGCCTGCTCTCCGCAAAGGAGATTCGGGTCGGAACAGCCGTAACCGCCGCCCTGGCGGTTCTTGTCGGCGCTTACTTGGCGCTGGTTGGCGGCTGGCCCATCGTGGTGATCGGCGTCGCTTCACTTCTGGCCGCCGTCCTGTATACCGGGGGTCCGTTTCCCTATGGCTATCACGGCCTGGGGGACCTGTTCGTCTTTGTCTTCTTCGGGCTGGCCGCCGTCTGCGGTACCTACTTCGTCCAAGCCGAAACGATTTCGGCGCCAGTTTTGCTTGCCTCAGTACCCGTCGGCCTTCTGATTACCGCCATTCTCGTCGTCAACAACCTGCGCGACATAGAGACCGACGCAAAGGCTGGCAAGCGCACGCTCGCCGTGCTGATTGGCACCCGCTATACGCGTCTCCAATTCATCGCCCTGCTCGCGCTTGCCTATCTTTCCGCGCCTGCGCTCTGGCTGCTCTTTGGCCACGGTCCCACCGTTCTCCTGCCTCTTGTCAGCCTGCCCCTCGCTGTCCGGAGAGCCGCTTCCATGTACACGTCCAGAGGAAAGGAGTTCAACCCCGTCCTGGCCGCGACAGCGCAACTGTCTTTGCAGTTCAGTCTGCTGCTTTCTCTCGGCATCCTTCTCTGAAAATGTCGGATTTCGATGTCCTCTTCATTGGCGCGGGCCACAACGTTCTTGTCTGCGCTGGCTACCTGGCCCAGGCCGGCTATCGGGTCGGCATGCTTGAGCGGCGTTCGACCGTCGGCGGCGCAGTCGTAACCGAAGAGACCATTCCCGGCTTCCGTTTCGATCTGGGCGGCAGCGCCCACATTCTCATTCATCACACGCCGATCGTCCGCGATCTCTCCCTGGAGAACTTTGGTCTCAGTTATCTCGATATCGATCCACTCTTCTTCGCGCCCTTCCCCGATGGAGATCAGATCTTTGTCTGGAAAGACCTCGACCGGACTTGTGAGAGCATTGCGGCCGTTTCGCCTGAAGATGCCCTGAGGTATCGCAAATTCATCAAGGACTGGACCCCATTTGCAGAAGCAATGGTGGCCTCCTTTCTCCATGCCCCTACACCGTTCAATCTTGCAAAATGGCTGGTCTTCAAGAGTGGTGTAGCCGCGGACCTCGGCCCTCGCCTCCAAGCCGTTCTGGGAAGCTATGGCAAGCTACTGCGCCAGTCCTTCGTCTCCCCCAAAGTCCAGGCTCTCATCGGATGGATGGCTGCCCAGTCCGGGCCGCCGCCTGACGAGCGATTCAGCGCTCCGTTCGCCCTATGGCAACCCATGTATCACGTTTCCGGCATCAAGAGGCCGCGCGGCGGATCCGGCATGCTCACACAGGCGCTGGCGCGAATGATTAAAGCCCATCGGGGCACAATCATAGCCGATGCTTCAGTCGACCGGATTATCGTCAGGAACGGGAATGCCATCGGCGTTCAGACTGACGCCGGCGAGCAGTTCACCGCAAGCAAAGCAATCGTGTCCGGCGCGCACATCCACACAACGCTCGAGCTCCTCCAGGGCCAGGCGCCGGCCCGGCGCATCTCATCAGCGCGTCGATCCAGGATCGGCAATGGCTTTGGCATGATGTTACGGTGCGCGCTGACGGAGCTGCCCGACTACGTCAACCGAGGGCGCACGCCAGGCGCCGCTCCTCGCCCTGAACATCGCGCCTTGCAGTTCATCTGTCCCGATCTGGACTACCTGGAACGCGCCCACGCTGACTATCTCGCCGGTCTCCCTTCAGCGGATCCCGCTCTCATCGCGATGACCTTTTCTGCGGTGGATCCCTCACTTGCTCCGCCGGGCAGTCATGTTCTTTTCCTGTGGGGACAGTACTATCCCTATGAACTGGCCTCTGGCAGGAGTTGGGATGAGATCGGGGACACCGTTGCCGACCAGATGATTGCCAAGCTGGCGGAGTACGCGCCCAACATAAGGCAAACTGTAACCGGCAGACTCGTTCAAACGCCGTTATGGTTGGAGAGAGAGTTGGGGCTGCTGCGAGGCAATGTCATGCATCTTGAAATGTCGGTCAACCAGATGTTTGCCATGCGGCCATCCCTCGGTATGAGCAACTATCGCGGACCAGTAAAGGGACTCTATCTGACCGGCGCCAGCACGCACCCAGGCGGCGGCATTATGGGCGCCTCCGGCAGAAATGCGGCCGCCGCGATCCTTTACGATCTCGATCGTAAGGCTCTGACCTTTCCAGCATTTCGGTAACGGGCTCAGCCTTGCCAACTGACGCGACGTCTTGCAGTCCCGAGCCCGCGCCGCCAAGGGCTCGCGCATTGGAACTGACAGGCTGTAGTGATAGAATCGGGCCATGGACCCCGTTAAAGCATCAGTCCCCGAACGCACCACAATTTACCGCTTTCGCGCCACCGGAGAGGATGCCGTAGGGTACGTTCTCTCCAAAGGAATATACCGCTTACGCTGGCAGGAGGGCACCGCAATTGGCCGCTGCGAATTCGATGATGTCGGTGGGCGCATCTTTCGAACAACGCGTTTCGGCGAGAAAGAGCTTGGAGGAATCACGCTCAAAGGCATCATCCACAGTCACGGCCTGTTTGAGGGCGGCAACTTGGGCTGGTTAGAGCCTGACGGAACTGTGTTGAAGGGCGGATACATCTTCGCCGAAGAGGAAGTCGGCCGCGTCGAAGGTCCGCAGGAGCAGGCGGCTGCAGCGGCGTTAATGTTGATTTTTTTGCCTGAAGAGGAGGAAGAGGATCGGGAGGCGAAGAGGTTTGATTGAAGTATTTTAGGTTAGTTTATGAAGGTTTTGATTGACTACGCGAAAAACCCCTGATGTTCACCATTGAAACAGATCGCATTACCTTCAATCTCCGTTCGTCAGGCAGCAGCGATGGCGTTCCCCTTCTCCTGCTCCACGCCTCCCACGCGACCAGCCGCTGGTGGGAGCCTTTCTTCGCTGTCTTGCCGGATTCGATCCACGCCATAGCGCCGGACCTGCGCGGCTGTGGAAGGAGCACACAGTCTGAGAATGGCTACGACATTGAAGAACAGGTCGAGGATATCTCAGAATTGGTCGCCGCGCTTGACTTGACCGACTTCGATCTCGTGGGACATGGAAGCGGCGGCGCCATTGCAGTCGAATTCGCGCTGCGCCACCCGCAGAAGCTGCACAGCCTCATCCTTGTAGACAGTGTCCCTATCGAAGGCGCCTTCACCCCGCTTCAAGGCCTGCAACTCCTTTCCCGGATGCGCGATGACCGCCCCCTCTTGAGTCGCGCCCTTTCCGCGCTCATGCCGACCGTCCCGCCTCCAACCATGACCAGTTCAGAATTCGAAACCTTCTTCGACCATTTGGTCGAGGACGCAGCGGCAATGGCCCCTGCAGCATTCACAGCTGTGGCAGAGGCGCTGAACCGCTGGAATCGCCTCGAAGAGGCCCACAGGCTGACTTTGCCTACACTTCTCCTCCTGGGGACGGAAGACACCATAGTCGAAAGAGATGCCGCCACGCGCACACTGCTCGCCATACCCGGCGCCGCAAATTTGGAAATTCTCAGAGGACTGGGCCACTCCCCCATGATCGAATCGCCGGTGGTCCTTGCAGAGCGAATCATTGAGTTCATTACCGAAGACTTTGAGAGCTTCGAAGAAGCCAGAGAGTTCGCGCATCAGAACAGCGAAACCGATGACAGAGCCGAGTAGCCTCTGCGGTGCCCGAAAATCGCTCTGGTCATTTCCGTTAGGCATCACGTCATTGTAGACATTCTATGGACACTGATAGCAACGAAGAACTGCGTGCCCACTGGGATGAGCGTTATCGCAGCGGACAGACCCCCTGGGACACCGGGATCACCCCTCCCGAAGTCCAGAAATTCTGGAAGGAATACACCTCGCCCGAAGACGGAAACCTGGCCCTCGATATTGGCTGCGGAACTGGGTTGAACACCCTGTTCCTTGCAAGGCAAGGACTGTTTGCAATCGGATTCGATCTCTCAGGCCAGGCCCTGAAGCTCGCCCGCAAAAGACTCAGCCCTGACGCCGCCACCGGTCAGGAGCGTCCGCGAGTCAAGGCGATGTTCGTGCAGGCGGACGTATCCAGGCTGCCCGTAGGCAGCCTCGACGCAGTTTACGCGCTGGATATCGGTTGCCTTCACAGCCTTCCGGACGACCGCAGGCCCGCATACGCCCAGGGTGTCATCCGCGCGCTAAGGCCCGGGGGCTACTACCATCTCTACGTGTTCGACCGGAGCAAGTCTGATGGGCCTGGCGCAAGGGGAATGGATGACGGAGAGGTGGCCGCCCTGTTCGACGGCAAAATGGAGATACTGTCAGAGGAACGCGGCGTCTCTTCAACCCAGGTCTCGCGACCCTCGCGCTGGTTTCTGCTGAGAATGACCGAAAAGTAGCCTCTGGGTCTACAGAAACGAGCCTTGCCCCTGAGCGAGACATTCGGAACAGTCTGGCTTTCCTATCCCCAGTAGCTGAAAAGCAGTTTTCCTTTTCCATTCCGGAGGAGCATTCCCCGCGAGGCATCCTGTCTCTAAGGGCAAAGGGGCCTCGATACCGGGGCAGGGCCGTCTCCGTCATCCGGCTGAGGATTCTCCGGACTGATCGACGTATTCGTCTCCACCAGCGGCGGCCTGTCAAATACACGTCTTAGCTCTTCCGCGATAAAGTCCCAATCGACCACAAAGACCGCCATCCCCTCGCGCCAGCCATGGCGCATCGCGTCCGGCGGACCCAGCACCATTCCCTTTACATCCGATTCGCTCAGCGACAGACCGAACCGCGCATACCGCACCGTGTCCCATTTGCCCACATCCGTGTCAACCGAATAACGCAGCGCGTCGTACAATTTGAAGGCTCTCGGCAGGAGATTCTGTTCCACCAACTGCTTTCTCAGCGCCCAAACGACTCGCTGCTGCCTGCGCGCCCGCTCAAGGTCGCCGCCGCCAGACCTCCGGCTGCGCACGTAACTGAGCGCCTGTTCTCCATTCAACAGATGCTCGCCGGGCGGCAGGTTCAGGTAAATTCCTTCCTCCGGATAGTATTCGTAGAGGTAGCAGTCTACGTGTATCTTGAGACCGCCAAGGGCATCGATCAGGTTCTCGAATCCTTCAAAGCGAAAGCGGATAAAGTTGTCAATCGTGATTGCTAACCGTTCCTCCAGGATCGACGTCAGCAGTCGGGGCCCACCCCCTCCCGGGGCATCCATTTCTCCCAGGTAGTCGATTACGTTGATCCGATTTGGAAGATGGCCCGGTATGTGGTCAATGTACATATCTCGGGGAAAGGAAACAATTGCCGCTTCACCAAGCTCCGGGTTCATCATGAGCAGAATGATGACATCAGTCCGCCAATTGGGCTGATCCGGCCTCTGATCGCTGCCCAATATCAGAATGTTGGTCGTATTTTCGAGGTCTGTTATTTGCGGGGTTGGCTGCGGGCTTGGAGTGGCTGAAGGCGTAGCAGATGGTACAGGTGTCGCCGTGGAAGTTTCCACAACCGAAACTTCGCCGGCTGCCGGCTGCTCCAGTTGCCTGGTTGGCAAGCTAACTGGCAGTCTGTCTAGTGAACCCGATTCGGCTGGTTTCTTGTCAATCTGCGCCTCGCCGGGGAGAGAAACTTCAACTTGCAGCTCCTCTCCCGATTCGGTATCACTGTTTACGATAACAAAACTGAGCAAAATGGCGCTGCCGAGAATCAAGAGCAGATAGGGTCGAACAAACGGGTGCAGTCCGCGTCGAATCGTCGTCCGTGTCTGTTTCTGAAGAGCAGGTAGGTGGCGCCGCAGGCTCATAGCCGGAAGGTTCGTCCATCAAGAGGGCAAGTCGGCGAACATCTCACCAATAGACCTGGACTGGATTTGCATGGGGCAATGGGACGGCGAGAAGTGAGGATCGGGACGTGAGCCAGGCTCTTTCTCCTCCTTTCTCTTTCCTTTGCTCGGGATGAGGCCCGTTCACTAGACGTCAAGGTCAAGTAAGATTCGGCGGAGCAGGTCCATCGCTCGATTCCCTACCCAAGCATTTGTCAGCCTGTCCGCCCCGCCAAATGGAAATCGTGCCACTTCGGTTCGCTCAGGCCCGGCGCAGCCGATCCATGTTTCGCCGCCCTGACTGGAGTGGAAGGTCTCGTCGGGTCGGCCACTGGTGATGACGGCCAGCCCATGGGAAGCCTTGCATTCATCACGCAGCATGAGTGCCAGATCACCGGCGACTTCGCTCGTCGGGGGCTGCCTGAGCAACTGTTCGAAAGTGTCCTGTCCAGGGTTCCCTTCCAGGATCCGCTGGGCATTCTCCGGCCCCGCTCCGCTTATCATTCGTTCAGCGATTGCCCCGCCGGTGACGGTCTCAAGGAGAGCTACGCTGGCGTCAGCCTTCGCCAATAGACGCGCCAGGACCGCCTCAACCGTCTCTTCTGGCGTCGTACTGTATATACAGTCGCCGATGACGGCGCGTACTTGCTTTTCCATCCCATCCAGTAGACGCTCGGCCTCCTCCGCGCTTGACGCCCTCGCCGCAATGCGGACATCGGCCTGCCCCAGATGCGCAGCCAGTCCCATCGTCGGATTCCTGCTATCCATCAGTGCGCCCAATTCTGCGTCCAGGCTGCTTTCACCGATTCCAACCGTCCGTAATATGCGCCTGCGAATGACGCCTACACCGCCTGTAAAATCCTTCAGGTACGGCAATACCAGGTCAGCCATCATTCGCTTCATTTCCCGCGGAACGCCCGGCATGGCAATGACCTTCCCGTTCCGCCCGTGCCTTCGATCGTAGGCGATGAATCCGGGCGCCGTTCCGACCGGGTTTTCCAGTATGGTCGCTTTCTCCGGAATCTGGGCCTGGCGGAGGTTGTTTTCGCTCATGCGCTGGTATCCCCAGCGGGCAAAACGTTCTCTCAACTTTTCCTCTATGTCTGGATGTCGCTCCAAAGGACAGCCAGTTGCATTGGCAATCGCGTCGCGCGTGATATCATCGGCAGTTGGCCCCAAGCCGCCCGTAACCAGCACGACGTCGCTGCGGGCCAGGGCCATCTCCAAAACGCCCCGCAGACGCGGCTCGTTGTCTCCGACACTGGTCTTGTAGTATATGTTGACGCCAATCTCTCGTAGCTCCTGGGCAATCCAGGCGGCGTTGGTGTCGACAATATCGCCGAGCAATATCTCCGTGCCGGACGTGACGAGTTCCGCTGAGACCTCTTTTGTGTCTGACGTCATGGCTGTCGGTTCCTGGTCCTTGCTAGTTCCTAGTCTGATCGTCCACTCTCGCTTCGCTCACAAAGCTTAAAGCAGTAGAGCCGCCTGTCCTCGAATGCTTCTCACCCGGCTTGCAAGCGCCCCGTTTCCCTCACTGCTGAAGCGCTCCTCCAGCCCCTTCAGCGCCTCCACAAATTCTGGTGAAAGCTCAGAGCGGTTCTCCTGTAGAAGGCTGCGCATGGCGCCTTCATCGGGCGCTGAAAGGAGGCGGTTGAGAAGTTTCATCTCCGGCGGCATACTTTCTTCGAGGATGGCAACCGCCATTGCATAGATGGAACGCAATCTTTGTACTGCGAATGCTGCGTTGTTCTGTTCGGCCTGTTGAATGTTCGAAGCCAGGACCGCCAGGAACACCTCGTCTATATGGTCTGCGTTTTCTCTCAGAGCCGCGTCGGTATCCGGGGCCTGCAAGACCTCTTGCAGTACAGCCTGGACCTCCTGCGCCGCCGCCTGCTGACTCTGCGTGCGCTGCTCACTTAGTTCAACTGTACGTTCACGAATCGCGATCAGGGCAGATCGCTCTTCAGGATCGGTGGAGTTCTCCAAACGATCGGCAAGACCGAGCAGAAATGGGTAATCGGTGATCGCTGCCGCCGCGTTCAGGACCGCAGTAGCGATGGCTTCCCCCTCTTCTCCTTCCAGCCAGTATTCAAGCAGCTGTGTCAGCAACTCGTCACGCGTCGTCCGCGGCCCGAGCCTCGAAAGAGCTTTCTGAACCCGTTCCTCCAACGCTCTTAGCTCTTGGCCGGCCTCAGTGGATTCAAGGAGCGTACTGCGGAGGCTGACCAGCGCTTCCTGCTGCTCAGTCTGACCTTCGGCGGCAACCGCGTTGATCACCTGCCCCAGCAGCACAAAAAAGCTCGAATCGATCAATGACTTGCTTCGTTCAACGACCATCTGCATCGCGCTCAAGTCGCCGCCAAGTCGAATCAGGCTGCTGATCAACTCCGACTGTTCGCGGCGCCGGCGAAGCATCTCCGGTGTGACACCCTCGAATCCCCACAGTTTCTCAATTAAGGAGTCCCACTCGAAGAACTGTTGCGCCTGAAACATGTAGCCCTTGCGCTGGTCCGAAGGCAGCCGCGCCATGAGCGCCTGGCTCAACTCCCCAATCATCTTTTGCGTCTGCATGTCGTCCAGCCGGGCCTGGCCGGGCACGACAACACCGAGAAACTCATGCTCCGGCTCGTGGACCATCAGCGGCACGCTGAGAGGGCCGCCCGCGCCGCAGGAATGGCAAATGGCGGTATTGATCTGCCCGCCAAGCAGGGGACCCTTCAACTCAGGATTGGCGCCAAAATCAACAATCGAAAACACGGCCGCCGTGTAAGTGGCGCCACAACCGGGGCAGGTGACTTGCGCCCCGGTGGGCGGAAAAAGCAGATTCAACTCGGGTTGTTGGCCGGCGCCTGTCTGGGCAGTAGCCTGCGGCTGCGAAGTTGCCTGGGAGGCTTCTTCGCCTGCTGTCTCCTCTGCCTCAGACGTTGGTTCCGCCTCAGCCTCTGGCTGGTTCGGTTCCTGGCGCCTGGAAGTGGAAAACCCTTTCGGGAGCTCGATGCCGCCGGACGGTTCTGACGGGGGTGGGCTGCCAGGAGTCCAGATTTCACTCATGATTGTTAGTCCAGTTCCTCATAGAAGCTCAGTTTTGTGTGTAAGGTCTCTCTTACCAGGGCAGCCAGCCCCCAGCGCCTCTTTGTCATTGCGTCCACGAGCCAGGCCTGATGTGTGGCCCGCGCCGCCAGGCTGCGTCGTCCCGGCGGTCCCAGATCGGGCTCTTCAGCCATCACGCCAAGAGGCGTAAACACACCGGCTACAGTCGTTGCCAGCTCAGCGAAGTCACCCAACTCAGACAACTGCCCAACCGCAGCGCTCTCCACTCCTTGGGCAAGAGCCGCGCCCAGTGGCAGCAGACTGCCTACCTGGTCCGACTCCATCAGATATTTTGCCGTTGGCACAACCTGATCGAGCGTCGTTAGCACCAGCCGTTCATCCAGCTGCAAAGACAAACTCAGAGCCTTCGCGAAGCAGTGTGCCGCAGCTGTCTGTTTTCCGCTTCGAATGTACAGGAACCCTTCCACACGGAATGTCTGCACCAACCCGGCGCCGTCGCCAATTTCGAGGAAGGCTTCCTGCGCCTCTCGATTGTGATCCAATGCCGCTTCGACCTCGCCGCGGGACTCTTCCAATGCCGCCAACTGCGCCATCGCCCTACCGTACCCGGCCCGGTCCTTCGCGGTCGCCGCTTCCTGCGCAGCAACCTCAAAGGTAAGCGCCGCGCAGCTTTCCTCGCCCTGCGCAAGGGAGGCCGCGCCTTCGTCTAACTTTCGCGCTACGCTTGCGGACGGCAGCAAGCCACCCTCCTTTGCGTCGCTGGCTGACGGGACCTTGTTATCTGAATGTATATTGATTGCCAGTCTACTGAATTCTATCGGATCACACCTGATTCGGCTATTCTTCCTCGCAGCGCGCGTCACGGACTTCAGAGGCCCCGTTCCGGCGACTCTTGGCGCTGAATTACAGTGCCTTGCAGCAGCTCTTCCTCCGAAAGGATCGAAACGCCCAATTGCTGGGCCTTGTTCAGTTTGCTGCCCGCCTTTTCCCCTGCCAGCAAAAAGTCAGTCTTGCTGCTGACGCTCCCAGTTACTCTTCCCCCTGCCGTTTCAATATAAGCCTTCGCTTCAGCGCGACTCAACGTTGGAAGCGTGCCCGTAATAGCAAACGTCTTTCCCGCGTACGACTGTACCTCCTCAATGTCATCTTGCTCTCTGCCCTGCACGGTTAAATCGACGCCCAGGTCGCCCAGCTTATGCACCAGCCTCCGGTTTGGCTCGACACTGAAGTAGGAGACGATCGCTTCGGCGATCTTCGGTCCCACACCCTCTATTTCGCCAAGCGTGTCCAACTCCGCAGACATAAGGTCTGGAATGGAGTCAAATTGCGCCATCACCAGTTCGGCCACCACGGAACCGACAAACCGGATGCCCAACGCTGTCAGCAGCCGCGTTGCGCCTCGAGCCTTGCTCTCCTCCACCCCGCGCCGCAGATTCTCGATCCGCTTCTCTCCGTACCCCTCGAGCCCTTCGATCTTTTCCCAGGGCAGCCTATATATGTCGGCAAGTGTGTTGACAAACCCTTCGTCAACGAACAGCTCCGCCTGTTTCGTGCCCATGCCAACGATATCCAACGCGCCCCGAGAAACGAAGTGCTCGACTTTGCGCGTTAACTGGTCTGGACAAGCATTGTTGACGCAGTAGGTCGCTGCCTCTTCTGGCGAACGCTCCAGCGGCTCAGAGCAAGAGGGGCAAACCGCAGGCATTTTCCACGACCTTTCGGCGCCGTCGCGAAGCTCCTTTATTGGCCGCACCACTTTCGGAATAACGTCTCCTGCCCTCTTGACCAGGACTGTATCACCGATGCGAATATCAAGCTCCTCGATGTAGTCAGCATTGTGGAGCGTGGCGGCTTGTACGGTCACGCCTCCGATGGGCACAGGCTCCAGCACTGCGTTTGGCGTGACCGCCCCCGTCCGACCAACCTTTACGCCGATGTCGGTAAGGCGCGTGGTTGCCTCTTCGCCGCCCGTTTTGAATGCAACGGCCCAGCGGGGGTCTTTGCCCGTGAAGCCTAGCTGCTCCTGGTGAGCCAGCAGGTCCACCTTTACGACCATGCCGTCCAACTCATAGGGCAATCTCGACCTCAGCTCATGCCAGCGCCCGACAAAACTGATCAGTTCGTCCCACTCGTCGTCTCCAAACCGCCGCGACTCTCTGCAGACCGGAAGTCCATAGCTTTGCAAATGCGCAAGCGATTCCCAGTGCGAATCAGGAGAATCGTCCTCCCCCTCTTCCAGAAAGATCTGATAGGTCCACAGTTTGAGGGGGCGCCCTGCGCTGACTCCGCTGTCCAGCAGGCGAAGTGAGCCGGCGGCGAAGTTTCTCGGGTTTGCATAGGTCCGCTCGCCTATACTGGCTTGTTCCCGATTGAACGCGTGAAAGTCACTCTCCTCTACGTAAACTTCGCCGCGCACGATCAGCCGACGCGGCGGCGCTCCTGCCCTGCGGCCGTTTTGGTCCGACGTCGGAATTCGGAGCGGAAGCTGATGAACGGTCCTTAGATTGGGGGTGATATTCTCCCCGACTTCACCATCGCCGCGCGTCGCGCCAAGCGTGAACTGACCGTCTTCGTACTGAAGCACGACGGTCAAGCCATCGAACTTCGGCTCCACGACATAGGCGAGTCGGGTGTGCTCTTCCTCGGGAAGCAGGCGCAAGAGACGGTCTCGCCAGCGATGAAGGTCCTCGTCGCCGAAGGCGTTCGCCAGACTGAGAACGGGGACCTGATGCGTGACCTTCTCAAACCGATCGGCTACGCCTCCTCCGACGCGGACTGTTGGACTGTTGGGGTCTCTTAGTTCGGGGTATTGCTCTTCGAGAGTCTGAAGCTCGCGAAAGAGTGTGTCAAACTCTGCATCACTTATCTCAGGATCATCAAGCACATAGTAGCGGTACTGATGATGAGAAACACGCTCTCGCAGCTTTTCAATCCTCTTCGGCGGACGTCCTATTTCGGGAGACTCGACCTGTGAAACCATCGTCATGGGACATCCACAACAAAGAATTCAGATGCGCTCCACCCAACGACCGGCGTTCCGTCCCCGTCTGTCATTCCCGGCACGCGCATCCGGTACCAAAGGTAGCCGTCTTTCGACACTGGATATTCCGAGTGCGGGGAATCCGGCTCGGCTGCCAGAACGACCATTGTTGTTCCCTCGTCAATGATCTCAATCAACTCGCCATCAAGTCCAGGGCCGGCACGCAACTTCACGCCCTGTCCGTCGGTATCTCCGACAGTGACATTCGCGTTAATCGGCAAAAGTACCGGTGAGTCGGTTGGGGTGGGCCCCGGCGTGCTGGTGGGCGGCGCGGCCGTCGGCGCCTCAGCCGCCACTTGCTGCACAGTTGGCTCACTTGCTGCCGCAGGCGTCTCCTCTCCTGAACCCGTCAGTCTGGAAATACCGAACCAGCCCAGCCCAACGATTAGAACCAGGACGATCCCGCCAAGGACCCAGACCGGCCCCGTTCGCCCCAATCTGCGCGTCGCTGGAGGCGAAGCAGCCACCTCCGCGGCCGGTGTCTCCTCAAAGTAACTATACTCTTTTCCGGTGAAGGGGTCAGTGGCCGACTCAGAGTCTGGCGAAACTTGCACCCAGTTCGTACCCGACTCAGGCACGTTCTCGGCGTCGCGTTTTTGCCTTTCGACAACCTCCTCCAATGAATCCTGCGCCGTTGGTGCGGGGCTGTACGAAGATTCGTAGTCATTCTCCAGGCCCGACGGCTCGTAGCCTGATTCAACGACGTTGTCCTCCGACTCGAGACTTTGCGGCTGAGCTGTCACGCTGTCCGAACCAAAAACCGGCTCTTCCGTTCCCCTGTCAATCTCCAATTCCGTCTGCGGAAGGGCGCTCGATTCCGAACCAAACGCCGGTTCCTCCGATGCCGCGGAAAAGCCGGTGGGAGAGTCCGGTTCCTTTTCGCCAGAATCGGGAACATTCGATCCAAAGACCGGCTCGTCGAGCTCGGTATCACTATCCGAATGCCGGGTGTCATCAATCACTTTATGCTCCTCCCGGATCTAGTTCGCTTCAACATCGCCAGCAGTTCATCCAGCGGCCTGGCGTTCAACACATCCTGCGGGCGCAGCCATGCCCTTCGAGCTGTATGGATGCCGTACGGCAGGAGTTCGAGCTGGCCGATGCTATGCGCGTCGCAATTGATCACGATGGCGCACCCCATGTCAACGGCCGTGCGCGCATGTTCGGCTGAAAGGTCCAGCCGTTCCGGATTGGCATTGATCTCGACCGCGGTCCCGGTTGCTGCGCAGGCCCGGAAAACCTGTTCCAGGTCGATTTCAGAAGGCGGCCGCCGCCCCAAAAGCCTACCCGTCGGGTGGCCGATTATGTCCACGTATGGGTTTTCAATTGCCTTGAGACAACGTTCCGTGATGCGCTGGCTGTCTTGACGCAGGCCGCTGTGGATACTGGCCACCACAATGTCCAATGAAGCCAGGACCTCGTCCGATAGACCCAGCGCGCCGTCGCCCAAGACCTCAACTTCAGTACCAAGTATCAATCGGAAATCGACACCGCTGTCGGCATAGCGCTCGTTGGTTGCTTCGACCTCTTTGCGCTGCTCAGCCAGCGCCGCGGCGTCCACTCCCTGTGTTACTCCCAAGCCGACGCTGTGATCGGTCACCGCCCAGTACCGGTAGCCCCTTTCGCGGGCCGCCTCTGCCATTTCCGCGACCGACGACTTGCCGTCGCTCCAGGTCGTGTGTCCATGCAGTTCGCCGGCGATCGCGCTGGCCGAAATCAGTTTGGGAAGCGCGTCGCCCATCGCGGCCGCAACCTCACTGCCGCCTTCCCGCAACTCCGGCGGCACCCAATTCATTCCCAGGAACGCGTAGAGCGCTTCTTCACTTTCGAAGCAACGACGTTCTTTTGCCGTCTCCATAGATGGCTGTGTGCCGTTGCCTGGCTCGCTCTCGCCAGGAACCGAAGTGAAGCCGTTATCTCCAATCTGCCATCCTCTTTCCTTTGCCTTCACGCGAAGTCGGTCGAGGTGGGACTCGCTGCCGGTGGCAAGGCACAGGGATGTACCCCAGTCCTCTTCGCCAGCCAGCGTCAGTGTCGCTTGCGGTCCGTCCAAAAGAGAGACCGTCACGGCAAGTGGTTTCCTCTCTTGCGCTTCCGTTACGTGGGGCAACTGGCTGAACTTCTGCAAGGCACGTTCCGGAAACTCGCTTGTTGCCAAGAGCCTGATTTCGCCGGTCGTCTCCCGCCAGCGCCGGAGGCTTCCAACAATCTCGACCCGTACGAAAACGCCCTTCTCTTCATCTTCTTCCAGCGCCTGCGCCAGCATCTCTGCCAAGGGACGTGAGGCGCCAATCGGCGTCCGATCATCAGAACGGCGGTTGAGCAGGTCGATGCTCTTGAGAATGCGTAGTTCTGTCTTGGCGCCGAAGCCTTTCAGTGTCCTCAGCTTCCCTTCCTGCGCAGCCTCCTTCAACATTTCGATGCTGGTTATATCCAGTTCTCGCCACAGGCGTTGCACCGTCTTCGGTCCAACATCCGGCACCTGCAACATGGCTGCGACCCCTTCGGGCACCTGGGCCGCGGCTTCATCGTGGATTGGCAGTGATCCCGTGTCCAGAAGAGTCTCGATTTTTTCGGCGATCGCCTTCCCGATCCTGGGAAGCTTCTGAAGGCCGCCCGCCTCGGCAACTGCATTGATGTCCTCTTCGAGACTATCTATTGTCCGGGCAGCGTTCTGGTACGCCATCACCACAAATCGGCTCTCCCCAAGGATCTGCAACAGGTCCCCTGTAGCCTTGAAGAGGCTGGCCGCCCGCCGATTGCTAATCAAAGTTCGCTCGCTACTTTCGACCACTTCTATGCCCCAAAATGAACTTCCTTAACGTCAAAAATACCTAGACTTTTAGGTTACACTGATAGTCAGGATCAACGCAAAT
Organism: Caldilineaceae bacterium; assembly: GCA_022824685.1. Taxonomy (GTDB): domain Bacteria; phylum Chloroflexota; class Anaerolineae; order Caldilineales; family Caldilineaceae; genus Bin5. The sequence goes on from JAJDZJ010000179.1 coordinate 31,862, forward strand.
GGACTATATAGTCAGGGCAATCGCATCTAAATCTGTAGGCCGATTCAGTTGAAATTGTGGCCAGAAGAAAGCGAGAATAAGTGGAAATCACCCTGCGCTTACTGAATATCGACGGGAAGACGCCGCGGATCAGGCCCTCAGTCGGCGAGA
>JAJDZJ010000199.1 GCA_022824685.1 Caldilineaceae bacterium
GCCCTCAGTCGGCGAGATAAGTTAAATTCTCCGTCTACGTGCCATCTTTCGTACATTTCCCTGTGTCTTACCCCGACCTGGAAGAGTATTCGGCTGCATTTCGATGTTCTGACCCAATTTAGATGCAATCGCCCTGCCACCTGTAGGGACGCCCCTTGTGGGCGCCCACCCAGTCGATCCCCCTTGCACCCGCCCCGCGGCGTATCTCCGCCCCGCACTGACCACCGACCACTGACTCCTGACTACTGCAGTTCCGGCTCATACACATACACCACCGGCAACTCCGTAATCTCCGTCACAGCCGGGTCCGTATGCTGCGCAATATATGCCCGCCCCGTCCCGCAATCTCCGAACCCGTCACACGAGATCTCCCCAATCAGGCCCTGAAAGCCGCGCGTCCCGCTCAACGCCTCCCGCAGCCGCGCCCGGTCGATGTACAGCGTATCCCCATCCGCCACCGCCACCGCCTCGATCGCCCGCAACAGCAGCGTCGTCGCATCATACGCATGCACGAACGATGCCGCCGTCGGCGCCTCCCCGTACCGCGCCGCATATTCGGCCGCCACCTGCTCCCCGCTCTTGCCCGTCGCCTCGTTCACATTGCCCCCAAATCGAAGCTCCGGCGCCACCACGTAAAAGCCCACGACCTCCCGCGCCGCCAGCAGCAGCGAATCGCTCCCAATCAGGACCACGCCCTCCAGCCCCTCCACCGCGCCCGCCTGACGCGCAATCGCCGCCGATTCGCCCGGAAATAGCGGGAAGAACAACCCTTCCGGGCCCTCCGCCGCAATCCGGCTCAGCGCCGGCATCATATCGCTCTCGCCCCTGTCCACCTCGCCTGCCGCAACCACCGCGCCGCCCAACGCCTCGAAAGCCGCCGCAAACGCGCCCGTCAAACCCGACGTGTACGGATCGCCGTCATCGATCGTCGCCATCCTGCGCAGCCCGAGCTCGCGGTAAACAAACTCCGCCACCGCCTGCCCCTGGTGAAGATCGTTGCTCGCCGTCCGAAAATAGCCGGCATGGTTATGCTCGCCAGCATTGCCCCGCAAGTCCGACGTCAGCGAAGGCGCCGAATTCGACCCCGAAACGACTGCCAGCCCCGCCTCGCTCAGAATCGGCGCCGCCCCGACCGCCCCCACCGAGCACGAAGTGCCGATCACGCCCACCACCCTTCTGTCGCCCACAACCGTCTCCGCCGCGGCCGCGCCCCCTTCCGCCGTGCACAGCGTATCCATGCCCGCGCCCATCGTCACCCCATGCCCTTTAATCGGCCCGTAATCGGCAATCGCCATCGCCACCGCCCGCTGCCTCGGTATCCCCCGCACCCCGATTCCCGTCAACACCTCCATCGACCGTAGTTGAATCTCCTCCCCCGGCCCCACCACCACCGTCCCCAGCGGGCTCACCGGCACACACGCCCCGCCCAACAGGATCGGCGCCACCAGCGCCAGCCATCGCAGCAGCGCATGACAGAAACGGAAGTGAGTTCTCATCCTCATTTCTCCTTCGCAAAGTGTGAGTTTCCCCTGCAAATGATGTTAACTCCAAAACATCCACCACGAACGCGACCGACCCAACCGTGTCCCCAGGAACTGCTCCAGGTTGGCCCGGTGCAGCACGGTGCGGCTGCCGCTGCTGGCATCTTCGTCGATCAGAGTAGAGGGCACATCCTCCCAGTCAAAGCCTCGTCGGCCAAACACATCGCGCGGCTCCCAGACGATGACCCTATCGTTGTCAACCGTCCACCCGGAGGAAGCTTCGCCTTCACTTCCCGCGTAGGCCGACTCTCGGAGAAGCCCCAGCAGGCGGGCCTTCACCCGGTCATAACGTTTCTCGGCATATCCGAGCCAGGTTACCCCCTGGCACCAGGCTGGCGGCCTTCCGTTAGTGGATTCCGAGATCAGACGACTGAGGGTGCCTGATGATAAAATCAGCCAGTCTTCAGGGAGACGGTCTTCATTGAGCTGGTCGATGATTTCGACCAGGTAGCGCCGGTACAGGTGGCCGGTCAGGCCCCGTCGCATCTCCTGAATGCGGCCTTGCAGCTTCTGGCGTAATCCTTCGTCGTGGGCGGGCAACGCGGTTGTCGTATAAACCATCATACTGCGTTTGACCACTTCGTCAGGAAATGACTGTGGCTCCGCATTCATCGACAGAACGAAACCCGGGTATTCGGCAACGCCCGGTTGCAGTTCGTCCTTGATCATGTCTCTGCCGTGACTATTGAAGGCACGCCGGCCGACATCATCGAAGATAACTGGAAAACGTTTGTAACTGTGCTGCAAACCTCGGAGTTGAGCAGTTGTAAAGCTCCGCTTGTCAAGTGTATTGGCAAGGCCAAACATGGAGGTCATCAGCGTATCGACCAGGCTGGTCTTGCCGCAGTTGGACTTGCCAAAAACGATGGCAAATGATGGATAGCGTATGACATCGCTATCCTGCAACAGGGCCAGAGAACGCATGTCACACAGAAACGGAGAGAAATAAAGCCACGACATCAGCGTGAAGTAGTCGCGCTGGAGGCCCGCAACATCGCCTTCGAACGCGCCCTCGTAACTCCTGAAGTATTCCGACAGCACCTCAGCATCTGTCCTGACCAATCTCTCTTCAGATTCCAGGGGGAACGGTTCACCGGACAGAATCGCTGAGCGGTTCGTTCTGTCGATGGAAAGATAGCGGCTGTCCGCCTGTTCCGCCGATTTGACTAATCGTACGCGGCTAATCTCTCGTTTGATTTCGGGTGTGATCGTTTGTCTGCCCCGCCGAACGGGCGGGATTGCTCCGGACATGCGGGGAGCCAGTACCGCGGCAACCTTCTCGACTCGTTCTATCTGGATTGGCGCGGACACTTTGGACTCTGCGGAAGGGGATGTTTCAATCACCACTGTGCCCGACACATCAGACAAGACCGGTGTATCGGATACTTCGATCTCGGCCCTGACTATCCGCTCCTGCGGCAACTGGATCTCGTCCGAAGCCGAATTCCTAATCTCATCATACATTCGGTTGTAGTGCTCCCACGCCGCCCTGTCATCGTTGAAGACAACCAGGGTCTCCGGCTGAGTTCCAGAGAAGGCCCGTTCGGAAAGGTTGGCAGATCCAACAATAACGCGCGTCCGGCCCTCACGATTCGAAAGCAGGTAAAGTTTGGCGTGAGCAATTGATTTTCTCAGGACCCGAAAATGGGCCAGCCCGGCGTGAACCTTCTCAAGAATCCGAATATGCCGTTCATCTCTGAGACCCATGATGGCAGCCCGCATATCCCCGACAACCACATTCTGAAAAGCGAGGATATTCTGAAACTCGCGCAGCGTGCCTTCATATCCAAAGACACATTCAAACTTGTCGAACGAATAATCGTCCAGCATCCTGATGACGGCATCGGCGCTTGAGGAGTAAGTCAGTACCCGAAACTCCTGAAACCCCCTGAACAGTTCCCAATCAAACTTCTGCTCGTCTACAAATCTGGCGTTAACGACGCGCAGTCCGGCGCCGTCGTCCAAAGCGAACGCACGCTGATTCGCGTGCGCGTGGTTGCCTTGCTGAGTTGTCATATTCAGCCCCTAAGCCTTGCAGATCAGTAATTTACTTGGCGACGAGTTCCGTGCCGACATCACCCGGCCCGCCGCCATACTCTTGAATCAACACATTGTGCATGGTATCTTTTTCGTCTCTCTTTGGGAAGACCTAACGCACTGCGCCAGCAGCTCCATCAGACGGCGGTTTCGCGCCGCGCTGGCTCGGAAGTGCGCCACTGCCACGGGCCGGGGACTCTCCCGCTTCCGCTTCGCAATATACGCCGCCATCGCCTCTTCCGCCACCGCCTGAAACTGCCGCCCCTCACCGCGCGCAATCCCCCGCATCGCCGGCAGAAGCTCCCGCGCAGCCTGCCTGGAATACTTCACCCTCCGTACACACATCACCTACCCACCATTCACCGCTTTCCCAAATTATGGCAATGCCGGGCAAGCCGGTCAAATTACTTCTTGACAAAGCCGGACATTCATCCTCCCGCACCCTCCCCGTCGTGCCCCCGTCCGCTCGCCCCGCGGCGCTTCCCCGTCCCGCCACCCACTGACCACCGACCACTGACTGCTGACTACTGCAGTTCCCCCCGTACAAGGGAAGCCACTTGCGGCTGACCGCCCAGAATGAATAGGTCCGGGTGAGGATGTCTGTTCAGCCGAGGCCAACAGAGTTGACGTCACCCCCTGGGCTGCCGCGGGAACAGGAGCGGCCGTTCCCGTTGGATTCACTGCCTGTGCGTTGATGGAGACGGAGACGGTATAGCTGCCCGACCCGCTCCCCGAAGTGACGTTCAGATGGTATTCACCTGATTCCGGGGCCGTCCATAAGAACTGCAACGGTGGTCGGTTGCGCTGTCTCACCCTGGAGAAGGTCATGCCGTCCGAAAGCTCCACGCGGATGGAGGACATCCCCTCTCAGACGGCCTCGATCAGGTACTCCCTTCCTGCCTCCGCCCGGAAGAAGAACTGGTCGGTCTTGCCGGCCCCGTCCAGGGGGCCCTCCACACCCGCACCAATCGTCAGCTCATCTCGCTCAACCTCCTCGGCTCCCTCGTCCCACCAGCCTTCAAAGGCAGAAACGGCCATCTCTTCATCTATGCAACCGGTTGCGACCAACCAGTCCCGGATCGCCGGATCCAATTTCTGGATGGTCTCGCCCAGCCTCCCATGGTAGGCCACCATCAGCGAAAAGAACCTTTCGATATCAATCGGATCATCTCTCGATCCGGGGTATTCATCTATAACCTTCTTCAACTCCCTCTGGCTTGCAAGCAACGTGTTGTGCCAAACGCTTGCTTCATCTGGCGGATTCACCGATTCAAGAAACCCAATCAATACGCCCAGGCCGTCTGAAAACTCGCCATAAGAGATCTCCCCTTCCTCTTCTGTCGTCTCGCCGGAGTTGAATTCGGCGCAGAATGCCGCGTACTCGTCGAGAGACATCTGACGGCTCGCCGCGACGGGCGTATCGGTCGGCGCGGGCGTCTGTGTCGGTTCGGGCGTATCAGTCGGCGCGGGAGCCTGAGTTGGTTCGGGCGTATCAGTCGGAGCGGGAACCTGTGTTGGTTCGGATGTTTGCGTCGGCGCCGGTCTATGGGTTGGAGTCAAGGAGGCCCAGGCCGGCTTTTCAGGAGCTTCTTCAGTTACATTGCAGGCCGACAGAGTTACAGCAATGAGCAGGATCGCCAGCAAGGTACAGGCCCAACGCCAGAGCCCGGTGTCTGTTCTCATACCACTCCTCCATTTGTGTATGATGGCATAGCCGTTTATTCCTGATGTCCGCTCCAGCCGCGCCCGCAGCCGGAACGAACCATGTCGTCGATCAAATCAGCCGTCGTTTCCCATGGGGCGGGACCCGACTGCTATGTCGGGTTACCTGGAGTCGATAGGGGAGCATCCACCCCGGTTGCAGGCGGCAACCCAGTAATGGCTCCTGTCTTCGTCATAACCAGCGTGGAGGTATACCGGCTCTGTGAGGTTGGCGGCTATCTGTTCATAGGGAGAAAATGTACCGTCGGGGAGTGCAATGCAGAAGGAGGCGTGGGCGTGATGGTAGAGGTTGTAGTAGTCGGCGCCGTCGACCGGGTCCCATGTGACGACAGTGGAGGCGTCCTGGAGGCGCCAGGTCAGGTTGGAGGGGACAAGGGGAATCTCCGCAACCGGTCTGGCGGGGCTTTCTCCTTCCAAGGGGGAGCATCCAGCGTCGTTACAGGCTGCAACCCAGTAATAGGTACTGCCGCCGGCGGGGTCGGTGTGGACAAAGGAACTCCCGCTGAGGTTGGCGGCCACCTGTTCGCAGAGCAAATACGACCCGTCGGACTGCACGTGGCACGAGGAGGAGAAGTGCTCGTGATGGTAGAGACTGTAGGAGTCGGCGCCGTCGATCGGATCCCAGCTGAGGACAATGGCGGAGCCTTCGTGCGCGTAGATCAGGTTGGCTGGGACCAGAGGAACGTCCACGCCCGGCCTGTAGACGACGCCGACAGGCACGTTTGCGCTGTTTTCGGGTTCCAGGGCCGAGCAGCCCTTGTCATTGCAGGCGCTCACCCAGTAGTCGTTCCAGGTGCCGGGCGCGTCAACGTGCGTGTACGATGTGCTGCCGTGCACAGCCGCCAACTCCTGGCACGAGATTGCGCTGCCAAAGGACGACAACTCGCAACGGGAGTCGTACGTGTTGTCATGGTAAACGATATAGTATTCGGCGTCAGCGACCGGATCCCAACTGACGATGATGGAATGGCCCTCAACCGCGTAGGAGAGATCGGATGGCGCGCTGAGCGCGTCGTTGTATGGACGGGTGGCGTCCAATGCCTCGTCGTCGGATGAACAGTAGAAGATCGAGAGCATGGTGACATCGGTTCTGCTACTGGTCTTCGTGTCGGTGATCAGTTCAAATAGCCCGCGAAGAGGGTTCTTTCGCAGGTGGGCGAACTCGCGGGGGATGCACCCGCGGAAGTCGTTTCCCGCAAGGTAGAGGTTTGTCATGTTGGCCGCGTTTTCCCATTCAAGAGGGAATTGACCGGTCAGGTTGTTGCGGCGGAGGTTGAGATACCGGAGATCCGTCATCCTGCCGATATCCGGGGGGAGTGTCCCGGTCAGGTTGTTGCTTTCCAGGTCGAGCCGGGTGACGCAACCGTCCTCATTGGTGGTCACGCCGAACCAGGTTGACGTATCTTTCTGGCTGAGCCAGTTGCTGCTGTCGTGCCAGTTTGGCCCGCCGGTGGCGTTGTAGAGAGCGGTGAGAGAGACGCGGTCTTGCTGGAGGCAGAATGATGAGTCTGCTTGAGAGGAGGAGATCTCGTCCGCGGGGGCTGAACTGGAACCGCATGAGGACAGCGCGGCAACAAAGATGAGGCGCGCCAGGAGAACAATGCTCCCGCGCAAGCAGTGGAAGAGCCCTGCATGTGAACAGAAACGCGCGCGCTGTATTCTCATGCCGGTGTTTCCTTCCCGATAGGTCGCCCTGGCAAGAAGAAAAGGCGATGTCAGTTGTGATCGACTTTGTGTAACGAGCTGCGACGCCGGCCTTCTTCCCCTGGCCACACCCCTGTTCCCTCCGCAGGTTGGTATGCGAATTCCGGGAACATCCCGTCCGGAGACCGGCGATAGGCGCCTTCTTCACAGTTTGCCGGCTCCATCCTCATTATACCCAAAGACTGTGATGATGGCATGAGATGCGCGCGCCAGGGTGCAGTCCGGATTGGGGGTTGTCAGGAGAATCCGGCTGCAGTACCCGGTGCAATTCTCCAGAGATAACCTGAAACTCACCCCCGTTTTCCCCTGCCGTTCTCCGTGACCCTCCGTGGACAAAAGGTGTTGCCGCTGCCGTTCTTCGCGCCCCTTCGCGGACTAAGAGATGTTGCCGTTGCAGTTGTGCCGTTCTCCGCGCCCTCCGCGGACAAAAGGTATTGCCGTTGCCGTTCTTCGTGGTTCTTCGTGGCCCTTCGTGGACAAAAAAGTGTTGCCGTTCTCCGTTCCACAGGGGTATAGGAAGTCTCGACCTAAGGCCCAGGGCAATTGCATCTAAATTGGGTCAAAGCATCGAAATACTTCAGAATTCCCCTCCAGTTCGGGATCAGACATGAGAAGTGTTCGATTAGTGGCACGTAGACGGGAAATC
>JAJDZJ010000073.1 GCA_022824685.1 Caldilineaceae bacterium
GATGTACAGGTTTTCGATATCCACACCGATTTTGCGCGCATAGCTCGGGTCCAGCGCATGCTCCACATCCACAAAGCCGCACACGCCTCCCATCCGCTGCGATTCCGCAATCGCATGCAGACACAGCGTCGTCTTCCCCGAACTTTCCGGCCCGTACACTTCGATGATGCGCCCACGCGGGATCCCGCCTATGCCCAGCGCGATGTCCAGGCTCAGGCTTCCCGTCGGAATCGACGCCACGTCCAGCCGGGTCGCTTCACCCAGCTTCATGATGATCCCCTCGCCATAACGGCGATTCAGATTGGCAATTGTTACGTCCAGCGCTTTGGCCGGACCACTGTCGGCAGATCGCTTTTTCGCCATTGTTCTCCTCTACAGTCTGTTCTGGCTATGCGTTGACCTGTCTGGCGCGCAACTGGCCAGAAGGTTTTGACTAAGACCATTATAGAACATGTGTTCAATTTATGCCAAACTGCCGCTGCCGCGGGTGCAGTCCAGAATGGAGGGTGAGTTTTTGGCTGCCATTGGATGACGACACCTTCGTTGCAGTAGTCTGTGGTAAGTGCGGGGCGGGGAATGGGACTTGCACCGGCTGATGCGTATCCAATCAGGATTTTCCGTAATCCAATTCTTGTCTTTTGACGCGATCACCGACTATAATCCATGCGCGGTTCAGATCCCCTCACCTTCGGACTACAGATCTCAGCTACGTCAGACGGGTATAGAAAAGCCTCAATTCGGGAAAGATACTGACGCTGCAACTGCGCCGATCAATGGCGCGCCATTGGGACCTGGCATGAGTGTAAATCGTCGCAAACTGAACAGAGCCTGGGAAACGCTGCGGTCGCTGCCGATTCCTGCCATTGGGTCCGATCGCCTTGTCGACCTGCACGATGACCTGCTGCATTACGATACGGTGATTGCGCAGGAGATGCGGGAGTATCTGCGGGGGCGCGTCATCAATCGGATCCGGGTGCAGATTGACTGGGAGCTGGAGGAGACGCTGCGGTCGTTCAAGCCGCAATCCCCGGCGGAGATGGAGTGCAGGCGGGAGTTACTGCGTTACAAGCGCCGAATTGATGATGTCGTGCGTCAGTTGCTCCACGGCCAGCCGGAAGAATCCCCTCTTGAATAGCAAGGCGGCCTTGTATTTCCTCGCCGTCTAAACGACATCCCGCAGCAGGAGATCATCGACAGTTTCGCGACGCTGGATCAGTTGCGCGCTGCCTTGGCGCAGCATGGTGAGGGCTGGGCGCAACGCCCCGTTGTAGTTGCTCGCCATCATCAGCTGGTATGCCCCGCTGGCCGGCACTGCCAGCAGCTCTCCCATTTCGATTTCAGGCATAGGCAGATCCTCGATGAGCAGGTCGCCGCTTTCGCAGAAAGGCCCGGCGAGCCATGCGTTCGGGGAAACAGGAGGCCTGCCCAGTGGGTCTGTGACCGGCAGGGCCGAGTAACGCGCGTGATAAAGGGCCGGGCGGATATTGTCGGCCATTCCGCCGTCGAGAAGGAGCCAGCGGCGGGAGCCGGCCCGTTTTATGGTTCCGACCCGGTAGAGGGCGACGCCGGCGCGGGCGACAAGGCTGCGCCCCGGTTCCATTTGGAGGCGGGGCAAGGGCAGAGAAAAGGAAGAGAGGCTTTCCGCCAGGGCCGCGGCAGTTGTGGCGACGTAGCGCTCGATCGATTGGTGCGGGAGGTCATCTTCATGGTAGGCGACGCCCCAACCGCCGCCGGGGCTGAGGGCCTGGGGCCACCATTTGCGTTCCCGCTGCAGCCGGCCGATTAAGGCGCAGACCATGTCCAGGGCGGGCAGCACTTCTTCGGCATAGTGGAAGTGTGAGCCCTGGTGGAAGTGCAACCCGGCGGCGGGAAGCCGATGACGCTGGCAGAAGGCCACCGCTTCGACACATTCGTCGGCGTCCATTCCGAATTTGCTGTCGTGCTGTCCTGTCTGGCGGAAGCGATGGGTGTCCACGGCGAAACCGGGCCGGACCCGCAGCCAGAGAGCCGGCATGGCGTCGCGGGCGTGCGCCAGTTGGGCGATACGCGCCAGTTCCGGCAGATTGTCGACGACGATCGTGCCGGCCCGCGCGAGGCCGGCCTGCAGATCGGCATGGCTCTTATTGACGCCGTGCAGCAGGATCTGCGCGGGCGGCACACCGGCCTCGCGGGCGATGTGCAACTCTCCGACACCGGTGCAGTCCAGTAGAAGGCCGTGCGCCGCCATCAGTCGGGCCATGGCGAGGTTCATACCCGCTTTGCCTGCGTAGGTGATGCCGGCCGGGCCGGGGTAGTGGCGGCTGAGGGCAACCTGATAGGCCTCTACGGCGCTGTCGATGGTCACCTGATCGTAGAGATAGAGAGGGGTGTCGAACGCCGCGGCCAGTTCGTTCAGGTCACAGCCGCCGACGTGGAGAGTGGGTACCCCATTTCCGGCGGGGCGCAGCGCGATGGTGTCTGGGAAGAGGGAGAGGCGGTCACGGTACATCGCGGGATCCTTTTCGGCATGGAAGAGACCGGCGGCGCTTGCGTTAGCGGGTTGACTCCGCCTGACTCGCAGTGGCTGGCAGAGGGCGGGGCTTACAGAAGCACGATGAGGATTCCGCCGATGGTGATGAGAGCGCCGACGAGGCTGCTTACGGAAGGGAACTCCTGTAACAGGAGCGCGCCGAGCAGAATGCCGCCCAGGACCTCCTGGGTTGCGATGACGTTGACGTAGGTGGCGCTTACCCGGCGCAGGGCGGCGTTGTAGAGGGTATGGCCGCACGCCAGTGGGAAGACTCCGAGCGCGGCGATGCTGGCGACGGCGGGCCAGTTGAGGCTGCCGGAAACATGCGCCGCGGCAGCGGCGGGAAGCAGCCAGAGCGCGGCCAGGATGTAGACGGCGCCGGCATACACCAGGAGAGGAAGGCGTTGCCGCTGGGCGCGGCCGGCAATGCTGTAAAGGGCGAAGGTGACGGCGCTGCCCAGCGCCAGCAGGTCGCCGATCAGGGCGCGGGGGGTGAAGTTGTAGGATGCGCTGCCGCTTTGCTGAATGAGCGCGAGGGCAGGCTCGAACCCGGACAGGACGGAAACGCCCAGGACGGCTACGATTATGCCGAGCCATTTGCGCTGCGACAGGGGTTCTTTGAGCAGAAAGCGGGAGAGCAGCGCGACCCAGACTGTTGGCAATCGACGTGAATTCCAGGGAGTAGGCGTAGAAGAAAAAGTGGAGGGCGGCGACCAATCCGACGAGGAGAAGCCAGGGCCAGGCCGAGAGCAGTTTGCCGGGCCGGGTTGCCGCGTCGCCCGGCGTGCGGCCGCGGAGGAGGGCCAGGCCCAAGACAACGATGCCGGCGACGAGGAGACGGCCGGCCGCGATCTCGAAGGAGGAGACGGAGCGTGCAGCCCACCGCACCAGCACGGGGCTGGTGCTGAAAAAGAGAACGGCAATCGCAACCAGCGCCAGCCCGCGGCGTTCTTCGACTGTCACGGTATCGGTCCGGATCTGGGCGCGGATGTGTGGCCTGCGCAAACAGGGGTGAAGATCTGTGGCCGTTCTAGGGAACGGCGGGCGTTATCGCCACGTAGACCAGGCTCAACACCATGCTGAGCGCAATCAGCAGGCTGAGAAAGTAGAATATCTTTTCATTGCGGCTCAAGCGGCGTCTGCGCCGTCTGCGGCTCATGCGCTGTCCCTTTCCGACCTGTATACGACGTGATGCGGACCGGAATGCCCTTCGCGGATGCTCAAATCATCTGATGGGCGGTTCGCCGCGTCGAGAGAACGATGTATGACTTGTGAACGAGAGGAATGATAGTCGAAATCCTGCTGTGAATCAAGGCGCGGGGAGGTCTGTATTGGCGGCGGCGGTTTATTCGACGCGTAGGGGCCCGAGCAGCAGCCGGTCCTCCTGGGCCGGATTGATTCTGTCGAGCACGCGCAGGCGTCGAAAATCGGGGCGGGTGTACAGCCCGATCTCGACCTGATAGAGACCGGGGCCGGCGTTGGCGGGAACGGTGAATGTATGCACGGTCGCGACGGTTTCGCCAGCGGACCAGTCTTGGGTTGGAGGCGAGGGTTCCAGGTCGGCGCCGCCGAACATTTCGAAGCTGTCGGTGAGGAGGTGGGCGAAGACCGTGTACGATTCGGCCACCGGTCCGGTTGCGGTCCAGTACAGGGTAACGGTCATCTCCTGGCCGGGAACCGGGGTGCGCGTGCTGAAGCGATAGCCGGCCAGGGAAACATTGTCGGCAAACTGCGCACTGACGGGGACGGTGATTGCGCGGTTGCCGTCCAGGAGATCGGGATCCTGCGCGCCGGCCCGGCAGTCGGACGGGGTGAACGCAGCGGGACAGATGATCACTTCGCCGAAGGAATAGCCTGTGCCGCCGTTTTGCCGGAGCAGGCGTTCGCCGTTGCGATGGTTGTAGAATCCCACTTGCCAGCTGGCCCGATTCGGCGCGTGGGCCGTTTCCGGAATGGCAATGTCGTAGCTGTCGAGAAGGCGGCGGCCCGGCTGCCAGCCGCTGGTCGGGCGCAGCCCCCCGCCGGGCATCGTATCCAGCTGCGCGACGGTCAGGCCGGCGCCGTCCAAGAGGTGGATGAACAGGGACCAGTCAAGGTGGAGGGTTGCGTCGGCCTGGAAACCCAGGTCCAGCTGCGCTTCGCCACCCGGATAGACGATGGGGGGCTGGTCGTCCGCTTCGCCTGCCGGTTCCGGTAGAATTTCATACGAAGCTGCGGCCGCCTGCAGCTCAATCGTGGCGTTGCCGGCGATAAAGGCGGCGAGGGGCGGCGAGGCGATGGCGATGCTGGGCTCGCTGTCAATGGTGTGCATCGGCGGGGGCATGTAGGCGGGGCGGAGCAGGGAGAGCGGTGTGGCCAGCGTCAGGAGCCCGAGGGCAGAGGCGGCGCCCCAGCCGATTCGGCGGCCGAACCGGCTTCCCCATCCTGTCCAGCCCAGCGTCCAAAGCAGCGCCAGGGCGGGCAGCGCGGCGAAGAAGTAACGTCCTTGCGCGGCGGGCGCCACGCGCATGAAGCGCAGCCAGGAGATGGTGAGCACGAGCAGCCACAGGAACAGGAAGAGATGGGGCAGAAGAGGGGGGGCGCGTCGGTCGAGCGCGGCGCGGGCCGCGCGGAAGAGCAGCCCAAGCGCCGCGATGGCGGCGGCGGCGCGGAGCGCCAGGTAAACCCAGGGGGGATAAGCCAGGTTGAGCCAGCCAAACAGGCCCCAGAAGGAGCGTTCGAGGCCTCCCAGTTCGCTCAGGATCTGCGCCGGCCCGGCCGGGATGACGCGCAGGAGGATGTTGGCCTCCCACATTTCCCAGGCAAGGGGATCGCCATAGAGCCGCCAGTTGCGCAGATACCACCAGCCTGCTATCAGGATCGCGGGCAGGGCGGCCCAGAGCGCGGCATCGACGACTGGACGAAAGCTGCGGAGGCGCCAGGCCAGCCACAGAACGGCCGCCGCGGAAACAGCGGCGAGGCCGAGCCCGCTCAGCTTGGAGAGCAGCGCCAGGCCGAGAGCGAGGCCGAGTTTCAGCAAGCGGGCCGGTCGCGGCCGCACTCCATCTGCCAGCAGCTCCATCAGCTGCCAGAGAACGAGCGCGGCGGCCGCGTTGACGGCGTTGTCGTTGCTTACGGAGGCGCTGATAAAGACAAATTGGGGCAAAAAGGCGGCAAACGCCGTGCCGAGCAGGGCATCCTGTTCCGAGAGGAAAGGGAGCAGGGCGCGATAGACGGCATAGACAGTGACGGCGCCGAGCAAGACGGAGAAGAGCCGGGCAAGGCGCAGGGCCAGGATCGACTGCCGCCAGGGGAAGCGTTCGGTCTGCTGGTGGTGAATCAGGTAGTTGCGATTGATGGTTGCGCCGGGCTGGCCGATGGCGCGGTGGGGGTTGGCGCGTTCGAAGAGTTGGGGGAAGTCGGATTGGTCGATGAGCGCGGTGAGCAGGGCGGCGGCGGCGTAATAGGCGGGGGCTTGCGTCCCCTGCTGCCGCCAGAGCGCTTGTGTATTCGGCTCCGCTACCGGAAGCGTTTTCTGCGTCGCCAGGTGCTGTACAAAGGCGAAATGCCAGATCTCATCGGGCGCTTCAAATGGAGGGGTGACAAGACTGAACAGGCTGGCAAGAAGAAGGAAGACCGCCAGGAGGCGGTGAATGGTGGGACGGACAACAGGAAGAGCGGGAGCGAACCGGCGCGGCGCCTTCCCCGTTTGACGGGATGGGGACATTTACCTGGAGCTGGCTTTCGGGATCTGTTCTCCTGGCGCGGACAGTTTAGAAGAGGGGGTGGCAACTGTCTCCTCTGTGTTGTTGCCGCCCTGGCCCTGGCTGCCGGTGCTGATGTTTTGCGCAGCCCTCTTGGGCGGTCGCCAGATGAAGAGAAAGTAGAGCCAGTTTTTCAGATATTTGAACCAGACATCCAGCACGCGAAAGTTGGACTCGCCATTGGAGCGGACGTATTCGTGGGTGGCGACTTCAGTGATGCGGTAGCCGCTGCGCACGGTCTTGATGATCATCTCCTGCTCGATGGTTGTGATCTCGGATTGCAGCGAGAGCCTGCGCGCCAGACCGGCGCGGATGGCGCGGAACCCGTTCTGGGAATCGGTGAGGCTCACACCTTGTGTGTAGTTGATGCTCAGCGTGATCACCTGGCTGCCGAAGAGGCGGACGAACTGGTTGATCGTGGCGTGCAGCTCGTCGCTGCCCCCCAACATGCGGGAGCCGGATACGTGATCGGCCGCGCCGTCGATGATGGGTTGGACGAGCGCGGGGATGTCGCGGGGGTCGTGGGAGCCGTCGGCGTCGACAAAGACGATGACATCGCCGCTGGCGTGAGCGATCCCGACCCGCAGAGCATCGCCTTTTCCTTTGCCGTTATCCAGGAGCACGGTCGCGCCCATTTCGGCGGCGATGGCTCGCGTATCATCGCTGCTGTGGCCGTCGACGACAAGCAGTTCGTCGGCATAGGGCGCGGCCCACTCGAGCACCGGTCGGATGTTGCGGCCCTCGTTTCGGCAGGGCACGATGACTGAGATTCGGACCGCGCGCCCGTCCGGCCCCTGGCGTGTGATTGCGGTGGGACGGTCGGGCTGGGTATACCAGTTGGGCAGGATATCGGTCACGGATCGTCTCAGGAAAAGAGAAAGATGGATGGGCCGCGGTTTGGCAGGCCCGTGGGCCCTACTTTAGCAGCATTCAATACCGATGCCAAGCCCCAGAGCGACCATTCCACAGGAATTGACCGGCGATGGGCGATGCTTTAGAGTGCATAGAAGCCGTTCGCCGCGGACAGGCGTTTGCGGGGCCGGGGCAGATGGAAGCGGCGCAAGTGACGGGGTTGGAGAACGATGCCGATAGATGATCGAATGAAAGCGGTGGCAGCGGTGGCAGCGGCGGCGCGGCTCGTCGGCATTGACCTGGACGGGGGCGTGCAGATCATCGGCGCGGCGCGGCTGGCGGCCCGCCATCATCCGCCGTTTGATCTGGGGCAGCCGGCGCTGGTGCTGGGGATCAACAGCAGGCAGACTGCGCAGGCGGTCGGCGCGGTGTTGGGCAACGCCTACCCGGACGACCACCCCCTACAGCTGATTTTTACGGACGGGGATGGCGCGGCTACGGCGCGCGCTGTGGCGCTGGCTGAAGCTGGCGCGCAGTGCGGCGCGGCGGGGGCGTCATGCCTGTATGTGCCCCCGCTGCCGCGCAGCAGCTATGGCGATCTGCAGGATGTGATGGCGCACCTGCGCGCGCCCTACGGCTGCCCGTGGGACCGGGAGCAGACGTTGGCGAGCACGCGGGCCTTTCTACTTGAGGAGGTAGGGGAGGCGCTGGAAGCGATGGACGCGGAGGACGGGAGCCATATCGCGGAAGAGCTGGGCGATGTGCTGGGCATCATAGCGATGATAGCGCAGATCGCGACCGAGGAAGGCCGGTTCCAGATGGCTGACGCGGTGCGCCACAGCGTGGAGAAGCTGATCCGGCGCCATCCGCACGTCTTTGGCGAAGATGAGATCGACGACATGGAGCAGTTGTTCACGCGCTGGGAAGAGATCAAGGCAGAGGAGCGGGCGGCGCAGGACAGGCCGTCACGCGGCCCGCTGGATGCTGTGCCGGCGGCTTTGCCTGCGCTGCGCAAGGCGCGCCAGATGCAGTCCAAGGCAGACAAGGCCGGGTTGCTCGACCGGGCGGCGCTGGCGCAGAGCAGCCCGGAGCTGGCTGCTCTGCTGCCGGAGGGCAGCGATGAAGAGGCGCTGGGGCTGCTGTTGTGGAGGCTGGTGGCGCTTACGAGCGCGCGCGGCCTGGACGCGGAGGACGCGCTGCGCGCCTATACAGGCCGGTGGCGAACGCGGATTCTGGCGCGTGAGTAAGGCGGGATGAGGGAGAGTCTGACTGCAGGACAGGTTGCCGGCCCCCCCGGGCGGTCACTTTTTGAAGGCGGGGCGCCGGACGTGCTATACTCCGGGGTGCTTGTTTGCCCCGGTAGCTCAGTGGATTAGAGCATCTGACTTCGGATCAGAGGGTCGTGGGTTCGAATCCTACCCGGGGTGCTCACGAAAGCCGCGCGGCCGAAGCCGCCCCCTCCAAGCGCTCCCAGGGTGGAGTTGCGAAGGAGGGGGCGGCTTTTCGCTTTGGATTCGAGCGCTCCGGGCTGTGGGTTGGGAGGCGTTTCGGAAGCCGCTTGCGGCTGATCGCCCAAAAACAAGAAGAGAGGCGTTAGAAACTCCTGTGCTCTCTCTGCTCAGCCTCGTGGAAGAGCGATGGCATAGCAGCTACGGATCGGGCGCCTGCTGGACCTCCTCCGTCTGTTCGACTGTGTTGACGAACTGGCCGAAGACCCAGCCTGGCTGCCCATGATTGTCGATCTGCCACCAGTTTCCCACCACATTTCTGCCGGTTACCGGGTACTGATAGCCGGGAACAGTTGTGTCGATGACGGGGAAGCGGCTGCCAGGACCGCCATACACGTTCATGCGGCGGTTGAAAGTCAGCACGGCTTCGGTTGCCGGCAGCAGAGGAGGAAGCGGATATCTGACCACCACTTGCACGTTGCCGGCATTGACCAGTTCGGCCAACTCGCCATACACCCACCCGATCCGACCGTCTTCGTCGATCTGCCACCAATCGCCGGCCGCATTTCTGCCTGTGATCAGGTAGCGGCGTCCGGGCACGGTTTCGCCGACGATGGGGTAGCTGCTGTCCGGTCCGACGCGCACGTTCAGGGGTCTGTTGACCGTCATCAATGCCTCGGTCACCGGCAGCATGGGCGGGGAGGGGAACTTGACGACGGCGACCTGCACACCCCCCGCGTCGACAGGATTTATCAGTTCACCGAAGACCCAGCCAGTCTGGCCGTTCTTGTCGATTTGCCACCAGTCGCCGGCCGCATTTCTGCCTGTGATGAGAAACTGCTGACCGGCTACAGCCAGGCCGATTACAGGATTATTTGCGCCGGGCCCGCTGCGCACACTGACGCGCCGGTCGATCATTGCCACGGGAACGGCTACAGGCGCATCGGGCATATTGGCGGCTGCGATGGGATCCGAAACCCAGCCGGGCTGACCGCCATAGCTGACCCGCCACCAGTTGCCCGTGAAATCCCGCTCCAGAATTGAGAACGGCTTTCCAGCCTCGATCTTTCCGATGATGGGACTGAAAGAGGCAGGTTCGTTGTAGACGACCATAGGCCGGTTCGTGATTGTGACCGGGCCGGCGCCAAGCTCAACGTCGCGGGCGTCGTCGGTCCACCGAATGCGATGGACCATCTCTGTGAGCAGGGGTTCCAGCTCCGCAAACTGCTCGCCAAGAACGGTAAAGGTCAGGACAAGCAGATGTTTGGCGTCAGGCGAGAGCAGGATAACCTGCCAGCCCGCAGTTCTCGCGCCGGCTAGAACTGATTGGGAGGTTGCGGGCGCGGGCAGTTCGCCTCGGAACCGGATTGAGATGGTCTCTTCTCGTTGGGGCCGTAGTCTGGTGACAAGATCGAAGTCGTCCACATCGGTTCCGATTTGGCGATCCAGCGCCGCGGCCGCGCTCTGTCCGAACTCGTACATCGTCAGACCCCTGGTGGGGAAAACCTCGACGACGACGTTGTTGGCATGGAGCCAGACAGGGGGCTCCTGCGGGAAGGCGAACCCAAAGCCAAGCAACGTACTCGGCTGCACAGTGAACTGCAGCTTCATCAGCAGATGCACGATGTCGTCTCTGCCCTGGGCGGACATGTCCTGGTGGAGGGCGTCTGCCTGCGTCCACTCGAAGAAGAGCCAGCCGGGTGGGCAGGACAGTGTAAGGCCGTGGGCAGGGGCGTGGAACGTCTGCCAGTCTGGCGAGACGTTGTCGGTTTCGGGGTGGGCGGCTGGCGGGGGATCGTCTATGCCTGCCGGATCAGGAGCCGGTGTAGGGGCGGAGGAAGGCGATTGGGAAGCGCGCAACTGGGAGGAGAGAGCGAAGGCGCCGGGCGCCCTTTCGAGCTTGTTGGAGATGCCGGGCCCGGCAGGCCTGGCAAGCGGGCGCAGGCTGCTGGCAGGGGCTGGGCCGGCAAGCAGCGGGACGACGGGCGCCGCTCGTGCGAAGCAGCTGAGGCAACAGAGGCATAGGGGCAACAGATACAGAATTCCCCGCATAGGCGTTTTCTGATACCAAAGGTGGGCGAGTCGCGGCGCGTGGAGCGAACGGTCCACGCGCCGCGGTTCACTCGACCCACTGAACCCGCTGCACGATTTCCGCGAGCAGCGGCTCGGACTCCGGGAAGTCTTCGCTGCGGATACAGAAGGTCAGGATGACAATCCTCTCTGCATCAGGCGAAAGCACCCCTACCTGCCAGCCGACGACTTCCAAATCCGGCTGATCAAAGAGGGCGCCTTGTGAACGGTAGCGGACCGATACCACCTCCGCGCCTTGGGGCCGCAGACCGGCGACCACGTCGGCGCTGTCCACTTGGAAACTTTCCATGCCGTTCAACTGGGCAGCGGTCATTTGCGCTAGCAAATGCAGGGGAAGCCCTTCGGTGTGGAAGGAGATCGCGTTGAAGTTGTTGACAAAACTGGCGCCGGGGGCGTTTTGGCTGGCATACTGGAAGCCCAGGCCGACAAACAGGTCTTCCTGTATCGCCTGGCCAGACGTTGCCAGTAGCGCCCTGATCTCGTCGCTGTTGGCCCTGTCGCCCACCTCCTCCATCAGCTCTGCCAGCTCCTTCTTGATTGGATCGACGAAGAGCCATCCCGGGGGGTAGGCGATCGACAGCCCGCGCGCGTCATCGACAAAGACCTGCCAGTCATTTGAGGGGAGCGGTTCCGGCGCGGCTGCTGCCGGCTCGGCGTTTTCCTGGGAAGGGTCTGGCGCTGACGCGGCCGCCAAGGGTTCCCCGCCGGCGGGCAGCGGCGGAATCGGTGCGCAGCCGGCCAGAGCAAGCGTAACGCAGACCGATGCGAGCAGGAAAAGACGGTCAACTCCCCACATGCGCGTTGCCCCACTCTTTCATTTGCCGATGTCCCGCATTTGCCGATGTCCTGTGCGCATAGGCGGGTCCGGTCTACGGCCTTCAGGCCCTGACCATGGTCTGCAGGCAGTCTTGCAGGAACTGACCGGTGTAGCTCTTCTCCACGGAGGCGACCTGCTCCGGGGTGCCTTCGGCCACCACGTAGCCGCCCTTGCCTCCGCCTTCGGGCCCCATGTCGATCACCCAGTCGCAGTTTTTGATTACATCGAGGTTGTGCTCGATGACCAGAACGGTGTTGCCGCGGTCGGCCAGCTCATGCAAGACGGCCAGCAGCTTGCGCACATCTTCGAAATGGAGGCCGGTCGTCGGCTCATCGAGGATGTAGAAGGTGTTGCCGGTGTCGCGGCGGCTGAGCTCCTTGCTCAGCTTGATACGCTGGGCCTCGCCGCCGGAAAGCGTGGTCGCGGGCTGGCCGAGGCGAATGTAGCCAAGGCCGACAGCCATCAGCGTTTCCAGGCGGGAGCGGATGCGGGGAATGTTCTGGAAGAAGTCGAGGGCCTCTTCGACGGTCATGTTCAGGACATCGGAGATCGATTTGCCGCGGAAGCGGATTTCCAGTGTTTCGCGGTTGTAGCGATCGCCGTGGCACTCCTCGCAGGGGACGTAGACATCGGGCAGAAACTGCATTTCAATCCTGATGATGCCGTCCCCGCGGCAGGCTTCGCAACGCCCGCCCTTTACGTTGAAACTGAAGCGTCCGCTCCGGTAGCCGCGCGCCTTGGCCTCCGGGATGCTGGCAAACAGTTCGCGCATGGGCGTGAACAGGCCGACATAGGTGGCCGGGTTGCTGCGCGGCGTGCGTCCGATCGGGCTCTGGTCGATTTCGATGACCTTATCCAGATGCTCGATGCCCTCGACTCTCTCGCACTTGCCTGGACGTGCCTTGGCCCGGTAAAAGCTCTGCGCCAGCCGTTTGTAGAGCACCTCCACCACCAGGCTGGACTTGCCGCTGCCGCTGACTCCGGTGACTGCGACCAGCCGGCCCAGGGGGAAACGAACGTCGACCTTTTTGAGGTTGTTCTCGGTTGCGCCGCGTACATGCAGGTACTCGCCGTTTCCCTCCCGCCGTTCGAATGGCACTTCGATGCGCCGTTCGCCGCGAATGAACTGCGCGGTCAGGCTGTCCGGGTGGTTGACGAAGGCGTCATGCACATCAGAGACGACGACTTCGCCGCCGTGTTCGCCGGCGCCCGGGCCCATATCGACCACCCAGTCGGCGGCGCGAATCGTTTCTTCGTCATGCTCGACAACGAGCACCGTGTTGCCCAGATCCCTCATGCCCTGCAACGTGTTGATCAGCCGGACATTGTCCCGCTGGTGAAGGCCTATGCTCGGTTCATCCAGGATATAGAGGACGCCCATCAGCTGGCTGCCGATCTGGGTGGCGAGCCGAATCCGCTGTGACTCGCCGCCGGACAGTGAAACGGCGGTGCGGTTGAGCGTCAGATAGTCGAGACCGACGTTCACCATGAACTCCAACCGGGCCTCGATCTCTTTCAGCACCTGGCCGCCGATTGCGAGCTGGCGGGAGGAGAAGAGCGGTTCAGCGCCGTTTCGGCCTGCGGCTGACCGGACCCATTCCAGGGAATCGCTGACCGCCATCGCGGTGATGTCATGGATGCTTTTGCCGGCGATGGTAACGGCAAGAGCCATCGGGCGCAGCCGCCGCCCTTCGCATACGGGGCAGGGGTTGATGCCCATATAATCTTCCAGCTTGCCGCGGATCCAATCGCTGTCGGTCTCCCGGTAGCGCCGCTGCAGATTGTTGAGCACGCCCCCGAAATTGGTATCGTATTGGCGTTCATAGCCGCGTGCGTTGCGGTAGTGAACGCGCACTTTCTCGCGTCCCGGCGGCCCGTTCAGAATGATGTCGCGCTGTTTGCTGCTCAACTCTTTTACGGGCACGGTGCGGGGGATCGAAAACTGGTCGCAGACTGAGCGCAGCAGCTGCTTGTAGTAGCCCTCATCACCGTTGCCGGGGTTCGCGCCTTGCCAGGGCCGCACGGCCCCCTCGGCGATGCTGAGTTCACTATCAAGAATCAGATCGGGGTCGAACTCTTTCTGCACGCCGAGCCCATCGCAGGAAGGGCAGGCCCCGTGGGGGCTGTTGAAGCTGAAGGTGCGGGGTTCGATCTCGGAGAAGCTGAGCTCGCAGCGCATACAGGCGAAGTGTTCGCTGAAGACGCGGTCGGTGGTGACGTCGCGCAGGCTGCCGTTGCCGTCGACCGGCACGCGTTTCACTTCTGAGATGATCACCGAACCCCCGCCCAATTTGAGAGCTGTTTCGACGGAGTCGGTGAGCCGCGTCCGGTCGGTGCCGGGCATGACGGAGCCGGGGTTGTCGGGGTCGGATCGTTCCGCGCGCACGATGATGCGATCGATCACCGCTTCAATCGTGTGCATTTTGTACCGGTCCAGCTCAGGCGCCTCCCCGACTTCGAAGAGCTCGCCGTTGACGCGCACGCGAATATAGCCCTGCGACTGCAGGTCCTCGAAGACACCTTTGTGCTCGCCTTTGCGGTCTTTGATGATGGGGGCCAGAATCAGGAGCCGGGCGCCCTCCTCCATTTCGAGGATCGAGTTGACGATCTGCTGGGGCGTCTGCTGGGTGATGGGGTCGCCGCACTCGGGGCAGTGGGGCTGGCCGACGCGTGCGTAGAGGAGACGCAGGTAGTCGTAGACCTCGGTGACGGTGCCGACCGTTGACCGGGGGTTGCGGCCGGCGCCCTTCTGGTCGATTGAGATTGCGGGGCTAAGTCCTTCGATCTGGTCCACATCGGGCTTTTCCATCAAGCCGAGGAACTGTCTCGCGTAGGAGGAGAGAGACTCGACGTAGCGGCGCTGCCCTTCGGCGTAGATCGTATCGAAGGCCAAGCTGCTCTTCCCGCTGCCGCTCAACCCCGTGATCACAACCATCTTGTCGCGAGGGATCTCCAGATCCACATCGCGCAGATTGTGTTCGCGTGCGCCCCGAATGATGAGTTTATCTAGGGCCATGCAGCCTCCGAACTGTTTTCTGTTTCCTGTTACTGGTTCCTGACTGTCGGGCTGCCGGTTGCGGCGCCCAGCGCAGGCTAACAGGAATTCGTGAACAAATGTTCTCAGGGCCTATCATATCATTCCTGCCCGCAGCTGTCCACATACGGGTCCTATATGATACCAAAACGGGCCCTCTCTTGAGAAAGCTGTCGTGTGATCTGTTTTTCTGGCAAGTTGGGGATGGAATCCGGCGAAGGGCTGGGTGATTACACTGGAATGCGGGGCAGCCTTCCTGCTTTCCGAGTTTTGCGCCCCCGAAAAGGCATTGACTGGGGCGCTGAACAATATGTCTACGAATCAGCTACGAACTGTCCACAGCGGAAGATTCCGCCCTCAATCCTGGCGCGCGTCGTGCTGCCATGTCGCGTGCGGCTGCCCGCGAGGCGGGTCGTAGAAAGGGCGCAGGGAAGGGTCCTGCCGCCACTTGAAGGCGAAGCGAATGCGGGCGGGATGGGCAGGATGCAGGGCTTCCCACGGGACCTCTTGAGGGGAGAACCAGCCTACGTCCAGCGTTTCTCGGGTGACGATTGGCGTTCCTTCGATGTGGCGGGCGGCGAAGAGCAGGCAGTAGAGATGATGAAGGCCCCCGCCGCCGTGATAGTTGTTATCAAATATGCCGAGAAATCCGCTCAGAGCGACCCGGCAGCCGGTCTCTTCCCACACCTCACGCACGGCTCCCTCGGCCGGCAGCTCGTTTACTTCGCACCATCCGCCCGGCAGGGCCCAACGCCCGTTGTCCTTCCGCTGGATCAGGAGAATGCGGCCGGCGTCATCGAAAGGAGCCGTATCGACCACGGTGTAGGGCGATATGTAGCGCTGATCATCAAAGAAATGGCGTTGGATTTCGGCCCGCGGGCGCGCGTCGACCAGCGCCGTCAACTCGGCGCTTAGAGCCAAAACCTGCTCAAAGGTCTCGACCTGGTACGGATTGTCGGCAAAATGGAGGCCGGTGTTGCTGAGCGCGCGCAGCTTGCCGGCCACGCGCAGAATCGTGTCCTCCGCCGAACGTGCCTCCGCGGCGCTGCGATCATTCGTTTCCATCGTCACTCCGGTTCGAACTGCAGAATTGGCGGTTGCGGCATGTGGCCGTCAGGCGCCAGCTGCGAGAGTCTTTTCCATGGCGAGCAGACGCACCAGGCGTTTGCCTGACCGGATGCGTTGGGCCTCGCCGGTGAGGGTGAAGCCAAGAGATTGGAAGAAGCTGAGCGCCCCGGGGTTGAACTGTTCGACGCCCAACTTGACTTCGTTCACGCCGCCCTCGGCGGCCAGCCAGGGTTCAAGGAGGGCCCAGGCATGGGAGCCGACGCGCTGCCGCTGAAACGGCTCTGCCACCAGGAGGATGCCGATATAGGCGGTTTCGGGGTCGGGCCAGTGAAGGCGCAGGTCGATCAGCCCGATCAGTTGGGCGCCGGCCTCGGGGTTGCCCGGCTCATTGGCGGCGACGATTCCCAGCCCCATGCGGCCCGGCTCCTCTTCGATGGCGGCCAGATCGCGCGCGGACTGCCCGGCGGGCGCCTGCGCCAGGTGATACATCGTCCAGTAGGCGGGGGACAGTTCGTATACGCGTTGCAGCGCGTCGGCGTGCAACGAGGCGTCCAGGGGAAGCAGGGAGATGGAATGCGTCATGACGGCAGGAGCGCGTCGTTGGCGGCCAGCTCTTCCACGTTGCGGCGGAGCTCATTCCACTCGGCCTCGGCGCGCCGCAGCTCGGCCGCCAGCGTTTCCAGTTTTTCCCGTTCCACGCGCACAAAGCGCGTATAGGGCGCCACCTCCTCGCGGATGCGTTGAATGCTGGCGGTCAGCTCGGATTCGAACTGCTGGGAGATGGCGGCATCGAGCCGCCGGCGCAGGTCGCCGATGCGCGTGCGCAGCTGTGTCTTGACCTTCTGCCTTCGGTAGGGGAGGACGTAGAGGCCGAGGGCGGCGAGCGCGCTGGCGCCGAGGACGCCGGTCACATCGAGAAAGGTCGTATTCAGGATAACGACGAGGATTGCGCCGAGGCCGATGGCGCCGGCCTCGACCGCGGCCGTCTGGATGATGGCGCGCTGCACGTCCTGGGCCAGTTTGAGGGCTTCGGCCTCGCGGTCGTAGGAGTCGACGACCTCCTGCGCGCTGCGGCCGATGCTTTTGAGAAGGTTTTGACGGTTGAAATCGAACTCTCCGCGTACCTGGCCGATCATCTGATCGGTGTGATGGAGGGAGCGGCGTTCGATGAACTCCATCACTGCCTGCCACTGGCGGTAGTCGCGTTCGATCAGCCAGTCGATCAGCTCGTCCACGTGCCGTTCGACGGCGCGGCTGCTGTCTGCCAGAACGCGGCGCTCGAACTCGCCGCGTAGGCGTTCGCTGTTGACGAGCTCGATGATGCGGGTTATCCGCAGATTCTCATCGAAGAAGCGGTCGCCGCGCTCCGCCATTTCGTAGAGGACATTGTCGACGCGGTCGCTCTGGTAGCGGAAGTCGCGCCGCATATCGGTCTGGTAGGCGGCCAACTGCTGGTCGATGGCGTCCAATGCCTGGAAGTCGCCTTTGAGCAGGGCTTGGCGCTGTCCGATCACATCCTGATAGTTGACGATGAGGGCGGAGGCGATGCCGATTGGGTTGGAGAGCTGCAGGCGCACGCGTTCGCCGGCGTCGAGAAAGTCGAGTATATACTGTTCCAGCGGGCCGAACCGGCTGCGCTGCCAGAGGGAGGGGCGGGAGGATGGCTTCGAGTCTTCGGTCCGCTTGTTATTCTCTCCGGATTTCTTTGCTTCCAGTGCAAGGCGTGCGCTGACGGCGAAAAGCGCCGGTGCAACGCCGAGAAGCTCGCGGGCGTTCTGGCGTACGAATTCGAGCACCTCTTGTTGCTCCTCTGCTGTGGTCAGCAGCTCAATTTTGTTGACCACGATCACGATCTTTTTGCCCCAGTCCCGGATCTGCTGGAGGAAGGCGCGCTCCGATTCGCTGAATGGCCGGTCCGCGCTGGTAACGAAGAGGACGAGGTCGCTGCGGGGCACGAAGTGTTCGGTCAGCTCCTGGTGCTGGCGGATTACGGCGTTGGTGCCGGGCGTATCGACCAGGTTGACTTCCTGGAGCCAGGGGACGGGCAGGCGGCGCACGGCCATGGGGCCGTCGGAGCCGGGCTGTTCGGGGGCGTCGCTGTGGCGGATGAGGACGAGTTCGCTGGTGGTGGGCACGACGCCTTCGGCCAGGTATTCACCGCCGAGGAGCGCGTTGATGACGGCGCTCTTGCCGGCGTTGAACTCGCCCACGACGACCATGAGGAAGAGCTCTTCCAGCTGGGCGAGCGCGTTGCGGATCAAGCCCAGGTCGGTGTCGGGCGCGTCGAGGCGGGCGAGGGCGACCTGCAGGTTCCCCAGGAGTTGGCGCTCTTCCTGTAAGATGCGGCCCTGCTCAGCGGTCAGTACCTGCTGCACGACAATCCTCGGTGTGGGCGGGTATCCATGTTGGACGCGGCAAAGGGCATTCTAGCACAAGGGGGCTGGCGTTCATATTGGCTGGGAGGGAGGCAAAAGGGCGGGAAGTTGGAATCCGGCTGGCTACAGTCGCAGGGGAGGCGCGTTCGAGCCACAGTGTCGCGAAAGGTGCTGCATGTTCAGTTGACCTCAAAGAATGGACCATGAAGTGACGAAAACGGTCTTCAGTATTGAGCATGGGGATCGGAGCGCTTGCCGGCGCTGCGTTGTACTGTCGTAAGGGTTGATGTAGAGTCAAGTGAGAAATTATGCGTTAGCAATCTGAGAGTGAATTTGCCATGACACCTGTACGTTATCACTCAGGACGGTTTCCGCCGCAGAATCTGGACTGGCAGAGGTTAGTGCCGCTTATCGGTCCGGCCCATGCCGCCGTAGCCGGCTATGAAGGGATGTTGAAAGGGCTTCCCAATGCCAATGTGCTTCTGTCGCCTCTTGCCTCGCAAGAAGCTGTCCTTTCCAGCCGCATAGAAGGCACACAGACGACCCTGACCGAACTCTTGACATTCGAGGCGGAGGGAGACTTGTCGGACGAGAGCACACCGGCAAAAGCCGACGTTCGTGAGGTTCTCAATTATCGACTAGCTCTTTATGCCGCAATCGACATGTTGAAGGAAATCCCCCTGTCACAGAGGTTGGTCCGAGCTTCACATGAGGTTCTCATGCAGGGCGTACGGGGCTATAACAAAGCGCCCGGCAACTATCGCCGCCTGCCCGACACCTGTTGGATTGGGCCGCCGGGCTCGACGATTGAAACGGCTCGGTATATCCCCTGTCCGGTCGAAGAGTTGAACTCCGCGATGGATATCCTGGAGTCCTATTTGCACGAAGAGCCGCTGGACAGGCTTGTACAACTCGCCGTTATCCACGCAGAATTCGAAGCCATCCATCCTTTCCTGGACGGCAACGGACGGATGGGGCGGTTGATCGTTCCTCTTTTCATGTTTACAAAGCAGCTCCTATCTTCCCCGAGCTTCTATATCAGCGAATATCTTGAGAGTCACCGTGATGAGTACTACGATGGTTTGCTAGCGGTGTCGCGCGACGGTGATTGGACCGGTTGGTGCGTGTTTTTCCTGACCGCCGTGACGGAGCAGGCGCGAACATACCAGCAGAAAAGCCAGGATCTGCTAACGCTCTACAGCGAACTCAGAGACCTGGTGGTGGAGGTAGTCCCGTCCCAGTACAGTGGCAGAGCGCTTGATTGGATATTCAACAAGCCGATTTTTCGTTCAATCGACTTTGTAAACGGCGCCGAAATCCCCAAATCTACTGCGCGGCGGCTACTAAACCTTTTCAAGACGCGTGGTTT
The DNA here is from genome assembly GCA_022824685.1 of Caldilineaceae bacterium. Classification (GTDB taxonomy): domain Bacteria; phylum Chloroflexota; class Anaerolineae; order Caldilineales; family Caldilineaceae; genus Bin5. The sequence continues at coordinate 19,307 of JAJDZJ010000073.1, forward strand.
GTTGAAGGAGTTGAGACAAGGCGGTGGCCGCCGCTCTTCCATACTTGCCTTCCCTGAGTTGCTCAACATCGCAGAAGGCCGAAAGGTCTTTTGAGTTTCATCTGTTGAACTCAAAAGACGTTGAGATTCAAAAAACGCCATTTTTGAATCTCAACGCAGTTCGTTAAGCACACATTAGGAACAGATGCGGACTCTTGCCAAAGTATGCCCGCCTTCCCAATGGTCACCGTTACTGAAACCCGTGCCAAACAGGCTGTACTCCCGTCGGCAGGCAGCGCAACGTCTTGCAGCGCCAGCGGAAGCTTTGTGCCTCACTCACGGGCGCGGGAAAGGCGTTCACCTCCGCATTAGGCCTTGCAGGCGTTTTTTCACGGCAGGCCACTCGCTTTCGATGACGCTGTAGTAGACGGTGTGGCGGTCTGCGCCGTCGCGGGCGATGCGGTGGTTGCGGAGGGTGCCTTCCTCCACTGCGCCCAAGCGCAGAATCGCCCGCCGCGAGCGTACGTTGCGGCTGTCCGCCTTGAGGGAGACGCGGCGCGCGGCCAGGTCCTCGAAAGCGTGGCGCAGCAGCAGGTATTTGCACTCGGTGTTCACGCCGGTCCGCTGCCAGGCGGAGCCATACCATGTCATGCCGACTTCCAGCGTACGGTGCTCGCGGACGATGTCGATGTAGGCGGTTGAACCCACGGCCCTGCCGGTCGCCTGATGGATCACGGCAAAGGTGACGCGGGCGCCGTCGGCCCCCTCCTGCAGGCATGCCTTGATCCAATCCTCAGCGTCGGCAACGTTTTTGAGAGCGGGACGGGCCGCGTAGCGCCATATCAGCTCCTCCGCGCCCGCGGCGTACAGATCGGCTGCGTGCTCGGGCGCGATGGGTTCAAGCCGCGCCAGGTTGCCGGTCAGCGTGACCGGATGGGGATCGAAACTCGCACTGTTTTTGGCCATGTCAAGATGCCTCAGAGTCTGCGGCGCAATTTGGTTGGACCTGAGAACGGTAGCGGCAGTCGGAATGCCAGGCAACTGGCTGAGAAGCCCGGGTTGCGAGGCCGAACTGTTGAGCAGGCTCTGCCCGATTCAGGATAGGTGCGGTTCAGGGATAGGCAGATTCCGGGAGGGAAAGGTCGAATTCGGATAGGCGTTCCTTTGCCTAAAGAATAAGGAGAAGGCGATTCCCGGCAGTGCGGCAGGCAGTGCGGCAGAAGGGAGGCGCGGGGAGAAAAAGTTGCGCTATGCTCCTGAATCCGGTAGAATCCGCCTGAATCAACGGTGTTTGCTTCAGTCCCCCGCGACGACAGTAATATACGCGTACCATTCCTACTATACTCCAGACGAAAAGGAGCGAGAATTTCATGACTCACAATACGACACTCAGCCGGCACCGCTTCCTGCAGTGGGGCGCGGTCGGCATCGGCGGCGCGGCCATTGCGGCGTGCGCTGCGCCTGCAGCACCGGCGGCGGCCCCCGAAGAGGCGGAGATGGCAGCCGAAGAGGTGGTCACGATCTCCTGGTGGCATGCCTGGGGCGGGACGACCGGTATGGCGGCCATGGAAGGCGTAGCCGCGGCCTTCAACGAGGAGGACCGCAACGTCAAGGTCGAACGCCTGCACGTGACCGAGATGAATGACAAGCTGCTGGCCGCGATCGCCGGCGGTACCCCGCCCGATGTCGGCGTCTGCTGTGTGCAATACGCCGAACTCTACTCGCGCGGCGCGGTCACGGCCATTGACGACCTCATCGACAACAGCGACGTCATCGGCCGTGACGACTTTGTGCCCGGCCTGCTCGAATCAATGCAGTGGCAGGGCGCCACCTACGGCGTGCCCGGCTTCGAGGCTGGCCCCCGCTACGGGCTGATGTACAACAAGGCAATCATTGACGAGGCCGGCCTCGACCCCATGAACCTTCCCCGAACATGGGACGAGATGTTCGAGTGGCACGTCGAGTTGACCAGGTTCGACGACGCCGGCAACGTCGAGATCGTTGGCTTCGACCCGCGCGACGCCACCGCCGGCAACGGCCCGGCCACCAACATCCCGCAGTTCTGGGCCCTCACATACGGCCTTGACATGTGGGACGACGAGACCAGCTCGTTCAACTACGACAACGAACTCTTTGTCAGCGCGCTGCAGACGATCAAGCGCTTCACGGACCACGTCGGCGTGCAGCAGATGGAGTCGTTCCGCTCCAGCTTTGGCGGCTGGACGCAGAGCCCCTCCTCCTCCTTCCCCAGCGGCGTCCAGGCGATGATCGTTACCGGCTACTACGCCCCTGGAGAGCTGTTCCACTCCTCGCCTGATAACGAGTTCGGCGTTGGTTGGGCGCCCGTATCCGGTGATCGCAGCGACGTCACCTTCCAGAATGTCGGCGGCCATCCGATGTACATTCCCAGCGGTGTCACCGAAATCGACGCAGCCTTCGAGTTCATCGAGTTCTGCTCGGAGGAAAAGGCCCAGGGCGTCATCTTCGACAACACCGGCTGGCTGGGCGGCCGCAAGGCTCTCTATGACCCTGAACTGCCCAAGTACCAGCGCTACGAGAACCTGGACTGGTTCCTGCAGTCGGTCAATGAGGCCGATGAGTTGTGGGCCTGCCCGGTGATTCCGATCCAGGGCTTCGTCAACCAGCAGCGCTCCCGCACGTACGAGTCCGTTATCTTCGGCGACAAGGATCCCGAGCAGGCTGCCGCCGACATGCAGGCCGCCTGCACGGAGGAGATGCTCAAGCAGTTCCCCGAGTTGGTTGGTTAGAAAAGAGTTAAACATAGCCGTGACTGGCGGTTGGTGAAACTGACCGTCAGTCACGGCGCACAGGCCACAAAGATGCCACAGCACTGGACTCCTGCCCAGACGCGCAACCTCCTGAAGGGGCTGGCCTTCATCTCACCCTGGCTGGTGGGTTTTGCCGGCTTCGTTCTCTATCCGATCGCGGCCTCTGCCTATTACAGCCTGACGCGCTACGATGTCCTGCGCCCGGCCCGCTTCATCGGCCTGGAGAATTACATCGAGTTGTTCGTTAAGGATGAGATCTTCCGCACTGTGCTCGGCAACACAGTCTACCTGGTTGTGATCGGCGTGCCGGCCGGGCTGGTGGTGGCCTTTCTGCTGGCCAGTCTGCTCAACCGCAAGATGATGCTGCGGCCGCTTTTCCGTACCATCTTCTTCCTGCCGGTGCTGGTGCCGGCCGTGGCCTCGGCGGAGGTATGGCGCTGGGTCTACAACACCAACTACGGGGTGATTAACTCTGTCATCAAGAGCTGGGGGTGGGCGGTCATCCCCTTTATCTCTTCGATGGAGCTGGCGAAACCATCCCTGATCCTCATCCACGTTTGGGCGCAGGGCACCGCCATCGTCATCTTCCTGGCGGCTCTGCAGGACGTGCCCAGTTCGCTGATGGACGCGGCCGAGGTCGACGGCGCCAACGCGCTGCAACGCTTCTGGCACGTCACTATTCCCATCTGTACGCCGGCAATCCTGTTCGTAATGCTGACCGGTATGATCGGCATGTTCCAATACTTCACGCTTGGCTGGCTGCTCACCGGGGGCGGCCCCAACGATTCGACCGAGTTTTTCAGCCTTTATCTCTATCGCAACGCTTTCCAGTTCTTCAAGATGGGGTATGCCTCGGCCCAAGCCTGGATTCTGTTCATTATCATTCTCGCCTTCACCCTGCTCATCTTCCGCAGCTCAGCGCGCTGGGTCTACTACGCCGGAGAGTCGGACTAGCTGCCACACAAGATCATGCAACGAGCCGAAGCCATCGCCAGCAGCCCTATACAACATCTTCCGCTCACTCAGCGCCCCCTCTTCAGATTTGTGCGCCGCGCGCTCTTTTACCTGATGATGGTCGCGTTGGCGCTTGTTTTCGCCGGGCCTCTGCTGTGGATGCTCTCAACTTCCTTGAAGACGGATCCCCAGGTCTACACCGTCCCGCCCATCTGGATTCCCAATCCCGTGCGCCTGATCAACTACCCGGAGGCGCTCTCCTCCCGCCCCTTCGGCATCTATACCTATAATACGTTGCGATACGCTCTTGGCGCGGTGGCCGGCGCGCTGATTTCGAATACGCTGGTCGCCTACGGCTTCGCCCGCATCCGCTGGCCCGGGCGGGACATCTTCTTCATCATCTGCCTTTCGACGATGATGATCCCGTTCCAGGTGCGCATGATCCCGCTCTATCTCACCTTCAAGAATCTTGGCTGGCTCAACACGTACCTGCCTCTCATTGTCCCGACTTTCCTTGGCGTGAACGCCTACTATACCTTTCTGCTGCGCCAGTTCTTTCTCACCATCCCCAGCGAACTGTCCGACGCGGCTCGCGTTGACGGCTGCACTGAGCTGGGCATCCTGATTCGAATTATCCTGCCCCTGGCCAAGCCGGCGCTGGCGGTGATCGGGCTTATCCAGTTCATGTTCGCCTGGGACAACTATATCGGGCCGCTGATCTACCTCAACAATGAAGCCTTGTACCCGATCGCGCTCGGCCTGCAGCAATTCCGTACCATGTTCCAGGAAGAACTGATGTGGCCCTACATGATGGCGGCGAGCACCGCCGCGGTGGCGCCGGTCATCATCCTCTACTTCTTCGTCCAGCGCACCTTCGTCGAGGGCATCTCCATAACCGGCCTGAAGGGATAACTTGGCGGCTCACGTTTCGCGGCCCATCTCCTCTTCTGACCGGCGGCTCTCTCGCCCAGCAACTTCAATCCCAATAAATCCGAGGTGAAGAACCATGCCAGCAGACAGCCGGCCCAACATTCTATTCATCTGCGTAGACCAGTGGCGCGCCGACGCGTTGAGCCTGACCGGCCACCCTGTGGCAGAGACGCCCCACCTGGACAGGCTGGCCCGTGAGGGCATCAACTTCACGCAGGCCTATGCGGCCACGCCCACCTGCGTGCCGGCGCGGGCGACGATCTTCACCGGCCTGAACCAGCGGCATACCGGATTTGTCGGCTATAACGACAGAGTCGACTGGCATTACGACTGCACGATGCCCGGGCTGCTGGCCGACGCGGGCTACCATACACAGTGTGTCGGCAAGATGCACACGCATCCCTCGCGCAATCTGATGGGCTTCCACAACGTCCTCCTGCACGACGGCTACCTGCACCGCGAGCGTTCCAAGCGGGACGACTACGGGCTGGTTGACGACTACACGCCGTGGCTGCGAGAGCGGCTCGGCCCGGACGCGGACTACATCGATACCGGCGTGGGTTGCAATGGCTACGCGGCGCGGCCCTGGGTGTACGAGGAGATGCTGCACCCGACCAGCTGGGTCACGACGATGGGCATCGACTTTCTGCGCCGCCGCGACCCGACCAAACCGTTCTTCCTGATGCTCTCCTACCACCGGCCCCACCCCCCGTTGGACCCGCCGGAAGCGTTTATGGACCGCTACACGACGAAGCCGCTGCCGGACCCGGTGATGGGGGACTGGGCGCCGGACAGCCTGCCGGTGCGGGGGCTGGACAGCCCGATCCCGACGGATGCGGCGCAGCGCGACTATGCGCGGCGGGCCTACTACGCCCAGATCAGCCATATCGATTACAGCCTCAACCGCGTCTTTCAGGCGCTGTTTGAGAACGGGGAGCTGGAGAATACCGCGATCGTGTTCACCGCCGACCATGGTGAGATGCTCTACGACCACAACCATGTCGCCAAGGGCTATCCCTTTGACAGCTCGGCGCGCCTGCCGTTCATTCTGCGGCTGCCGCACGCAGGCAGCCCGCACCACCAGGCGAGGCAGGCCGATGAGCCCCTGCAACAGGTCGACCAGGTGGTAGAGCTACGCGACCTGCTGCCGACCTTCTGTGATCTCGCCGGATGCGACACGCCCGCGCACGTTGACGGGCGGAGTATACTGCCGCTGGCGCGCGGGGAGACCGATGGCTGGCGCGAGCATCTGCACGGCGAGCACTTCATGAACGCCGACTCCAACCAGTGGGTGACGGACGGCCGCGAGAAGTACATCTGGTTCAGCCAGAGCGGGCGCGAGCTGCTGTTCGACCTGGACGCGGATCCCACGGAGCTGCATGACCTGGCCGCGGCGCGCCCGCAGCGCGTTGCCTTCTGGCGCGAGCGGTTGATCGCGGAGCTGGATGGGCGCGAGGAGGGGTTTGTTCAAAACGGGGCGCTGGTGAGCGGTATGCCGCAAAGCCCGACGCTGGTCGACGCCGGGCGGTATCGGGCGCGGTGAGCGAGCGGCGGATGGTTGAGCGGCCGATGGTTGAGCGCCGGCTCTAATGGACGGGGATCCCTTCTCTCTCCAGGATGCGATGCACGTTGGCCGCGGCAAGGGGATACTTCTCGTTGGGCAGGTGTTCGAGCATCATGTAGCCGTCGGGATGCTGGTTGTGCCAGAGACGCAAGGCAGTGGCCAGGTTCAGCTCTCCTTCGCCCGGAATCTCTTCATCCATATGAACCACAAATTCGTCGCGCACGCTGATGTCCTTACAGTGCCCAATCGCGCTGATTGGCCCCATGCATTCGAAGATGTGTTGGAGCCGCTGCCTGCTGTCATAGACCTGGTGCAGCGTCTGGAAGTGGTTCACGTAATCCATCACCATCCGCATACGCGGGCTGCCCACATCACGGATGACGGCGCGGTTGAACTCGGGTGAGTTCATGATCGTCAGCACGTGCGTTTCGACAGCGACAGTCTGACCAACTGCTTCGGCAGCCTCGGCCAGCCAGGCGAGAGATTCCACCAGCAGGGCGCGGCGCCCCGGCCGGTGGTTTTCCCGGTGGGGGCTGTAAGAGCCGTTGGGGCTCAAGCTTCCGGTGCGAATGAGGGCGACATGACCGCCCAACTCGCGCGCGACGCCAAAGCCCCGGCGGATATTCTCCAAGAGCCGCAGTCGCACCTCGTCGTCCGGGTCAAAAAGACATTCCCTGAAACCAATGCCGACCTGAACAAGGTCCATGCCTTCATCCGCGAACAGCCGCCGCACGCGCTGCCAGACCGGCGCGGAGGCCGGCGGCGAACCGGCGGCAGAGACGGAGAGGGCGCCCCCCGTCAGTCCCAAGTCGCGAATGGCGACCAGATGCGGGCCGTGGATATCAGCGGGATCCGGGGGCAACATGCCGACAACGCCTAATCTCATGGGAAGACTCCATTCGGTGATCGGTGGACGGTGCTGTGGGCTGCAACCGGCAGTGGGCTAAAGCCGAGGACCGCCAGGTTGACATTCGCGAGACTTACTGTAAAATCGGGGCGTTCCCGCAAGTACATATCATCAGAAAATCCCGAAAAGCGCAAACGGCCGGCCAGGAACTTTGCGCCGGGGTCTGCGCCATGAGGAGGAAACGATTGATCGCAAAGGAGAGCAGGCCTCCCGAACTGGCGGACGTGTTTGCCTATGTCGACGCCCACCGGCAGGCGTTTGTCGACCGCCTGCTGGCCTATGTTGCCCGGCCCAGCATCAGCGCGCACGGGGTCGGCATCCGGGAGACTGCCGAGTTCCTGTTCGGTTACCTGCAGGGGCTGGGGATGGAGGCGCGGTTGCTGGAAGGCGCGGGCTGGCCCTTCGTTTACGGCCGCTATGGGGAGAGCCCGAACGCGCCGACCGTGCTGCTCTACGGCCACTACGACGTGCAGCCGCCGGATCCTTTGGACGCATGGGACTCGCCGCCGTTTGAGCCGGAGATCCGGAATGGGCGCATCTGGGGGCGGGGCGTGGGCGATAACAAGGGGCAGCATCTGGCCCAGCTTCTGGCGATTGAGTCCTGGCTGGCGGTCACCGGCGGCCTGCCGTGCAACGTCATCGTCCTGCTGGAGGGCGAGGAGGAGGTCGGCAGCCCGCATATCAGCGACTTTGTGCGGGCGCATCGCGGCCTGCTTGTCGACGCCGACCTGGTGATCACCGCGGACGGCCCCGTGCATGAAAGCGGGCGGCCTTGCATCAAGTTCGGCCCGCGCGGGATTGCATCGTTCGAGCTGCGAGTGGAACATGGAGCGCGCGATTTTCATTCGGGCAACTGGGGCGGCGTCGCGCCCAACCCAATCTGGACGCTGGCGCATCTGCTGGCGACGATGAAGGACAGCCGCGGCGCCATTACAATCGACGGATTCTACGACAACGTCGCGCCGCTGAGCGAGCTGGAACGTGAGGCGCTGGACGCGCTGCCGGTGGATGTGGCGGCGGTGATGGCGGGAGCGGGCCTGGCCCGGCTGGATGAGCCGCAGGACCGGCCTTTTTTCGACCGCCTCGCGGCGTGGCCGACCTTTACGATCAACGGATTTCATGGCGGGTACGGCGGGCCGGGAACGAAAACAGTGCTGCCGCATCAGGCGACGGTGAAGTGCGACATGCGCCTGATCGAAAACCAGCGCGTTGACGAGATTCTGGACAAAGTGGAGGCGCATGTCCGCCGCCATGCGCCGGAGGTCGAGGTGATCCGCCAGGGCGGTATGGAGCCTTCGCGCACACCGCTGGACTCGCCCTACACGCAGCCGCTGCGGCAGGCCCTTCGCGCGGCCCAGGGTGTCGATCCCCTCCTCATTCCGGCGATGGGCGGGAGCCTGCCCGACTATGTCTGGACCAAGGTTCTGGGCGTTCACTCCTTTACCACGCCCTATGCCAACCATGACGAGGCCAACCATGCGCCGAATGAAAACCTGGAGGTAGAACGCTTCGTCGCCGGCATACGCACCGGCGTCGCGGTCTTGGCCTGTCTGGGTGAGGAGGGTTGAGACGTTTCAAGGCAGCCAGGTTGCCGGCGGCATCACCCCAGCGAACCAGTTACAGAAGCCGACAAAGTTGAAAGGAGCACTCATGTTACGCCTAGGCATCATCGGATATGGCCGCCGCATTGCGGGCATGGCCAAGGGGCTGGATATCTTCGACATACCCTACCGGGTAACGGCTATAGCCGACCCGGGCAGCGACCGCATCCAGGCCGCGAACGATCCTTTTCTCTCCGACGCCCGTTTCTACAACTCGGCGGACGAGCTGCTGGCCGGAGCCGACGAGCTGGACGGCATCATGATCGGGACTCGCTGCAATTTGCACACGGAAATGGCGCTCAAGGTCGCGCCCGCGCAGCTCCCGCTCTTCCTGGAAAAGCCGGTCGCAATCACCTTCGACGAGGTGCGCCGCCTGCACGCGGCCTATAAGGACTACAGCGCGCCCACCGTGGTCTCTTTCCCGCTGCGGCTGAGCCCGGTCGCCCAGAAGGTGCGGGAGATCATCGAATCGGACCAGGTCGGCAGTATCGAGCAGGTGGTCGCGTTCAACGATGTCGGCTACGGCAGCGTCTACTTCAGAAGCTGGTACCGCAATTACGACTTGGACGGCGGGCTATGGCTGCAGAAGTTCACGCACGACGTGGACTATATCAACTATCTGCTCGACGCCCGCCCGCGCTGGGTCAGCGCGATGAATTCCCGCCGCGTCTACGGCGGCGACAAACCGTGGGATCTGCAGTGCAGGGACTGCGCCGAGCAGGAGACATGCCCGGAGAGCCCGTTTGTGCGCTTCCGCACCGGCTTTGAGGGCGGCCGCGTGCGCTTTGCCGAGGAGCAGGTCTACCGCGACGACCAGTTCTGTGTCTTTTCCGAGGGGCATCAGCTTCAGGACAATGGCGCCTGTATGTTGGAATATGAAAATGGCGTCCAGGCCAGCTACACACAGAATTTCTTTACCCGATATCGCGGGGCCCGCCGCGGCGCCCGTCTCTATGGCTATCGCGGCATTATCGAGTTCAACTGGAACGAAAACTATATCAAGATCTTCAGCCACACATCGCCGGTGGTGGAAACGATCGACTTCAGCGGGGACATGCCCCATTTCGGCGGCGACCGTGAGCTGAGCTTTGACTTTCTGATGGCGATGCGGGACCGCCGGCCCTCGCGCAGTCCGATCGGGGCGGGCATTCTCAGCGCGCTGACCTGCCTGTGGGCCCGTGAATCGGCCAACAACCGCCAGGGCTACGAGGTGGTCATGCCGGAGGCGGAAGCGGTGGCCGGTGGATAGTGGACAGTGACGGCGACGCAGCTTGCGCGGAAGGTCAGATCAGGAGCAGAAGCAGCCCAACGAGGCCGATGAGGCCGGAGATGTGATCGATCTGGAGGATGAACCAGAGCGCGAGGCCATGCACGGCGATGCGCGCGGCCCAGACGCCCCAGCGGTGCGGCGCCGCGGCCAGCGCGGTGATCAGGACGAACCACAGGTAAGGAGTAAGTTGACCCCACTCCATGCCGGTGCGCAGGAACTCCCATCCCGCCCAGACAAGTGAAATCGCCCGCAGCCCTGTGGCCGCGCCCACCCGGGGGTAGGCGGCGGCCAGGTGCGCCAGCCACGTCCACGGCGCGGCGTAGGGAGCGCCGATGAACCAGCAGGCGCCGACCGCGACGAGCCATTCCAGCGTGCCGGCCACCAGCGGCGCGACCGACATCTGGCAGAAGAGGCCCCAGCCACGGTCCTGCTGTAAGAGGGATCTATAGGTAGCCACGCATCTCCTCCAGGGCCTCGTCGCCCAGTGTTTTGGCGGCGCTGGCCATGTAGGCCAGCTGTTCCGAGACCAGGGACGAGAAGGCAAAAAAGAGGTTGAAAGCCCGCAGCGGCGTGGTCAGATAGAAGCTGGCGTCGGTCGCCATGTCGAAAATCTGGGACGGCCAGTAGAGCGCGATCAGGAAGGACATGCCCGACCACTCCTTGGCCAGCTTGCCGTACTCGATCGTAAAGACCGAACCGTAGTTGGCGCTGTTGAACTTCAGGCTTTTGCGTCCGAGGATGGAGCCGATCAGCCAGACGTAGAAGCCGACGCCCGCCATGTAAGGATTGGTCTTGGCGCGGTAGGCCATGCCGCTCGACACCATCTGGATGCCGGTGGTGAGCATCCAGATGAGCATGGTCATGATGACGCCCCAGTTCGAGATCGGGTTGTTGAAGAGGTAAAAGAGGGTCTCCCCCTGGATGCGGCCCTGGACCCAACCCATGCTTCCGAGGAGGTCGGCCACGAACATGGCGGCCACCAGGGCCAGAATTGGTCTTGAGGAGAGGAGGGCAACACGTCCGATCGAGGTTTTGGCGATATCGTTTTTCATGGTTCGCTCCTTGGAAGTTCCGTCGAGCAACTGATCTGCGATTGATGCCGGCGGCTGCCGGTCTGCGATGCGATATTCTGACATATTAGCACATTTGTTCTACTATGTCAAGGGGAACTGGCCGGGAAATTGCAGCGAATTTCAAGAGTGCGGCAAATCTGGCGCTGGAATGAGGACAAGCAGCAGCGCTTCCGCTAGCGGTTCTGAGGTCGACGGACTCTGCGAAGGAATCGTGCGGGCGTTGCTCGGGGCTGTTCTGGGGATTATGGATAACATGTACCCGAATGGGCGAAGCGCTGCGCCTTCGGCGGCGAGGAGCGGTCAAACCCTTTTTCTGTTGGCGATTCAGGGCTTGGACGATAATGGCGCATTCCGGTAATCAAGAGATGACGATACTGGTATAGCAACTCTCAGCGCAGTGAAATCCGCAGCTGCGCAGCCCGCGCGTCAGGAGAAGAATTGGGGGAAGCAGACTGTGGCTTGCAGTGGGGAAGGCGTTCTGTCCAAGGCGAGGACGTCAGTTTTGGCACAATTGGAACAAATGCGCTAGAATTGCTTTCTGGATTGGTCGGGGCGCCGGGTGGCGCCCATGAACATTTTCAAATGTCCAGCAAGGCGAAGAGGTGTCCGCTGCTTTGAGCGGAAAAGAGTGAATTTCGGACCCAATCCGGCTCTCTTCGAGTAGAGACCCTCAACGAAAAATCCCCTTGTAACAGGAGATATAGTTGCCCTATAATATCGCCACGCTACCAGAAAGACCGACGATGACCGAGCAGGAGATTCAGAATCTGCTTGACATTCCTAAGACGATTGGCGAGAAGACCCCTGCCAGAGGATATAAAGAGGAAAACAACCAGAAACGCTGCGACCTGGAGTTGGAAACCAATTCGCTCGACAACGAGAAATTCTCGGTTTTCATTCGCCGTCACAACACATACATCGAAAACTTTTCCATAGGGTTACGCTACCATAGCAGCGGAAAAGCGCTAAAGGTAATTACTCTGGTCCGCTACAACGGCGCGCACGGAGAATCAAGTTTGCATCCAGATGGTCATTACGCTCTACCGCACATTCACCGCATAACCGCACAAGAGTTAGCATCTGGAAGCAGTCACCCGCAAGAACGCCATCGAGAAATTACGAACCGATACAGTACATTCGAGCAGGCTCTCCGTATCTTCTTTGAAGACGTCGGTGTGACAAACTACGCCGAGTTCTTCCCCGAAGCGCTTCAACCGAGGCTTTTCGATGAACATTCGTAGCGTTCGAGAATCCTTGAATACGCCCCTCTCCGCCGGTTTCGACCTCTACGAACGTCGCCCCGGCAAGCATCAACTCATCCTTCCAATCCACCATGAAGACGGGGACATGGTGGAGATCTACCTGCAGGACAGCCCAAAGGGGGATGGATACGTCCGTATCTGCGACTACGGCCTGACCCTTATGCGTCTTTCCTACACCTACGAAATCTCCACCCCCACGCGGCAGCAGATTTTCGACAGCATCCTCATCAATAACGATGTAGGCAATGAGGAGGGCAACCTCTATATAGACGCCCCCATCCACAAACTCGCCGAGAGCATACTTCAGTTCGCAGGTTGCGCGCAGAAAGTATGCAATATGCGCTATTGGAGTCGAGAAATCACTCGCAGTGCCTTCTACGATGACCTGGAAGCCTACGTCACATCCCATTTAAGAATCTTCTCTCCCAATGCCAATCAGTTTCCCTTGCCTGATTACCCTGTCGGCGTAGACTGGTCTCTGAAGCTAGACAGCTGGAACTTTTTCGTGTTTGGAGTCCGCGGCAACGATAAGGCAAAGGTCGTCGCGCTTGCGCTTCTTGAATTTCAGAAGGCTGAACTGTTGTTCACCAGTCTAATCGTCCACGAGGAAATGGAAGCGCTGGGCAAGAAAGAATACATTTTCCTCACTCGCAACGCCGACAAGCAGTATCCCGGACTGAAGGACTTCCAGAAGTCAAGCCCTAAAGATATTCCCCGGCTTGTCGGTGTCCCCGCGTAGTGATTTCCAGCCTTGACGCCAAGATAGCATGGAATGTGTCCTCGGCGCCGAGATGTCCAGCTCCAGCCCGCCGATCTATACTTCGGCTATGGGTTCATCCCACCCGCTGTCTCTTTTAACTCCCCCTGACTCCTCTTCTGACCCCGCTTCCGTCACGTAACACTCCCTCCTTCCTCTTCCCTGAGTCTTCTCATCCCGTCCTATCGAGATTTACCACCCCCATTCTGGACTGCATTCATCAAGACGGGTTAAGTTCGAGTATAGACACCTTGTTGACTTCACAACGCAGAGGGGAAAACCAGCTTTGCGCCTGGCCCTGGTTTCGAGGTCACTGGTTTCAACATTTGGATTGCGGTGAAAGCGTACCCGGACGTCTGACGACCGATTGGTCCGGCGCCGCTCTTTGAACCAGGTAAAGGTTGGAATGACCCAAATACAGATCGAAATCCCTGATTCTGATCGCGAGCGCTTCGGTCGTCAAGCGCGGCGGGCAGACTTCCCCCGCCCCTCCCCCGCAGTTCCCCGTGCCCCATGCATCCCTCACCCCTCCCTTACTCCGCAAACCCCCTGTAGGGGCGCCCCTGGTGGGCGCCCAAGCCCCTCCACACAGAAGCCAGCCTCCAATCAAAAACGCCAGCACGTCCCTCGCGCCCTTCCCCTGCATTTCCCTTGCCCTTCTCCCCGCCGCTCGCCCCAAATTCCCGTCCAGACAACTGACCACTGTTGTATTCCAAAGGTAGCCTGAATCCCGCCCCCGTTCTGGACCCCACCCCCTCAGGGCGATTGCATCTAAATTGGGTCAGAACATCGAAATGCAGCCGAATACTCTTCCAGGTCGGGGTAAGACACAGGGAAATGTACGAAAGATGGCACGTAGACGGAGAATTTAACTTATCTCGCCGACTGAGGGCCT
>JAJDZJ010000115.1 GCA_022824685.1 Caldilineaceae bacterium
GCCCTCAGTCGGCGAGATAAGTTAAATTCTCCGTCTACGTGCCATCTTTCGTACATTTCCCTGTGTCTTACCCCGACCTGGAAGAGTATTCGGCTGCATTTCGATGTTCTGACCCAATTTAGATGCAATCGCCCTGCCACCCACTTTGCCTTGCAATTTGGCAACAAGCAGCCCGCCCGGCCAGCTTTCGTGTGTGTGGAACCAGCGCCAGGGGAGAGTACAAGAAAGAGCGGCGCCGACCTTCAGGGTCCCTTTGAAGTCATGGGTGAGCGGAATCTTTCACACCTCCTGCTGCTTGCGGCGCTTGTACGCCTGCCAAAGTTCACGAGCCTCCTCAATGTTCCTCCGTGGATCAACAGGGTGTTGCCGTTCTTCGCGCCGCTTCGCGGACAAAAAGATGTTCTCCGCCGTTCTCCGTGCCCTTCCGTGGACAAAAGTTGTGTCCGGCGCAGTCCAGATCAGGCGTTATCGCTCGAAGCCGGCCTGCAGGATTCAGTGTAACTTGCCAGAGGTAGCCGCAGACTCGCCCCCATTTGGACTACGCCCAACCATTGCGTACAGTTCACCACTGTGTGATAATTTCCCGTGCTGCCCTCCCGGCTTCCCTTGCGCATGGCCGGCGCGCGCCGCGAACCGACTGGTCCCTAACCCATGTACCTGCGTTTTACCCGTTTCCTCCTGCCTCTAATCCTCACAATCCTCATCTTTGAATTCGGCGCGCAGAGCATCAATGCCGGCATGGCGCGCATGCCCGACGCCACGCGTGTCCTGGCCGCATTTGGACTGGCTTGGGGATTGGTCACCGCACTGTCCAGCCCGCTCGCGCAAATTCGCTACGCCGGCATGGTTCTGGTGGAGGACAAAAGAGACTTCTGGCGGGGTCTGCGCTACGTCAGCGCACTGGCGCTTCTGATGGTGGCAATACAATGGCTGCTTAGCGGCACGCCACTCAGCCGCCATCTGCTCGAGGGCCTGCACGGCATCGACCTCGAAACCGGCGAGCGCGTGCGCATGATGATGCTGTGGCTCCTGCCAATGCCGCTCGTGCGGGGCCTGACACAACTCGGCACTGGCGTCCTGACCCGCGCCAAACGGACCGGCCAGATCAGCCTCGCAACCACCCTGAGCGTTGCCGCCGGGCTCGCGACCGTCGTCGCGCTTCTCCAGGTCGATTCCATTCGCGACCATCCCATCTGGCTGCCGATCCTCGTTCTCTACGCTTCCGCTCTGACTGAGTTCGGCGCCATCCTCTGCTTTCTCTGGCGATTCGCCGGCAGCGGCATACCGCACAGGCTTGATCGTCCCCCGATCACCTATGCCGCCTTTTTCCGCTTTACCTGGCCGCTGGGACTCATGAACTTCATGCAAGAATCCAGCCGGCCCCTCATCAACCTGTTCGTCGTGCGCGGCGCCAACGGCCCAGAAGAAATCGCCGCGCTGACAGTGGCCTACACCCTCGGCCAGTGGACCTACCGGTGGTTGAACGAACTGCGCGCCCTCATGCCCCCCTTCTACGCCGAAGTGCGCGCCTACGGTCCGTTCCTTCTCTACGCCTACTGGTGCGGCTTCATCGCCAGCGCCATCTGCCTCCTGCTCTTCTGGACGCCCCTTCGAACAGTCCTATTGGAGCAGGTCATCGGCCTGACACCTGCCCTGGCCGAGCTCAGCCGCGCGCCGCTTCAGATCTACACGTTCTTCCCATTTGTAGTCATCCACCGCGCCTACTTTCACAGCATCGCCTTTGTCGAGCGGCACACGCTTCCCATGGCGGTGGGCGCGCCGATGCGCACCGGCGCCATCCTCGCCGCCCTGCTGCTCCTGCCCCTGTTCGGCGTGCAGGGGGCGGCCCTCGGCGTAGCATCCCTCCTTGCCGGCTTCATCTCCGAAACAGTCACCGTCTGGTGGCTAATCCTGGGCAAAAAACAGCTCCGCCTCTGGCGCGCACGTCCGGCTGTCTAGCTTTGCCTCCCCCCAACCCATCACCAACCCCATTTCCCGATCAAAGACCCCTCCCGCAACGAACCCCTAACCCCTGGCTCCTGGCCCCTACCTCCTGCAGTTCCGGGCCTCCCCCAACCCCCGCCCGTCAACCTCTCAGCCTTGCGCTGTGTCGGCGGCCCCTCCGCGCCCCGCCCTTCTCGCGCCCTGCCGCACGCCAGTGCCGTCAAACGCCGCCAGCCGCCAAGTCCCCTCATCAACCGGGCGGGGCAGTGCCAGGACCAGGTGGCCCTGCGCCGATCCCCGGCGGCGGGTGTTTGCCGCCGGGCCGGGGAGTCCCCCGGCCCCCCCCGCCCCATCCGCCGCTCGCCCCGCCCCCAGGGTACGCCCGCCCTACCTCGTAACACACTCAAATCACCTTCCGCAAGGACGTCCTTCGTGTGTCCAGGGCATGCGCATCTTATTGGGAGAGAACCTTCAGAGGGGGAACTGCAGGGGTTGGGGGCCAGAGGTTAGGGGCCAGGGGAACGGCGGGGGAACTGCGGGGGAAGGCAAAGGCGAACGGCAACGGCAGATTGATCCGCGAAGGGACGCGAAGGGGCGCGAAGGGGCGCGAAGAACGGCAAGGGCGAACGGCAACAGCTTTCTATCCACGGAGGGGCACGGAGGGGCACGGAGGAGGGCAGCGGCAGGCGGCAGCGGCAGGCGGCAACGGCAGATTGATCCGCGAAGGGACGCGAAGGGACGCGAAGAAGGGCAACGGCGAACTTCAACATCTTTTGATCCACGGAGGGACACGGAGGGGCACGGAAGCGGGCAGAGGAAGGGCGCGAGGGCCGTGTTGGCGTCTCTGATTGGAGGCGGGTTTCTGTGCGAAGGGGCTTGGGCGCCCACAAGGGGCGGAACTGCAGTGGTCAGTGGTCGGTGGTCAGTGGGTGGCGGGACGGGGAGGCGCCGCGGGCGGGGGTACGGTGGATCGACGGGGAGGGTGCCCACAAGGGGCGCGCCTACAGGGGGTTTGCGAGGGAAGGGAGGGGTGGAGGGGACGGGTGGGGGGAGGGCGCGCGGGCCGGGTTGGCGTCTCTGATTGGAGGCTGATTTCTGTGCGGAGGGGCTTGGGCTCCCACAAGGGGCGGAACTGCAGTGGTCAGAGGTCAGAGGTCAGAGGTCAGTGGTCAGAGGGTGGCGGGACGGGGAGGCTACGCGGGCGGGCATAGGGGGGACCGACGAGGAGGGCACCCACAAGGGGCGGAACTGCAGTAGTCAGTGGTCGGTAAAGTCCAAGGAGCAGGAATCAACGATATCGTTTGACCGACCTGGGCGGGGAGGCTCGGAACTCCCCACTATGGGAAACGATATACATGATTAGACACGGAGCGTTACTGGCTTAAACGGGAATATTCCGATTTGGGCAACTTCCACTAATTTGTATTGCAAACAATCAGAGTCCCTCGGCTGCTGAGGGACTCTGAACAGTAGATGGCATATCCGCCTACGGTTACATTGCTTCCCGCCTAGGGAGCACGACTGTGAAAGTCCTTTCCGCCTCTGAGTAAGCTTGGCCTTCGTGCATGGGGCGGGTCCGACTTAGGCGCGCCGCCATGCCGGTCTCTCAAGGTAGGCGGTATAATCAGTGTTCGACTTCGACCCACAACTCTTCGACGCCCCGCAGAACAATCTGGTCTTTGAACACAGGTTCAGAGGCCAACCGTATTGAAGAGTACCGATCCAGCAGGCTGGAGAAGGCTATGCGTCCTTCCAGGATGGCAAGCGGAGAGCCGAGGCAGTAGTGAATGCCGCGCCCGAAGGAGAGGTGACTGACTTCGTCGCGCCCGATATCGAGCTCGTCGGGATTGGCAAAGATTTGCGGATCTCGATTTGCGGCCCCGACTATCGCCAGAATCCGCTGGCCGGCCGCAATCCGTTTGCCTCCGATCTCAACATCGTCGATGGCGTTACGCGCGTCCATCTGCACGGGGCTGTCATACCTGAGCAGCTCGCTTATAGCCGGATCCAACAGTTCGGGATGCTGCCTCAGTCGTTGCAGCTGCGCCGGATTTTTGAGCAGTGCCAACATGCCATTGCCGATCAGGTTACGCGTCGTCTCGTTGCCTGCGACCAGCAACAGCATGAGTGTTGACAGCAGCTCTTCGTGGGTAAGTCTGTCCCCTTCTTCTTCAGCAGCCAGCAGCGCGCTGATCATGTCATTCTGGGGCGCCTGCCGCCGCTGCTCGATGATGCCCTCGAAGTATTCGAAGAGCTCCTCGGTCGCCTGTTGGACCCGCTCTATCTGTTCGCTGTTGAGCAGTGGATTGACCGAGAGCGCAATATCGTCGGACCATTCCCGGAAACGCGCTCGATCCTGTGCCGGCACGCCGAGCATCTCGGCGATGACGATAACCGGCAACGGGAAGGCGAAGTCGCTGATCAGATCGATCCGGCTTTTGCCGGCGACCGCGTCCAGGAGTTCGTCGACAAGCTCCTGGATGCGCGGACCAAGCTCCCTTACCGCGCGCGGGGTAAATGCTTTGGAGACGAGCCCCCGCAACCTGGTGTGATCAGGGGGGTCCAGATCCAGAAATGTTCGATACTGCATATAGTCGTAGTTGCGTTCCGCGTTCGTAAAGCGTTTGTGGTCAGCCAGAACGTCCTGCACATCTTCGTAGCGGGTCAACGCCCAGGCCTCGATTAGCCTCATGCGGTGGACGGGGTCCTTCTGGCGCAACTGTTCGTATGTGCGGTACGGGTCCTCTATGAACGCGCTGGAGGTCAGGTCGTAACTGACCCCTGACTCCAGACGCTCCCACGCCAGCAGAATCCGTTTTACGACCAGTTTCACTGCATTGAGTCCGACATTCGACATACCAGCCCCCTTCCTTTTGACGCCACACTTTCGCCTTGCTATGCCAATTCTTTGGGGAACTCGGTTGATCGCTCCCCCCTGACCTGCCCCCGCCGTTTGTACCACCCGTTATGTCAGTCCGACAAGCACGGGGACAGGGTCGGCAGGCAAGAGGGTCTCTGGCTCCGGCAGATACAGGCCAGATGTCCAACTTTTTTGGGCAATCCGGAAGGGACAGGAGGGCGCAACGAGCGACGAGGCCGGGCGCTTCCGCGCATTAGATTATGGCGCAGGAAGGCTGGTTAAATCCCGAAATGGTCGCCGACTACACACAAACCGAGAACGCAGAGCAGCCGTATCAAGCGCCCTATGCTGCTCGCCAATGAGAACTGCCCGCCCCGCAGTGCATCCCCGCCCCCTTCATATGTCCTACCAATCAACGCCCCCGCGACCGTCCATCCTCTCCCCAAACACTACGTCCACCGCAAATCGCTGTTCTTCGCGCCCCTTCGCGTGACTTCGCGGACAAAGAGATGCCCTCCGCCGTTCTCCGTGCCCCTCCGTGGATCAAAAAGGTGTTGCCGTCCGCCGTTGCCCTTCGCGGACAAGAGAGAGTGTTCCTCCCGCCCAGCCCCTACGAATAACGCCCCACCGAGTCCATATCCAACTCGATTCCCAGACCCGGTCCATCGGGAATCTGCAACATGCCATCCTCGTCCAGCTGCCAGCCGCCAACCACGATCTCATCGATATAGGGCGAACCGGTCTTGTACTCCACCAGGTCCGTATCCGCCAGCGCAGAGGCCAGCTGCAGGTCAGCCGCCAGCCCCATCGCGGTGTTCCAGCCATGTGGAATCATGCGCACACCGTTCTCCTGCGCCATCCACCCAATGCGGCGCTCCTCACTGATTCCCCCTACCTTGGCGACATCCGGCTGTACGATGTCGAACGCGCCCTGCTGGAGGAAAGGAAGGAATGACTGCCGCCGCGTCATCACCTCGCCCCCGGCGATGGGGATCGTCGTGTTTCGCCGTAAATGAATGAAATCTTCCAGGTCGTCGGGCCGCAGCGGCTCCTCGAACCAGTCCACCCCATAATCGGCCAGCATGCCCGCGCAGCGCAGCGCCCACGTGTATCGCCCCTGCCAGTGCGCATCGCTTCCGCCGGCGTCTACCATCAGCTGGTTGTCATCGCCCACAACCTCGCGCGCCGTTGCCACAATCTCCTCGTCCAGCTTGTCGCTGACACGGCCAAAAGGCCCCCATCCCATCTTGAAGGCGCGGAACCCCTGCGCCTTCCACATCTCCAGTTCGTCCCGTAACGGCGCCGGCTGGTCCATCAGAAGCGAAGCGTAGGGCCGCACGCGTTCGCGGTATCGCCCGCCCAGCAGGCGGCCAACCGGCTGCCCCGTCACCTTGCCCAAGATATCCCACAGCGCTATGTCGATGCCGCTGATCGTATGTGTGACGCTGCCGCCTCGCCCCAGCCAGAACGTATTCTGGTGCAGCCGCTCGCTTACCCGTTCCGGCTCAATCGCGGACTGCCCGATCAACAGCGGGCGCAGCACCTCCAGCGCGGCCAGCACAAGCCCATCATTCGTAAATACGGCGCCGTGTCCCGTGACCCCTTCATCCGTTTCCACGAACACAAGCGTGTGTACGCAGTCCTCCTCCTTCAGCTCCTCGCTCCAGCCGCCCTCAGGTGTCGCCCCCCGCAGACCCAACGCGTTGACCTTTTCAATCTTCATCTCCGCTCCTCGCATGTGTGTTGTGCCTGCCGTTCAAGCTCCGCGTAGATGTCTCCGACGCGCACCAGTTCGTCGGCCACATTGAAGTATCCCGTATAGCGGATACGGTCGGGGCTGACATCATAATGATAGTGGCCGGCCTGGTTGAGATCACCCATGTGAAAGAAATGTGTGTGCTCGCCCGATTCCCGCAGATGCAGGCGTCCGCCGGTCGGGTCCCCCGTCCAGAATACCGAGAAGCAGAGCAGGTCCGGCCCCATGTGTTGATAGAATTGGAGAAAGTCCGCAACCACCTCCTCGGCCTCAGTGTCGTAATACTTGTGGGCGATGCACTCGTAATCCGGCATGATGTGAGAGCGGATCTGTCCCTCCTCCACCACAAAGACGCCGCCCATGCCCACCTGCAAGGCGCCTTCAGGCGCGCCGTCGCCCCCAATCTCCGGGTGCCCCTGCAGACTCTTCCGCAACGCCTGTGTGAAGGACCGCTCGCTGCCTGTCCGTTTCTCCACGCTGACCCTGAGCGCCGGCCCCGGCAACCCCTCCGACAGGAACAGGTTGGAAAGCCCGCTGTGCCGCGTCGAAGCATAGGCCTCAACGATGCACTCCTTCTCAGGTCCGACCCGCGCCACCTTTGATCGGTTGACCCCATCCGCCTGCAACGTGGCGATGACCTCTCCGCAATGTCCTTCCAACACGCCCGGAAATGCCATGCCCGCGCCCAGGATGCTGCCGTCGGCCCGGCCGCAGTCGCGCGCCATGTCCGCCATATCAAACGTGATCTGCCGGTACCGGGGGTTGTGCGCATAGGGTTCCCCGCCCGCCTCCAACAGCGCCGTGGAACCGCCGATTCCCTGACTTGCGCAGCCCAGACGCCGCAAATCGGGGCATTCGGCCACGTCAACCTCGACACGGGCGTAGTTGGCCTCCAGACCCTTCCGCACGACAGGCGCCAACTCCTCCAGCCGCGGAGTCC
Source organism: Caldilineaceae bacterium (assembly GCA_022824685.1). Lineage (GTDB taxonomy): Bacteria > Chloroflexota > Anaerolineae > Caldilineales > Caldilineaceae > Bin5. The sequence continues at coordinate 7,501 of JAJDZJ010000115.1, forward strand.
ACAACGCCGCTCGTTTCATCTCTTCCATCCCGCTTCCCGCGCCTCCTTCTACTTCTGGTTCCCCTGATTCCACCAATTTCAGTCAGCCGGCGCGATCAACTGCTCGGCCAGTTCCAGCGCATCCACCGGCCAGAAGCATTCGGTGCGGGGCTTATGCACGCCGGCCCTTCCCTTCTCCGGCCGGCAGCCAAGGATCGTCTCGATCCACCGTTCGGGGATCGCCTCCCGTCCATAGACAGCGCCCAACAGCGCTCCGCATATCGCCGCATTGGTGTCCGTATCGCCCCCGCCCATGATCGAGTCCACGATTCCTTCCTCCACATTTGCAGCGTTGCGCAGCTGCCACAGCGCATTGCGGAAGGCGATCAGAACCCATCCCTGCTGGTGCATGTAGTCGGCGGGCGGCGCGTCGGCAGCCGCGGCAACTGTCTCCCGCAACCGGCGGTCGACATCCATCTCGTCCACCCAATTCACAATCTCGGCGTACAGCTCTTCCGCCCCGCATCCCGTACGGACCGCGTGCGCAATCGCCATCGCAAACAGCGCGTTCGCCTCCTGGCACACCGGATGAATATGCGTGAGTTCAGCGTCCCGCCGCGCCCACTCCGCGACCAGCTCCAACTCGTAGTTGACCCCAAAAATGCCCAACGGACTGATCCGCATCATCGCGCCGTTGGCCTGGCTGGAAGGAATCTGCCACCCGGTCAAGCCGCTCTGGATGGTGTTACCCACGTCAAAAGGCCCGGAATCCAGCCAGAATACATACGCCTTTCTCACCTCTTCCTGGTCGAACGTGCCGCGAGCGACAAGCGAACGCGCCAGCATCAGCGCCAACTCCGAATCATCGGTGGGCTGGCCCGCGATCGTGTTAAATGTGCCGCCGTCAGCCATATCGCGGACACCGTCGGGATACCTCCGCCGAATCCGTTCCCGCGATTGAAACTCCACCAGGCTGCCGAGTGAGTCCCCGATCAACTGGCCGAGCAGACTGCCCTGTGCCCGCGAAAGTACGTCCGACCTGGAACTGTTCCCCTCAACTGTCATCCGCTTTCTCCTCTCAATCGTTTTGTATTGGATCACTATTGTACCATCATGCCTGCAAGGCTGGCGGCCGCCAACCGTCCCCAAGCCGGATTGAGTCGCCAGCCCCCTCAACGCCTCCGCAAAGTGATCTCATAGACGGTGAACTGTTCTTCTTTGACCCTTGGCTCCAGCGCCAACCCGCGCGCAGCCAAATGGGGAAAGGCGTTTCGCACTGGCCGCCAGGCCGGAACGATCACAAACCTGGCGCGTTGCGGCCTCTTGGCGGCATCATCTGCCAGGGCAACAGGGCTCGCAAACCAGCGTGCGCTGTATTCCCCCGGATTCTCGAAGAGATAGAACTGGAAGTGCCAGCTCAAAGCCTGATGATACACGATCGTGCCCGGTGGGCTGTTGTCGTCCAGCCACGCAGTCACCCCCTGCAGGCCGTCATACGCGCCATGATCCCCGCCAATCGGCAGTTCGCCCCGCGCCGCCCGCCCCGCGCCGGGAAGCAAGAGCGTAATCGCCAGCCCGACGACAGCCGGTCTCCACAAGCCGCCGCGCTCCGCCGCGAGCCTCCCGCCGGTCCACCCGCAAAGCAACGCGAATGCCGGCGCCAGCGGCAAAAAATACCGGTCCCAAATCGGCAGACTGAACGCGGCATGCACCGCCCAATATCCCCCAATCCACCCACAGAGCAGAACCGCAAACACCGCGCGCCGCGGCCAGGAATTTCCCTGGCGCCAGTTGTAGACCGCCGCCAGCGCCGCAGCTGCCCCCAGAACAGCCCAAACCACGCTGTTGGCGGTCAGATACCACAGCAGTTCGGCGACCCCCACAAACCGTCCCGGCCACTGGTTGAGCGGAAGCAACGCCAGCGCGCCGTAGTTGCGCACGGCCAGGTCCCACGGCGAAGGCGCCACCGCCCAGCGCAGACTGTCCCAGTACAGGACCGGCAGCGCCGCCAATGCCAGTCCCCCGACCGCGCGCAGCGTCGAGGCAACAGTTGATTCCGGGCTTCTCGCGAGCAGGACCGCCAGCGTCAGCGGAGCAAAGAAGACCCCCTGCTGCTTGGTCATTATCGCGGCCCCCAGGCAAAGCCCCGCCAGAAAGGGACGCGATCGCAACGCCGCGTACAGTGAACAGACGCCTGCCAGGACCAGCAGCGGATCGGTGAATGCCGTCGGGCTATAACTGATGGCAAAGGGGTTCAGCGCATAGACTGCCGCCGCAACTGCGCCTGCAACAGGTGACCATGCCCGTCGCCCGATCGCGCCCACCACCGGGATCGTGAGAATGCCGATCCCTACATTCAATAACCGCGCGCTCGCCTCGGACGCGCCAAAGGCCTTAAACCAGAAGGCAAGCAGCCAGATGAACAGCGGCGGCTTGTCGATCCACTGCTCCAGAAAATAGGGATCACCGTGCAGAAAGCGCAGCGCCCAGTAACTGTAAAGCGCCTCATCCTGGTGAAACCGAAAACGGTCCAACATCACCAGGCGCAAACCGAATCCCACCAGAATCAGGATTCCCAGGCAGCGCGGATACCCAAATCCCGCCGCCCATATGTTGGGCAGCGAAATTCCTCTATAGGATGGCCTTGCGGCCTGATACCCTGCAGCCGCGGATTGCATGGCGTCTCGCACGATTCCGGCGCCGCCGCTCGATCAATTGCAAAGGGGAATGCGGGACAAACTCGCCCCCGTTGGTCAGGGCACTCTCTGAGCAATGACCATTCTACTCCAACGCAAACTGCGGATCAAAAGCGGGGCCAATTCCGCAACAGCCGCGCCCGTGAGACGCATTGGCAAAGCGACCGGTTCGGCAGGCCCTCTTCGAATCCCGCCCCAAACCTGTCCATCTATCGAAAATGTACCGATTTCGGGAGATCAGGCTCTCGGATTTGGGAGAATGCTCACTTGAATTCGGGCTTCAAGCTGATAGAATTTCTTACAGAAGGAAAGGCCGGATACAACGTCGTGTCCGGCGATAGACAGCGGAGGATGCTGTGGAACGCAAAATGTTCGGCAAAGTGGTCGCCGCCTTGCGAAAGGAGCAGATGGATTTCGATAGCGGCAACATTTGGAGCCAGGAAAGACTGGCAGAAGAGACCGGGCTGACAACAAGAATCATCGGCAAGATCGAGCGGGGCAGCCAGGTCCGGCTGGACAAGGCAACACTTCAGGACCTGGCGCGGACCTTCAAACTTACCTCACTGGAACGCCGCGAATTTTTCGCCATGGCCAGCGAAATCTCAGACGAATCGATCGTACGTTCCGACCTCAACCACCAGGAAGTCTTCGCCAGGCTCTGGGGCACGCTCGGCACGCTCTGTACACCCGCCTTCCTGATGGATTCGTATGGCGATCTGGTCGGCGCCAACCGCGCCGTCCTCGATTTTCACAGACTCAACTGGGCGCAGATGGAGGCGGTGAGATGCGCAGCCGGCAACGTCAATATCCTCTCCCTGCTGCTCGCCCCCGATGCCCCCCTTCGCCGCGTGTTGGGCGCCGGATGGAATGCCATCGCTCTCGCCAATATGCGTCAATGGCGGGTTATGACTCTCCGTTACCGCCATACCGCCCGCTTCCGCAACCTATTCGCCACCCTGTCCGCCTATCCCGACTTCCAGATGCTATGGGCGGCCAGCCGCAAACGCGTCGAAGACGACAACAGCCGCCTGCGCAGCCATTTCTATCAGCATGGCGTTTATGGGCCTGTGGCATATACCGTCTTCACCAACACCAGCCTGAGCAACTACGGCGATCTCTATCTTGCCACCTTTGTCCCCCGGAATCGAGACACTGGCGCCGTGTTCCAAAACCTGGCGGAAAAGCATCACCGTCCCCTGGCGCTGATGCCCTGGCCGAACCCCAGCCTGCCCTGCAACGTCTTCGTGTAGACGTGGGTCAGACTGCGAGGCGATGTTCTCAGGTTCCGGGCAAACCACGGTAACCGTCAGTCGTGCAGTTGGAATCGTCGCTGTTGCGGTCAAGTAGACGGGTTGCGGGGAAGTTCATTGAGCGGATCGGGCAGGCTGCTGGCCGCCGGCGTTGCGCTCAGGGTCCTTCGCGCCGCGCCCTGCTCTGTCTCTCAACTGTTTGCGATCCGTGGATGGCTGCTTGTGTAGAGCTCACACCGCCTGGAACTGATTCAAGCCCGTTCCTGCGCTAATTCCACGAATCTGCCCCGAGCAGCCTGCGCCCCAGCGGCGTCAGCTTGGCCGGCGTCTGATGCTTGTGCTCCCAATCTCGCGAATCGCCCGGCCAACTGGGCATGGGCCGGCACTCCTGCCACGAGCGAATGCGCTCCGCACGCAGCGCCTCGTCATTCTCCGGCGCCGGATCCATCGTGATGTACTGCGCCAGCCGCGGCCGCGTCGAGCGATTGTGGCCGTTTCCGTGCGCCAGCAGCCGGTGCCAGATCACCAGGTCGCCCGCCTTCCCTTCCACGGCTTTAATGTTAAGGTCGGGCAGGTCCGGAATGCGCGGATTCCGGTCGGCCGGCTGCGTCTTTACCCACTCGTAAAATGTCCTGTGAAAGCCCGGTATACACTGGAAACCGCCCTGGTCGGGGCCGGTGTCGGTCAGATACAGGACGCCCTGAACGCCAATATGCGTGTCTGGGTCCGGTCGCCACGTGGCCGCGATATCGTCCCCTTCCAGCAACGGCAATGCGCTCGTGTCAATGTCCCAGTGAATCATGCCCTTGTGGCCCCACTCCGGCTTGTCGGCCCTGTCAGGCGGCTTCATATTGGCGCGATCCAGCGACACCCACAGCTTCTCCGTCCCCAGAATTTCGCTGAAAGCCTGATGGATGCGCGGGTACTGGCGGTTGTCCCACAATGCCTGATGCTGGTACATCTCCACCATCCCGGCCTGTGAGATTGGCGAACAGAGATCTTCACGCGTATAGGGCTTGTACCTATACCAGGATTCCTGATCGGCCTCGTCCATCTCCAGAAACGTCCAGAGCTGCTCAACAAGCGCGTCCAGATTCTCCTGCGGCGCCGCATTCGGGACCACAACGTAGCCGTGCTCTTCCCAGAACGCCCAATCCTCTTTGCCCAGAATCGGCATCTTTCTCCCTCCTTGCCAACTGACAGTTTTCGCTCAGGTCCTTCCAGACCAGGGCTTCATCCTGACCGCTATCCGTCGAGCCGTTGCTCCCGCCCGCTCTCGGCGCTTCTCAACAGTCCTTCCATCATCTCCTGCACGATCAACCCATGCCGCAGAGGCGCCTTGCAAGCGACGCCGTCCAGAATGCAGGCAACGAAGTGATCGGCGATCGAGTCCCATGTCGCGCTTCTCTCCTCAGTGAGACCCTCAAACGTGATGTCAAGCGGACCGCCCCCGTCATCCACGCCAGGCTCAGCATCCGCTGTGGCGCCAAACGCTTCCGCCGTTTCCGCCACAGCGTCCGGGATGGGGCCGTTTGTGTACACCGTTGGCGGCCGCAGTTGCGCCCCTGCTTCGTCCCCGAACAGCTCGATCTGCAGGTCACCGGGCTGGTGCGAAGCCCAGAAACTCTCCACCTGCAGCGCGCTGCCGCCCTCAAAACGGATGAAGCCGCCCGCGTAGTCGTCCGCGGCAAACTGGCTGTAGTAACTTTCCGGCGTTGCCGCAACTTCGCCCGGCGCCCTCTTTCCGAAATACCCCAGCCCGCGCGGACCGAACCTGGCCCCGGCCGCGCCGGTCACGCTCAGCGGCCTCGGCATCCCCAGCATCCACCAGGCCGCGTCCAGCACATGCACGCCCATATCGCGAAACGCGCCCCCGCCATCCCGTATGAAGCCGGTATTCCACGATGGAATGCCGTTGCGCCGGATGCTGCGGGCCCGGGCGTAGTAGATGTCCCCGAAGGCGCCCCGACGCGCCAGTGCGCCCATATAGCGGACCTCTGCCGAGAATCGTGTCGCCAGCGACATCATATTGACGACACCGGCGCTCTCTGCCGTGTCCGCCATCCGCCTCGCCGCATCCACCGAGTCCGCCAGCGGCTTCGTGATCAGGACGTGCTTGTCCTGTGCCACCGCCTTCAAACCCATCGGCACGTGAAGCTGATTGGGCGTGCCAATAAAGACTGCATCAATCTCCCGGCTACGGCACAACTCGTCGAAATCCGTGTACAGGCGAATCTCGTCCGGCTGCGGCAGGAGGGACGCAAAATCCTTCATGCGCTCCTCGACCAGGTCACATAATGCGACGACTTCAGCACGCGGGTTACCTGCCAGGGCAAGCCCATTGGGCCTGCCAATGCCCATGCCGACAATGGCAACGCGAACTTTTTTCATCCGGTTTTCCCACTTTCCATCTGCATGCGCCAAGTCAATCGCAAACAGCCCAAGGCCGCCTGCCCAGGCGCCTCAACTGCGCGGCCACCTGTCAAGCGTCACAGCGTAATGTCCTTCAATGTAAGGGAAACGCTCCGTCAGATTCTCTGCCAGCTCCATGCCCAAGCCGGGCCGGTCCGGCAGATACAGGCGCCCGCCCTCCATCACAGGCGGCTCCGCCGCAATCCCCCACTGCAGCGGGCCCTGAATCTGGCAGACCTCCAGGATCTCCAGGTTCGGCAACGCCGCAATCGCCTGCGCATGCACCATCGCCATCAAGCCATTATGCCACGAGTGGGGATAGAGTTTAAGGCCGTGATGCGCCGCCATCTCCGCGATGCGCGTCAACTCGGTCAGACCGCAGATGCCGGCATCGGGCTGCACAATATCATAGGCGCGCTTCTCGATGTAGGGGCGAAACTGCTCCAACGTCGTGAAACTTTCCCCCCCGGTAACAGGCATGTCCACAGCCGCAGCCAGCGCGGCATAGCCGTCGATGTCACGCCAGGGAATCGGCTCCTCCAGCCAGGCGAAGCCCAGCCGGTCCAACTCTTTGGCGATCGGCATCG
>JAJDZJ010000217.1 GCA_022824685.1 Caldilineaceae bacterium
CTCGCCGACTGAGGGCCTGATCCGCGGCGTCTTCCCGTCGATATTCAGTAAGCGCAGGGTGATTTCCACTTATTCTCGCTTTCTTCTGGCCACAATTTCAACTGAATCGGCCTACAGATTTAGATGCGATTGCCCTGGGGCCTTTAGTTTGTCTCGCCAATTGTCCTCGTTATATAATGTATCGGATTGTCGGCCCGGCTGCCTGCCATCGTCCTGACCGAAAGCTGACAAACTTTCGCCAGTTCAGTTTTAGCTTCAGGCCGCCTTGCCTCCCGTCGGACCGTCCGCAGCCAGCGAAGGCCGCGCCACGCGACAGGCCATTCAGCCGGCCGCCGCGACATCCATCATTGCCAGACGCCCCGTCGCAGCGTCCGCCGTCTGAACCCTTGAAAGGAAGGGACAAGATGCAAGTCATTTATCCATTCACCGCGATTGTTGGCCAGGAGCGCATGAAAAGAGCGCTCATTCTCAACGCAGTCCATCCACTGATCGGCGGAGTATTGATCAGGGGCGAACGCGGTACGGCCAAATCGACCGCCGCAAGAGGTCTCGCAGCTCTGTTGCCGGCGATAGACGCAGTGGAAGGATGCCCTTTTGCCTGCTATGCGGACAATCCCCTCGGCCTGTGCCATGTCTGCGACGCAAGCTCTCTGAACGGCGAGTTGAAGACCGGATCGCGCAATACCCCCTTCATCGATCTTCCGGTCAGCGCCACTGAAGATCGAGTCGTCGGCACGCTCGACATTGAAAAAGCGATTCGCCAGGGCGAACGCCACTTCGAGCCGGGCATCCTTGCCGCCGCCAACCGCGGTATCCTCTACGTGGATGAGGTCAATCTCCTCGATGACCACGTGGTGGATCTGCTGCTGGACAGCGCGGCCATGGGTGTCAACGTGGTCGAACGAGAAGGCATAAGCGTCCAGCACCCGGCCCGTTTCGTTCTCGTCGGCTCCATGAATCCCGAAGAAGGCGACCTGCGGCCCCAGTTGCTGGATCGTTTCGCGCACGCAGTTGACGTCGTCGGTATCGACGAACCCAGAGCGCGCGTCGAGATTCTCCGTCGCCGGACACGCTTCGAACAGGACGCGGACCGCTTTACCCTGGACTTTGCCGATGAAGCGAAGAGCCTGGGCAAACGCATCATCCATGCCCGCCGCCGCTACGACAGCGTAACCTACACCGACAAAGACCTCTACACCATCGCCGCTCTGACAAGCAGCTTCAACGTCGACGGGCACCGCGCCGACCTCGTCATTCTCAACACCGCCCGCGCCCAGGCCGCATTCGACGGACGCGACGCGATCACTGACAGAGACATTCTTCTGGCCGCGGAGCTGGCGCTCCCGCACCGCATGAAGAAGCAGCCGTTCCAGGACACCGCTCTCCAGCCCGAGCAGCTCGAAGCCAATATGCGCCAGGCCCGTGCCGAAGCGGAGGAGAGCGAAGAGCTGATGGAAGAAGCGGAAGGCGACGCGGCGACGACGGAAAAAAAAGTGACGAGGGTGATGACTCAGAGGAACTAGATTCCTCGCCGGAGAGCGGCGAAGGTGGCGTAGCCCAACCGGACGCCGCTCCCCAACAGAGTTCATCACCCGGAGACGAAAAGGGCGCTCGCAAACCGGTCGACATCGGTGAAGTGTTCGAGGCGCGCAAACTGGATACGCCCCTCGACAAAATGACGCGCGAAAGGTCCGGAAAACGTTCCTACAGCCGCACCGACCGGAAACGCGGCCGCTACATCAAGGCCCGGCCCGCCCACGACAACTACGAAGACGTGGCCTTCGACGCCACCCTGCGCAACGCCGCCCCTCACCAGAAGGAACGCCGCGAACGCGGGGAAAGCGATCTCGCCCTGCAGCTGCGCATGTCCGACATCCAGCGCAAAATCCGCGTGCGCCGAACCGGCAATCTCATCCTCTTTGTCGTTGACGCCAGCTGGTCCATGGCAGCCAGTGAACGAATGGAGGCCACCAAGGGCGCCATCTTCAGCCTCCTGGTCGAAGCCTATCAACGCCGGGACCAGGTCGGCCTGGTCGTCTTCCAGCGCGACAAGGCTCGCGTCGTGCTGCCCCCCACCAACAGCGTCGAGCTGGCCGAACGGGCCTTGCAGGACCTTCCCGTCGGCGGCAAGACCCCGCTCAGCAGCGGCCTCCTGGCCACCTGGCAGGTCGTCGAGAACGCCCAGCGCCGCGATCCGGAACTTCGCCCCCTCGTGATGCTGCTGACCGACGGGGCCGGCAATGTCAGCATGACCGGTATGCCTGCCCAGGAAGAAGCGATGAAGATGGCCTCGCTCTTCGACAACGAGGACGTGCGCACCATCGTCATCAACATGGAGCACATGGCCTTCGACCGCGGTCTGGCCCAGGCCCTAGCGGAGCAGATGGGCGGCGTCTGCTACAATCTTCCCGAGTTGCGGGCTGACACGCTCCTCAACACTGTCAAGCGGGAGATCGGTGGGTAAGCGGCAAGCTGGGTCCCCTGGCGCGCCAATCGCCAGTCCTATTGTCAGAGTTCGAATGCACTTTGAGAGAACAGCGAGATGACAACCGATCCGCGCAGGCAAACCAGCGCTGTCCCGCTCAAGGGCTCCTGGGAAGCGCTGTACAACGAGGCCATGTCACTGTCCCGGCAGGGCAGCAACGAGGCCTTGGCCAAACTTGAATTCCTGGTCCGGCGTCTGACCCGCCTGCCCATGTCGCGCCGGCTCGCCCAGGACCAAAGACTGCAGACCATCCTCGAACAAAGTGTGCTCGGTCTTCAGTCCCACTTTGCGCGCCGTAACCGCCTCGACGAAATGGCGTCAATCGACGAAGACGTTTGGAAAGTACTGGGCGAAGACGCTCGTTATATCTGGCGGGAAAACCAGGCACGCGCGTACTGGTGGCAGGGCCGGCATAGTGAGGCTGCCGAACTCCTGCGCGTCGAACTGGAAAATGTCCCTTTCGACGTCGACCACCACTGGTTGCTGTTCTCCATACTTGCTGACGACAATAAGATCGAGGAGGCCGAGGCGTTCATACAGGCGATTGTCGTCGAACTCAAGAACTATTTCAGGTCGCGAGAGTTTCCCGAGACCGTCGTTGACGATGTGGAAATGCAGACGCTTTTTAAGAAACTCCGCGATAATGAAAACCCACCCCACAGTTTGTCGGTCCAATTTGGATTCCTGCACTTCCTGCGCAGTTGCCTCGCGCTGGAAAAGCAGAACTGGCAGCAGGCAGCCGACGACTTCGCGACCGCGACCAAAGTGTCACCAGACTACAACGACCGCTGGCATCTCATCTACCGGCCGCTTGTCCTGAACAGCCAGGGCAAGCTGGCCCAGCGAGCGCTCAATCGCGAGCAAAACGCCGTATCGCAGGGCTTCTGGCGCGGCCTTTCCGGCTATTACACCGAAGATCGCAAGGGCGCCGCCGTAGAGTGGCGGCGCGTGATCCAGACGCCGCTCGAAGAAGTGACGCTCTCCGCTGTCGGGGACTGGATTCTATCGCACTACTACCTGAACGCCGTCCAGCCCTCTTCTCAGCCCGCTCCTGGAAGTCCGCAAGAAGAGGATGCACAGAACGGCGCCGAACTGGCGGACAACGTTCGCCAGGGACTGCAGGCAGCTCTGAATCTGTTAGGGCAGGAAAGAACGCGGCGCGACCCGCTTGTACTTGGCCTCGCCGCGCTTGGGTGGGGTATAAACGACAACAGAGAACACCTGCAGCGAAACCTGCATCATGCCCTTGAAATCCTGCGCGCTACTTTTCAGGACAACAAGCTCTCCGTCTTTAACTGGTACTTCTTCCGAGATCTGCTGGCGCCGGAACTCTTTTCAGAGATCGAGAGCAGCTTCCACAGACCGTGGCCCGCCCGACAAGAGGCCGCCGGCAAGTAACCTTGGCATCCCCTCGGCGCAGAGACTGCGCCGTCCCCCTCACTTCCCATACGAATGCAGCACGCCGCCGTAGGGGACCGGCCTGATCCGCTTTCGCCACTTCGCCCACGTGCTCATCAGATGGGGCCAGAATGGGCTCTCCTTCCCCTTCGGTTTGGCGCCCTGCAGCGCGTCCACGAACGACTCTGCATCATCTTCGAACGCCGGCATCTCCACATAACAGTGCCCCAGTTCGAATGGAATATGCGCGTCGCTGCCGGCCGTGATCAACAGCCCCCGCTCCTGCGCCAGTGCCAGCGCTGCAAGATTGTCCTGCGGCCGCACGCAACGTGCGTTGCGCACCTCGATCGCGTCAACCTGGTCTATCACCTCCAACACGTTCGCCATACCCATCGCCGAGTTTCGTAACGAGTCCAGCGGATGGGGAATCGCAATCACCGCGCCCTGCTCGCGCAGCCGTCTTATCGTTTCTTGCGGCGACAGGTCCCGCGGCACCTCCTCCTTCACGAAGTACGCGATCAGCTCACCGTGCGTGGTCATGATCTCTTCCCCGACGATAATCAGATCCGGGGCCAGCTCCTTCGCCCTCAGGGCACCCGCCAGGTTGTTGTGTTCGGTGATCGCCAGCTTATCCAGGCCCAAACTGCGCGCACGCGCGATCGCGGCCTCCGGCCTGGTCAAACAGTCTTTGCTGTAGATAGTGTGGGAGTGCAGGTCGACTTTCCACATTGTATTGTGTTGCCCCGTTACGTGAACCCAAGCATGTTGATCGGCGTTTCCTTACCCAGATCAGGCCTTCTGCGCCTCTGTCTCAGGTTTCTTCTGTGTCGTCAGCAGATGCGGCCAGAGCGCCAGACAGACAAGGCCGATGGCGACGCCGAACCACAGCGTGGCAAAACGGATCAACAGCGCGGCCGCCGCTGCCGCCGGCCGCGACAGACCCAGCAGCTGGATGCTGAGAGCCGCCAGCGAACTCTCGACGCCCCCCAGTCCTCCTGGGGTCGCCACCACCGCGCCGACCACCGTGCTCATATTGAATGCGGATATTGAAGTCAGCATCGCGCCGACCCCCGCGACCGCGCCAAAGCCCAACAGGACCAGGTAGAAGGCCAGGCCCTGGCTCGCCCAGCTGACAACGCCGAACAGGACCGAGGCAACCAGGTACTTCGGCTGCAGCAGAAAATAGCTGCTCTCGTAGAATAGGGTCAGCTTGTCCGCAAAGCGGTTCACCAGCGGCAACCGGTGACCCAGCCCCAAACACCACAGCGCAAGCGGCCGAATCTGGATCGCGACAATGATCGCAGCGATCGCCAGCAGCGCGGTCACCGCCGCCAGTCGAATCCTTGCGTTGTCAACCGCCAGCAGACCGATCCCCGCCAGCAGGATCATCGCCAGCCCGTCCGTCATCCGCTCGGCCAGAACCACGGGGGCCACCACCGAAACCGGTGCGCCGCTGACATTGCGCACCATGAACGCCCTTACAAACTCGCCAACCTTTCCCGGTGTCATCATCATCAGAAAGCTGATGCCGTAAATGCGGGCGCTCTGTCCGAAACCGATCGGCGTCCGGATCAACCAGAGATACCAGTGCCATTTGAGTAGCCGCATCCCAAAGTTCACCAGGGTCAGCGCAAGCGTCGGCGCCAGCCATACCCACGGGAAGTCTGCCAGCAACGCCGACAACTGGCGCCAGTCGCCGTAAACAATCAACCCGATATACACCAAAAGGGCCAGCAGCAGCGACCATAGAAGTTGTACGCCCAGCCGTTTCCGGTCCATTTCTCGTCCGCAACTGTGTGCCAGGCATCAAAACTCCCGTGTTTCTGCCCAACGTGTGCAGCAATTATAGCCCGACCCCGCGGTTCAGCTTAATCTGGCGCGCCGGAGGGGGCCGCAATGCCCGCCGACCGCAGTACTACCCTATGCGACAGTGGATGACCTCGCGGCTGAACGCCAGAAGCTGAGTACCGCCCGCGTAAAGGCCCTTGGCCTCTCAAGGTGGATGGCGTGACCGGTCGCCGGGAAAGTGATCAGTCGCGCGTCTGGAATGCTGTCAGCCATCCGCTGGTTTTCTCCGACGAACTTTCTGTCTTCAGCCCCCGCGAGGAGGAGAGTTGGAGCCGCCAGCGAAGGCAGTTTGGCATGGAGTCCGGATTGAGCCCCTGTTCCCATCCCTCTCAGACTGTTCGCCAAGCCAGTGGGTCGGTTCTTCAGGCGCTGCGCCCGCAGCTGCGCCCGCCGCTCTTCCGAGAGATTCCGCCGCTGGCTCTTCCACATCGGCAGAGATTCCCAGTAGTCGACGAACGCCTCGATGCCATCCTTCTCGATGTGGTCCGCCAGCGCATTGTCCCATCCCCTCCGCTCGGCGCGTTCTGCCGCCGACGCCAGCCCCGGAGAGGCGCTCGCCAGCGTCAACGTCTTCGTCCGACCAGGAAAGGCCAACGCGAAATAGAGCGCAAGACGCCCGCCCATCGAATAGCCCAACAGATGGACCGCCTCCTCCGTGACGCCCGCCAGCAGCCCATCCAGATCGTCCGCCGCCCGCCTCATCTTGTAACGGGAGGAAGCGCGTGGATGCGGCGAGCGGCCATGGCCCAGCAGGTCCGGCGCCAGCGCCCGAAATCCCTCCGCCGCAAACGCCTGACCTGCCGCGGCCCAACTCCCCCCGTGCCCGGTGAACCCGTGCAGGAGCAGGACCGGCGTGTTTCCGTCATCCCCCCAACTGTGCAAGTGGTAGGTGACATTCACGGGCGCTGGCATTCAGGAACGGATCCCCCGTCAATTCCTGCTCTGCCACCGGTTGCTCTCCGGCGCCGAAAGCGGGAAACCTTCGCCCATCAGCTCCTCGCCGTCACCCACCGTGAAATTCGGTATCAACGGATGGCCCGGCGACTGGTCCAGCTTTACCCTCACGCCCTCTGCCATGAAGATCATCACGTGGGCCCGCCGCTGGCGGGAGGTTACATTCGCCGGGGTCGCATGAAAATTGAGACAGTGGTGGAACATGCACTCCCCGGCCTTCAGCTCGACCGGCTTCCCTATATCCGCTGGCTCGTAGGCCATCTTCTGGCGCTCGGACTCCTCGATCTCGCGTCCCTCTGCCTCCGCGGCCGCACGCGCCGCCAGCTCCGCCGCATAGGACTCAAGTCCAAATCGAGGGTCCTTATGGCTTCCGGGCACCACGTGCATGCAGCCGTTCTCCGGGGTCGCGTCATCCAGCGCCAGCCAGCAGGTTACGATGCGGGGTTCCCGCAACGGCCACAGGTAGAAGTCCTGGTGAAAGCGAAAGTGTCCGTTGTCTCCCGGCGGCTTCGATATGATCTGATCATGCCACAGACGCACGCGCGGCGTGTTTAACAGCGCGCACGCCACGCCGGAAATCACCGGGTGGTGGAGCAGCCGCTCATACAGCGGCTCCCGCTTGAACATATTCACATACTGGGTGATGACGCGCTTGGACTGCTCCTCGGAGGCATCCTCCATTGCCGCGCCCCGCCGGTGCCCAAACTTGAACTCCACCTCCGAATCATCGCCGCCGGCCGATTCGATGGCGATCACCTTGTCAAGAGCGCCGCGCATTTCATCGACCTCAGCCATCTCCAGTACCTGGCCATAGCGCAGGTAACCGTTCTCGGCGAAGAAATCGATCTGTTCCTGACTGATCATGATGACATATCCCTCTCTTCTGATATGAGTTTCCTCAACATTCTTTCGACCTCGCGCCGCGCCATCTTGCCCGAACCGGTCTGCGGCAGCGCATCAACGAAGCGTAGAAACCTGGCGCGCGGTTGCTTATATCCGGCCAAACGCGTCCGGCTGAATGCCAGGAGCGCCTCCGGGCTGACGTTTTTCCCTTCGCGTAGCTGAACCGCTGCCGCGCACCGCTGTCCCCACTCCGCGTCGGGCAACCCAACAACGCAGACGTCGGCCACGGCAGAGTGCTCGCGCAGCGCCGCCTCCACTTCAGCCGGGTAAATGTTCTCGCCGCCGCTGACGATCATATCCGTCCGCCGCTGCACCACGGTCACGTCTCCGTCGGCATCGAGCAGGCCCATGTCTCCAGTATAAAGCCAGCCCTCCCTCAGCGCTGAATCCGTCGCGACGGGGTCGCGGAAGTATCCGGCCGTCACCTGCGGCCCGCGCACGGCAATCTCTCCGATCTCACCCGCAGGCGCGGTTTCGCCGTCGCCGTTCACGATGCGAAGCTCCGTGAACAGCAGCGGCCGCCCCACGCTCCCCGGCTTGCGCAGCACGTCCGCCGGCAGCGAGGTCGCGACTTGCGATGCCGTCTCGGTCATGCCATAGGTCGCCGCAACCGGCGCCCCCGCCTCGCGCGCCGCCGCCAGCAGCTCCGGAGGCGCGGCCGCGCCGCCCAACAACACCATGCGCAGGCTCTCCGGCCACTCCGCCGCGGGCAAACTGTGGAGGAGCCTGTGCAGCATCGTCGGCACAAGCGAGGTGAGCGTCACCCTCTCCTCGCGCAGGCAGCGCCGAAACCGTTCCAGATCGAAGCCACGCTCAAGAACCACCGCCGTGCCGTAAAGACAAGACCGGAAGACGACCGCCAGCCCGCCAACATGGTAGAGCGGCAGACAGCTCAGCCAGCGGTCCTCTGTGTCCACCCCCAGACGACAGGCTGAGGCGACCGCGCTCCAGAAGTGGTTGCCAAAGCTGAGCTGCACACCCTTGGGTCTGCCGGTCGTGCCGGAGGTGAAGATGACCGATTGCACCTGAGCCTCCCGCAAAATGGGTTGCGCAGCCTGATTCGCGCTTTCAGGCCGCCTGATCAGTGCCCCTTCCTCGACCAAGCCCGCCAGCTCCGCGACATCCGGCAGGTCTAACGGCGCCCCGCGTCCCGCCGGCGTTTCCGGCCGCCCGTCTCCATCCCCGCCAGTGCCAAGAGCGGCCCCGCAGTCGTCGACCACAACCAGGGCCGGCGCTGCTGCCTTCAGCTGCCGCTCCCGTTCCGCAGCCGTCAGCCGTGTATTGAGAGGCGCAAGCACCGCCCCAATGCGTGCCGCCGCATGGATGAACCCGACGGTCTCTACACTGTTGTCGACCAGCGTCGCCACCCTGTCTCCCGGCCGCACGCCCCGAGCCGCCAGCCCTGCCGCCAGCCTGTCGGCCAATTCATCCAGCGCGGCATAGTCCACCGACCGGCCCTCAAATCGGACCGCCAGCTTGTTGGGCGTTGCCAAAGCGCGCCACCTCAGCCAGTCTCGGCTCAGCGGGAACATGGACAGTTCATCTCTCAGAGGCTGTCTGAATAGTAAAGGCTGTCGGCCAAATTGTGGTATACGCAGTTTTTGAGAAAACAAAACGATACCCAACAGATTTGACTGACAGCCAGTGGTCTATTATCCAGCATCTGATTCCCGCAGCCAAACCGGGGGGCGACCACGCAGCCTGGATATGCGTTTGGTGGTTGATGCCATTCTCTACCTGACTGTGGGTGGCATCCAGTGGCGGATGCTGCCGAGTAGTTTTCCGCCGTGACAGAGTGTTTACACCTACTTCAGGCAGTGGCGGGACGATGGCGCCTGGCGCAGGTTGCATGACACGCTCAGAGTGCGGGTTCGTCAGCGTTTTCGCTTTCGCCTTCAACCTGTCCTCCGCCCGCAAGAGCAAAAAGGTCTCTCCGTATTGCCCCGTCGTTAGGTGGTGGAGCGCGCCTTCGCTTGGCTTGGCCTCAATCGTCGCCACTGTAAAGACGATGAAAGACTGCCCGAATGCAGTGTCGCCTCTATCCATATCGCTATGATTCGTCTCATGGTGCGCCGCCTGGCACCCAATTGACCCTTTTCAAACAGCTTCTTAGCTTTCGGCTACGTCATCCCAGCAGGAGCGATCCACAAGACTGAAGCAAGCACGTTAGTCGGCTACATGGCGTCAGTCGAAGCGCAAGCGATGCAAATGGTCCGAATCGGTGAGGACCCCACAAACGCGGGATGGATTCCGCTGCATCGCGAAGTGGACCGCACGAAGAAGCACGACAACAAGCGTTTCAGAACGGGGAGCACCGGCAGTAGCGCAGAATAGGGGGCCATGCCAGGTAAATCCACGCCGTTTTGGATGATCTGCTCGTCAAAGGCGGCCGCCATACTTTCAAGAACGACAAATTGTCACATCTGCCAGCGTTTCCGCGGCTCTTTCGAGCAGAAAACCGGCCGCGATACCACCACGAACGCGGCTGCCTAACCAAATGACACTCTTGCACGCCGCGACCCGCCGGTTCTTCGTTTGACCAGAAATTCTCTCAGCGTTTATAGTTGGTGCGAATCTTGATGAACTGTTTGCTCAGTATCAGAGGTCTTCGCAATCGTGGAGCAGCGGCAACCAAGAGTTTACGCTGATACGTCCGTTTACGGCGGCGCTTTTGATGCCGAGTTTTCCGCGCCCAGCAGAAGGTTCTTTGAAGAAGTAGACGCAGGGAACTTTGTCCTGGTGATCTCCCCAGTTGTCGAGGAAGAGATCAGATCTGCCCCCGACGTCGTCCAGGCGCTTTTCGCAGCCTACAGTCAAACAGCCCGCGTTGAGCAAATCACCAGGGAGACCCTGGAGCTTCAGGCATCGTATCTCGAACTTGGTGTCGTTTCCAGGAATTCGCTGGCAGATGCGCTGCATGTCGCAATTGCAACGGTCGCTGGCTGTGAACTCATCGTGAGCTGGAACTTCAGGGACATCGTTCATTTTGACAAAATTCGCAAATATAACGCAGTCAATATTCTCAGAGGCCATGCCCAAATAGCAGTTCATTCCCCTCTGGAGGTGGTTCAACATGACGAACCATGAACCTGAATTCATGACCTGGAAACGACGCGGCGCTGAGCGCGTCCGGCGCCTCGTCGAGGGCATGTCAATGCAAGAAGAACTCGAATTCTGGCGCAAACGCACAGAAGACATGCGCGCCTGCCAAAGTGGGGATACCGGGAGCTCTCCCCTTTTCACTGACAAAAGCGCCCCCCGCGGCGATTCAGACATCACAATGCGCGTACCCGAATGTGTCGCCATCAAACGACGCGGCGCAGAGCGCGTCCGGCGCCTCGTCGAAGGCATGTCAACGCAGGAAGAACTCGAATTCTGGCGCAAACGCACAGAGAACATGCGCGCCACAAAGCGAGTCAGCGGAAATCCGGGCAGCCAGCCGCCCTCAACCCCATAACCGGGCCGGTCACCTCGTCCGCCGCCGCGCCTGCGCCGCGAACAGCCGCGCTGTCACGAATAGAAAATCAGACACGCCTCTGTTCGTCACCGCGCCGCCCCGTCAGTGGGCCAGCCCCCAGCCCCCGACCCCTGCCGGTCAGCCTACGGCCTCCAGGGGAATTGACGAAAATCCGGCTTCCGCCGCTCGTTGAATGCGTTCCGCCCCTCCTTGCCCTCATCGGTCATGTAGAAGAGCATCGTGGCGTCGCCTGCCAGAACCTGCAGACCGGTCTGGCCGTCCAGGTCGGCGTTAAAGCCGGCCTTGAGGAACCGGATCGCGATCGGCGACTTTCGCAGTATCTCCTGGGCCCAGTCCACGCCCTCCTCCTCCAACGCCTCCACCGACGGCAGCACCTTGTTCACCAGCCCCATTTCCAGCGCCTCCTGCGCAGAATACTGGCGGCACAAGTACCAGATTTCGCGCGCCTTCTTCTGGCCAACGATCGACGCGAGATAGGATGCCCCCAGCCCGCCGTCGAAACTGCCGACAATCGGACCGGTCTGGCCGAAGATCGCGTTCTCGGAGGCAAGTGAGAGGTCGCAGATCACGTGGAGCACATGGCCGCCCCCAATCGCGAAGCCATTCACGAGCGCAATCACCGGTTTGGGCATCGTCCGCATAGTTCGTTGCAGCTCCAACACATTCAGCCGCGCCACACCCTTGTCATCCACATAGCCGGCGTGCCCCCGCACATGCTGGTCGCCCCCGGCGCAAAACGCATGCACGCCGTCCTTGGGCGAGGGGCCGTTGCCGGTCAGCAGTACGACGCCTATCTGATCATCGGCCCAGGCATCCTTGAAGGCCTCAATCATCTGATCGACCGTTTCAGGCCGGAACGCGTTGCGTTTCTCCGGTCGGTCGAACGCGATGCGCGCCATCCCCTCCGCTTTGTGATAGGTGATGTCACTGTACTCCGCAACCGCCTGCCAGTCGGCGCTACCAGGTATCGTCACGATCTGTCCTCCCTGACATTCTGAAATTCCTCGATAAGTTTTCGCCGCAGCTGTTCATCGCGCGCGCCATCAGTCCGTAACTCAACGATCATTGCCTTTCGGCCCTTGATCGACGCGCTGAGCGCCTGCGCCAGTCCGGCTCTATCTCCGTCGTCAATGCGCACGAACGCAAAACCGTACAGCGCCGCAGCCTTCCCGAAATCCAGTTCGGGCGGCGTGAGAAACAGCGCCTCGAACTGCGCATGGCCTTCCGCGATGGGCAACCGCCGGAAAATGCCCCCGCCGCCATTGTTCAGCAGTACAACTGTGATGTTGTCCAACCCAAGTTTGCTCGCCGCAAGCAACCCGTTCATGTCGTGGCAGAAGCTGACGTCGCCGATGATCAACATCGTCGGCGCGTCCCGGTCCGCCGCGGCGACGCCCATCGCGGTTGAAACCACTCCGTCTATGCCGCTCGCCCCCCGGTTGCCGAAGACCTGAATCTGCCTGCGATCCGGCCCCGCGAACTGGTCCACGTGGCGCACCGGCAGACTGTTGCCGGCAACAAGATTGGCCCCCGCTGGCAGCGTTTCCACGCTCGCGGCCACTGCGGCCGCGTCGAACCATGACGCCTCCAGAAACGCACGCTGAATTCCAGCGCAGCGCCGTTCCGCGGCCATCACCGACTCGGCCCAGCTGCCCAGTCCTCTGTCGATCCTTTCAGCCAGCCCCCTGCAAAAGGCAGGCTCATCGACCTGCAAGAACGTCCGCACGCGGTGGCTGTCGTCTGCCCACACGCCGCTGCTCCGAATATGGACCTGAAAGAGGGGCGCCTCACGATCCAGGTACTCGTTCAGGGATTTCGAGGTCGGCATCGCGCCCAGCCGGATTACGACCTCTGGCGCCTCGAATTCCGTCCCATGTTGCAGAAAGCTCTCGTAGCTGCCCACGACGTGCGCCGCCTCCGTATGCGCGCCAAAGCGCAGCCCCGACAGGGGGTCGGCAAATATCGGGTAGCCCGTGCGCTTTCCCAGCTCCGCCACCGCCTCGACCAGGCAGGTCGGCGGCGCCCCCGCCCAGGGACCGCACACGATCCAGCCCCGCTCGTGCGCGGCAACCAGCTCGGCCATCCGGTCCAGCTGCCTCGCCGTCGGCATGAGCACGCCGTGCTGCGCAGAGCTGCCCGCTCCTCGCTCAAACCTGGGCCTGTATGGTGCCGCCGGCTCCAACGGTTTGCGAAATGGGATGTTGATGTGGACCGGTCCCTTCCGCAGCCCGTCCGCCACACCGACCGCGCGGGCCGCCAGCGTGCGCACATTGCGCAGCGCCACTCCGGGGGCATCCCGTTCAGCCAGCCCCGCGTCCACAGCCCACAGCGCATGATCCCCGTACATCGTTACCTGGTCGATCGTCTGGTTGGCGCCGCTGTGCCGCAGTTCCGGCGGCCTGTCAGCCGTGATCACCACCAGCGGTACGCCCGCCATATAGGCCTCCGCGACCGCGGCGTGAAACTCCGCTGCCGCCGTGCCTGAAGTGCAAACAAGCCCCACCGGCCGGCCGCCTGCCTGGGCCAGGCCCAGCGCAAAAAAACTTGCGCAACGCTCGTCCAGATGCACGTATGGCTCGACCGCAGGGTGCGCGTCAAACGCCAGCGCCAGCGGCGTCGAGCGCGACCCCGGCGCGATGCACACCGCCCGCATCCCGGCAGCCGCCAGCCCCTCCACCAGTGTCTCCGCAAAGGCCAGGTTTGGGTTGCAATTGACCAGTTCAGCGCTCATGCCACCTGCCTGCCAGCCACCGCGTTGATGATCGGCTGGAACTTCCATCCAGTCTCGTCCCACTCATTCCGCGGAACGGAATCGGGAACGATGCCCGCGCCCGCATAGGCCCAGGCCCGCTCTTTCTGCACGATGGCCGAGCGAATGGCGACCGCAAAGGCCCCATCCAAGGCGCTGTCTATCCAGCCGACCGGCGCTGCGTACCAGCCGCGCAGCGTCGGCTCATTTTCCCGGATGAATTCCATCCCCAGCTCGCGCGGGGTTCCCCCCATCGCCGGTGTCGGGTGCAGCCTCTCCACCAGCGGCAACACGCCGCCGCTCCTTTTCAACGTGGCCTTGATCGGCGTGTACAGATGCTGAATATTTCGAAGGACAAGGACGGTCGGGTCGCCGGCCTCGGTAAGTTCGCTGCTCAACGGCGCCAGCAGTTCACGCACCCCATTCACCACCAGCCCGTGTTCATGACGGTCTTTGCTCGAAGCCAGCAGCGCCGCCGCCAGCGCCGCGTCCTCCTCTGCGGTTGCCCCTCTCTGAATCGATCCGGCCAGGGCCATCGTCTCCAAAGCCGCGCCCCGAACGCGCACCAGCAGCTCGGGCGTTGCTCCGAGAAAAGCGTGTCCAGCCTGCGGCTCAAACAGAAACCCGAAGCAGTCCGGATAGTTGCCGCAAAGACGGGTCAGCGCCTGTGAAACCCGGATCCGCTCACCTGCCCGCAACTGGGCGGTTCGCGCCAGCACGACCTTCTGCAGCGCGGTGCTGCCGAACGTCCTGCGGGCGCTCTCAATCAGCCGCGCCCATTCGGCGTACGGCATCGGGTACGCAATTCCCAGCTCTTCCCCTGCGCCCGCTCCCGTCCCGAAATCCACTCCCCCTGCCCGGCCGTCAAAGCCCGGGCCCGTTCCGCGCAGCAGTTTAGCCTGCGCAGCCAGCGCCTCCTCCAAGAGGGGCAGGACCGACGAGGCTTTCTCTTCCGGGGCCAGCAGGGCGTTTATCGTTAGCCAGCTCTCTCCTTCCTGTGACACAAACTGGTAGTGGGGCAGAATGAAATGGCCCGGATGGAAACCGGTCCAGACCATGTCCGGCACAAAGTCCTCCCGAAAGGCAAAGCCGCCGAACAGCCGCGGAAGCGCCAGCTCCGATCTGCCGCTCGGACCGCGACGACCGCCGGACCCCGTCTCTGCACGAGCGAACAACTCGCCTGCCTGCCTTTCAATCGCGTCGAACCGCCCGCGACCGTAACCGATCAGATGGGCGGCCACCCCGGTTCCCGCCAGCGTAATCCCCTGACGGCCATCACGCCACATGAAGCGCTCCTGTCCCTCTGCCGCCCGCAGAAAACGCGCCGCCGACAACTCCCCCGCCGGACAACTGGCGCTCACAAGCCGGCCGTGCCGCGCCACACTGTATTCGCCCTGCCTGCCGCTCTCGACGCCCTCCATCCACCCGGCGTCCCGGGAGAAGCGCCTTTCGGCGGCGCCTTCTCCGCGGCTACGTGAAGTCATCAGTTCCGCCCCAATTGATCGCGTCCCTTGCAGTTCACTTCTTTACATACTTGACGCTGCGCAGCAGCATCGGAACCAGCGCGCTCATAATCCGCGCGGGCTCCGGTTCACCGCTATAGACCCAGCGAATCGTCAGGTGGTAAATGCTGCCCAGCCAGGCATACGCCACGACATCAGTGTCGACCGCCTCGATCTCGCCTGCCTCAACGGCCTCATCCAGGTAGATACGGATCAGATTCGCGAACCGTTCATTGATCTCCAGCCGCTTCTCCTCAAATACCGTACCCAATCCCGTCGCCTGGACGAGCATCACTTTGGCAGGGCGGCGGTAACGGCCAAACGCCTCCAGGCAGGCCTCCAACCCGGCCTCAACCTTGGCCATCGGGGTTGTCTCCTGCGCGATCGCCTCCGTGACCCGGCGCTCGACCAGATCGGCAAACTTTTCCACCAGCGCCAGAAACAGACGCTCCTTATTCGGGAAGTGGAAGTAGATCGAGCCCTTCGACGTTTCCGATTCGGCGACAATCTCGTCCAGCCGCGTGTCGTGGTAGCCCTTGTAGCTGAATACGCTCAGAGCCGCGTCCAGGATGCGCTCCCTTGTAGATTCCGGACCCCGCGCAGGCTGCTCGCTCATTGCTCTCCCACACTCTCTAACTGTCTAAACTGACCGGTCAGTCGAAAAACCGGCCCAAAAAAGAGATGCCGCTAATTTCCCATCGGATACTGGCACGCGATCCGCCAGTCACATCCGCAAACAATCGAATTCAGCCCCGCCGCCCCGTTCCCTACCAGCCTCGCGGAACCGGGAAGCACCGGAACTCCTGGGCCTGGGCGAATACATCCCAGATCTGCGCCATCTGCTCGACAATCCGCGTGGGCCGGCTCGCCATCTCAAATCCCCGGTGCTGACCCCGTACAACCCTGCGAGGCTCCCAGCCCGTCCCTTTGCAGTACTCATAGTAGTCCCGAAAACGCGTGAACTGAACGTCCATGCCGAAACTCTCCGGCTGGCGGCTCATCGGCGACATCGGGTCCAGCGTATGGCAGGGGTTGAGCATACGCAAAAGGTGATGGGGATAGGTCTTGCCGATCTGGTCAGCCAGTTGAAGCGTCTTCTTGAACGTCTGAGGCGTCTCCCCAGGCAGATTCAAGCTGAAGTAGATGAAGATCGGCACCTCATGCTTCTTGAGCGTCTCCAACATCCGCAGGAAGCGTTCGTTCGTATAGAACTTGCCATTGGTTCGCCGCACCTCCTCGTCCCCCGATAGCGGCGAGATCGCGACCTCCGTATGGGCCAGGTCGGCCGCGGCGCACATCTCGTCGATAAAGTCGTTGGACGGGAGCTGGAAGAACTCATTGTAGATGCCGATCCGAATCTCCCTGTTCCGCAACTGCTGAAAAAACGCCCGCCACCATCTGGCGGGAAAGGTGGCGATGTCCAGCGAAAGATTGACCTGCTGGAAACCCTTCGCCGCCAAACGGGCCACATCTTCCACCACCGCCTCCGGCGAACGCATCACGTAGCCGTTGCGGCCGGCCAGCTCGCTGTGAGACTCCTTGCCGCCGCCGCAGTAGATGCAGTCGAACACGCATCCCCGCCCCACCGTCAGCCAGTGGCTGAGCAGCTTCGGCTTGCGCAACGTCATCAGCCCGGCCCCCGAATACTGCAGCGCCGCATACGCCCGTTCATTCGAAAGCCAGTCCATCGACACAAAGTCCAGGCTGTCCAGCGTGGCGGAGTCGGCAAAATAGAAGCCGAGATTCTGTTCCGGCCTCTGCGCGCCGCCTGGCCGGCGAATCAGATTGGGGATGTCATCGACTTGAGAGGACCCCTTCCCCACCACCTGCGTCGCAAGTTGACGCAGAGGCTCCTCAGCGTCTCCGCGCACCGCAAAATCAACGTAGGGGAAGTCTGCCAAAATCTCCTCACCGTAATACGACGTCGTCAGACCGCCAATGACCACGGTGGTGTCGGGCAGCGTCTCTTTGACGGCTTGGGCGACGGCAAGGGCCCCAAAGGAGTGTTCGTACCAGTGCAGGTCGATCAGCGCCATCTTGGGCGCGATGCGCTGGCTGCGCAGCCACTGGCGCAAGCTGAAGGTAGGGCGCTGCAGCAGTTCCACGGGCAGGTTCAGACCGCGGACGTTGTACCCTTCCGCCCGCAGCATGTTGACGAAACCGACCACGCCAACCGGAATGAACGGATAGGGCGGACAGGACCGAAACTTGTCAAAGCGCGCTTCGACTTCCTGTTTCGCCGGATGAATATAGAGAATGTCCATTGCGTATGGTGTCGAAAACCGGCGCAGGCGGGGACGCAGCCGTTAGCCGCCGCCGACCGGCGCCAGCATTCTGCCCCGCGGCGCGACCGGCTCGAGTATGGCCCGCCGCTCCGGTGTCAGCCGCCCGGCCAGCTCCGGTGACAACTGGTAGTTGAATCGGGTGCGCAAGTAACGGGGCGAGTAGCGGTAGATAACCGAGCGGCGGTATCCCGGGTTCGTGCGTTCAGCCGAGCCGTGCGTGATCGCGTCCGTGAAGAACACGGCGTCTCCGGCCTCCAGGTAAATCTCCTTCATCCCCAATGCCGTTCCGGCCGCCTCCCTTTCGTGGTGGGCCGCAACAATGCCCTTGCCATCCAACTCCAGGCGCGGATGAACCTCAGCCGCCTTGTGGCTGCCGGGCACCAGCACCGTAGGTCCGTCGCCGGGCCCAATGTCCTCCAACGCCATCAGCACATTGATCTGCCCGACCATCCACTCGCCGGTATTGTGCTGGCGAAAGGTGAGGTAGAAAAGCGGCGTATGGCCGCCGCAGTGAATGTAAAGAAAGCCGCCCGGACCCCGCACATTGAGCAGGTTCTCATGGATTGAGACACCGTTGACCTCGTTAATATACCGGGCGGCAAGCGGGTACCAGGAGGGATGATCGATCAACCGCTCGAATACCGCCCCCCCTTCAACGATATTTTGGAAATTGACGCCGTCGTCCTTCCCGTAGCTGTGGATCTCCACATTGCCAATCCAATATTCGTCACCCGGATTCACGTCCAGTTGCGCTTCGCCCAGGATCGGCGGATTCTCCACAAGGGCCCAATGCTCGTCCACCCAGCCGTTCATCTCAGCCAGGTCATCCTTCGCGATTGCGCCTTTCAGTACCACATAGCCCTGAAGGTCGAAAAGGTAATCCAACTCTTTGTCTTCCTCTTTTGTCCGCAATTTGCCATCCCTCTTTCTGTAACGGAAGCCGCGGCCCGCTTAGCCGAAGGCGCCTTTCGACCCGGCCTCCAATGTTGCCGCAAACTACCCTTTGACGCCTGATACGACGATGCCCTGTACAAAGTAACGTTGGGCAAAGAAGAACAAGATGATCGTCGGCATGACACCGAGAATCGAGGCCGCCATCAGCGCCTGCATGTTATTGGTCATATGCCCTTCAAACAAACGAAGGCCGAGCGCCACCGTATAGTTGGGTACGCCCTGAATGTAGATGAGCGGATAGAGAAAGTCATTCCACTGGCTGGTCACCATGAAAATAATGACAACGCCCAGCGCGGGCAGGCTCAGCGGCATGTGAATGCGCCAGTAAAGGCCGATCGGATTGCAACCGTCAATCATGGCCGAGTCATCCAGTTCCCTGGGAATCGTCATGAAAAACTGGCGCATCAGGAAGACATAGAAGGCCGGCGCAAACCAGTTCGGAATGATAAGAGGCCGGTATGTTCCGATCCAGTCAAGCTGTACGAAAAGCAGGTAGGTTGGCACCAGGCGAACGTGTTCCGGCAGGATCATCGTCGCCAGCACCACCACGAACATGATGTCCCGCAGCGGGAAGCGGAGTCGCGCGAAACTGAATCCAACCACCGAAGAAGAGAGCGCCGCGCCGATCGCGCTGCCCGCCGCAATGAATGTGCTGTTCAAGAAGAACCTGGCAAAAGGGAAAACCGCAAAGGGCGTCTTGAAATGATGCCACTCAAACCGTTCAGGCCACCATTCCGGCGGGAAGAGGTAGACCTGCGTTGTCGGCATGACCGAAGTGCGCAGCATCCAATAGAAGGGAATAGCGAAAATGACACCGCCCACGATTACCGCGCCGTAGAGCAGAATGCGGTAGATCGCCTCGGTCAGCTTGCTGCTGCCAACATGCTCAACGCGGTGTACTGCAGGCCTCGTTTGGACAGTGGTTGCCATGCAAGTATCTCCTGCTTCAATTGCTCCCGTATCAACCGGCTAAACCCGCTCGTAATGCACCCAGGAAGACGCGCTCCGCAGAGCAAGAATGACGAATATTAGCACGATGACAAATAAGAACCAGGCCTGGGCGGACGCGTAGCCGAAATAGAAGTACTGGAAGCCGGTGTTGTAGATGTGCAGCACCATCGTCAGCGTGGCATTGTTGGGGCCGCCGTCCGTCATCACCAGCGCCTGCGTAAACACCTGCCACGATATGATAATGTTAAGAACGACATTGAAGAAGATCGTCGGCGTGAGCAGAGGCAGCGTAACCGCAAAAAATCGCCGGAAAGAACTCGCGCCGTCGATTTCGGCCGCCTCGTACAAAGACGTCGGAATCCCTCGCAACCCCGCCAAATAGATCAGCATGGCGCCGCCCGCGCCCCAAAAAGCCATGATGATCAACGACGGCAACGCCCACTCCTGGCTGAAAATCCAACGGGGGGGATCGATGCCGTATGGACGCAGAATCGGTCCCAGAATCGAGTTCAAAAGGCCAATGTCCGGCTGGTACAACCACTTCCACAACAGAGACACCGCGACGCCCGACACGACCGAAGGCAGGTAGTAGACGGTGCGCCAGAAGCTCTGCAGCCGTATGCCCTGGTTCAGCATCACCGCAATCAACAGCGCCAGCGTGGTATTGATTGGCACGACCGTAAAGCTGAATATCGCTGTATTGATCAACGCCTTGCGTACAAGACTGTCCCGCAGGACATTCTGATACCATTTTAAGCCGACAAAGGTCGTCTCACTCAGAAAGTCTGTGCGGTACATCCCGATAACGAGCGATGCCAGCATCGGCCCCACCGTAAAGACGATGAACCCGATGATCCAGGGTGACGCAAGCAGGTATCCGAACCACGCTTCTCGTGTGGTAGGTTTCATCGGCTTTCCGCTCCGCCCGAACCAGGACGAAAAGCCTCTCTGTGTTTGGCTTTCGCTGATGCTGGCCATATGTCTCCCTGTTAAACCAGTCACGCAGCCTGCGGCCCATCTGGCGCGAACCGCCGGTCGTCGTTTCTACTGAGTCGCAGACCCGATGGGTCAGGAATACAAAGGCGTGGGAGGCGACCCTCCCACGCCTTCAGATCGATCGCCTAACTGAGCTTGTCCAGCTCTGCGCCCAGGTCTTCAACGTTGATCTCGCCCCGGTTGAATCGGGTCGCCACGTCGGCGTGTTCGACGATCAGGTCAACCGGCTGCTCACCCAGCAACATGACCAGGTCGAAGGCGGGCGACAGGATCTGATTCTTCGAGATCAGGTCCTCAGCAAACATCTCCTCCGGTCCGCCAATGTCCTGGCCGACCGAGTTGGTGAACACATCCAGGTTGATCTCTTCAAACTTCTCATTGGCCGCGCGCATGATGCTCGCATACTCTGGCAGCAGGCTCTTGCGTGAAGGCTGCTTCTGCGCCCAGGTGATGTACAGCCGGCCGTACAGCGGGCTCGTCAGCCATTTCATCAGTTCCCAGGATTCATCCGGGTGGACCGTGCCCTTCCAGACCATCGTACCGTCTACCGACTGGTGCGTCGTATGGCCGGCGGGGCCGTCCGGCATCGGGGCCACGTCCCAGCGGAACGTCGCGCCGTCGGCCTGAACGCCAAGATTCCACGGGCCAATCTCCATCAGCGCAATGCGCTGGCCCAGGAAGAGCTCCACCACACCCATGCCAATGTCGGCGCCGTAGGCGAACAGCGGCTCATCGTGAATGATGCCGCGCATCCATTGCAGCGCTTCGTACGCTTCCGGGCTGTCCAACCCGCAGTGCGTGTTGTCTTCCTGGTCCACCATGTTGGCGCCAAAGCCGCGCAGCCAGTACTGGGTCAGCCAGTTGGCGTTCAAACCGTAGTTGGACGTGCCCCAGATCTGCGGCTGGCCGTCGGCATCGGCAAACTGGCGCAGGAGATTGGTGTAATCCTCCCAGTTCCAGGCGCCCCACTCCTGCGGCGGGTACTCAATGCCCTTGGCGTCGAACATGTCCTTGTTGTAATAGATTACCTGCGTGCCGGTGAATCGCGGCATCAGGTGAATGTCTCCGTCCAACGTCCACGGATCGAACTGCGCTTCGTAGTAGTCGTCCAGGTTGACTTCCTCTGCATCCCGGTCAATGTAGGGCTGCAAGCTCAGGGTCTCACCCTTCTGCATGAAGAAGGTGGAGCTGGAGCAGCACCACTCGGTCAGATCGGGGGCATTGCCGGCAACCATCGCGCTCAGAGCGCCCTCGCGCCGGTTGGCGCCGCCCGGATCGGGCAGGAATTCAACCTCAACGTTTGGATTGGCTTCCTGGAACTGCGGATAAAACTCTTTCCACAGCTCGGCAATGCCTGCCGCCCGCTCCGGCTCACGCGACTGGTAACGCAGCGAAACCGTCTCCGCCATGGCCTCGCCGTCTCCCCCGCTGTCTGCAGCCGGCGCCGCCGGCGCCGCGCACGCAGCGATGAAAGCGGTTGCGCCTACAGCAGAAGTCATCCGCAAGAACTGGCGTCGGGTTACATTGTGCTTCTCTTGCATGGTCTGCATTCTCCTTGATCGTAGTGGATAAGGGTTGTCTACTGCTTACAGTGAATCAGCTCGCGGCTGCAGTGAGAGAGGCCCTGACGTTTCTGCAGGCCGCTGATTGAAGACTGAAATTGGCCGAGCGCGCACGGGCCGCTCGTCGATACTATGGAGGTCCTGGCGGTGGCCCCGCCAATCTTGCCTGATCTATGCCAATCGAAACGCGCGGGGGATTTTCGCTGTTTGCATTCACGATGCAAAAGCGCAGAAAGTATAACAGGCCGCGCTGCATTTTCCAAATTACAAGGAATTACGAGTTTCGCCAGGAAACTCTCTTTGCCGGCACATCCTTCGCTCTATTTCAAAGGCCGCGGCTAGGCCAGCACGAACCGCTCCAGCGCAACCGCCGCGCCGTCCTCCTCCAATGTCGGCGCAACCCAGTCGGACTCAGCGCGGACAACCGCCTCGGCCTGCCCCATGCACACCGCCAGCCCTGCTTCCCGCAACATGGGAAGATCATTCTCGTTGTCCCCAATGGCCAGAACGCGTTCGGGATCGATGCCCAGCCTCTCAGTCAACCACAAAAGACCGTGCCCCTTGTTGGCCGTCGGAGCCGTCCCCTCGACCAGATACCGGTGAGACCGGCTCATATGCACGCCGCCCCCAAAGCGCTGCTGGAGCGCGCCTGTCTGGTCCGGTTCCAATGTATGGTCATTGACCGTGATGAACTTCAGAGGGCGGGCCCCCGGTTCGGAAACAACCTCCGCCAGGCTCTCGCAAATCTCCCTCGGGCTGCCGAACCAGTGGTCATAGGCTGCGCTGTCCCAGCCCTCCCAGCCGCTGCTGCCGTTGCCTGCCCCCGGCGCGTTCTGGACCAGGCGCGTCCGGGCCCCGGACCTGTTGAGATAGAAGACGGTCGTACGCGCCTCCCCGTCCGCCCAGGATGCCACTCGCAGCGCGGCCTCCCGCCCGATCAGCGCCTCGTACAACACCTCCCCTGAGACCGGATCGCCGATTACCGCCCCCTGCGCGGTGATCACAGGAAGAGTAATGCCCAAGTCCGGCGCAACCGCACGCACAAAATCGAAGATCCGTCCGGTGGCTACAGTCACCGGCGTGCCCGCCTCCTGAACAGCCGCGATCGCACGCCGCACGCGCGGCGAAAATCCGCCCGCAATCTTCCTGCCATAGATGGTGCCGTCCATGTCCAGGACGACCAACTCGATCCGGCTCTGCATCTTTTCGCTTTCCAGGGAATTATGGGGTTTCAGCCTGTCTTTGGGGTCGGATCCCGGTTAAACGAACCCCCGAACAGGAATCCAGGGTGTTGCAGCCTACGGGAACAGCGCCGTCATCGCGGCAATTGTTCTTCGCCCGCGAAGTCCACTGCTGTGGATTCAGCGGACGCGCAGGTTCAGAATTCCAAAGTCACCGTCCTCACGAGCCCGCTGTAATCCCGCCGCAGCCCAACGTAGGAAGGCTTCGGACTCAGCTGCTGCGCCATCTTCTGAACAACCTCCCCTTGCCGGGGCGAGATCTCAAGCAGCACCGCGCCCCTTGGCTGCAACCGGGACGGCAGCTGCGCCAGCAAACGCTCAATCAGATCCAACCCCTCGGCGCCTGCCTGCAGTGCCACCCTGGGCTCGAAATCCCGAACGTCTGATTGTAGCCCGGAATACTCCTCGTCGGCGATATAGGGAAGGTTGGCCACAATCACGTCAGCCGGTTCCGGCAAAGGGCTCAACAGATCCCCTTCCAGGAACAGCGGGCCGCCTTCCGCCGCAAGACGCCTCCTGTTCTCCTCCGCCACCACCAGCGCGTCGCGGCTGATGTCGATTCCATACACCTTCGCCTCAGGCGCGTGTACCGCCACAGTGATGGCAATCGCGCCGCTCCCGGTGCCGACGTCTGCCACTACCACGGGCCGGCCATGTCGGTCACTGATCTGCGCCAGGGCAAGATCGACCAGCAACTCCGTCTCAGGCCGCGGAATGAGCACACGCGGGTCCACGGCAAATTCCAGTCCGTAAAACTCCTTGCGGCCCAGCAGATACGCCACCGGCTCCCGCCTCCTCCGCCGCGTGATCAGGTCCGCGTAGCGGCGGCAGTCCTCATCGCTGAGTTCATGCTCGTGATGCGCAAAGAGCCAGCTTCGATTCTTCCTCAAGACATGCGCCAGGAGCACCTGCGAATCCAGCCGCGCCGTTTCGCTCCCCGAATCGCTTAGACGCTGCGCCGCCGAGACCAGCGCGCGGCCAACAGGAGTCCCCTTCGTAAGACTCCAATGAAACGGGTCGTGCCGCAAACCGGACCGTTCCCCTCGCCCGGCTGCCCCACCGTTCAACCGGCCGTCCCGTTCGCCGTCTGCCCTGTCTCGGACATCCGAAGGGTCGAGCCGTCCATTTTCCTGCTCTGAATTCGAGCCCTGCGCGAACTCAGTCTGTTCCGGGTAACGCTTCTTTGATTCAAACATGCTTTATGCTTCTTCGCCCATCGCATGCAACTGCTGCGCCTGGTCAAACGCAGCCAAATCCTCGATAAAGTCATCCAGATCGCCGTCCAGAACCTGCTCCAACTGAAAGAGCGTCTTGTTGATCCGGTGATCGGTGACGCGGCCCTGTGGAAAATTGTATGTGCGGATCTTTTCGCTGCGATCGCCGGACCCGACCTGGCTGCGCCTCGCCGCGCCCAAATCCTCCAACTGCTTTTGCCTCTCAATGTCGTAGAGCTTGGTCTTCAAAATGCGGACCGCCTTCAACCGGTTCTGGAGCTGGCTCTTCTCGTCCTGGCAGCTGATCACGATCCCGGTTGGAAGATGAGTCAGCCGCACCGCCGAGTCAGTCGTATTCACGCTCTGCCCGCCGGGCCCGCTGCTGCGAAATACATCGACCTTCATCTCATTGGGGCTGATCTCGATCTCCACGTCCTCGGCCTCCGGCAAAACCGCAACCGTTGCCGTGCTGGTATGGATCCGCCCCTGGCTTTCCGTCGTGGGCACGCGCTGCACCCGGTGTACACCCGACTCATACTTCATCCGGCTGTACGCGCCCTTGCCCCGAACCTCCAGGATCGCCTCCTTGATTCCGCCAACACCGGTTTCGCTCACACTCATCAACTCGGCCTTGAACTTGTGGTCGTCGGCCCAGCGCGTATACATGCGCAACAGATTCGCCGCGAAGATCCCGGCCTCATCGCCTCCCGCGCCGGCCCGAATCTCGACGATTACATTCTTGTCGTCATTCCGGTCCTTGGGCAGGAGCATGCGCCGCAGTTCATCCTCCAGGCCGTCCGCCTCCGTTTCAAGTTCAGCGATCTCCATCTCGGCCAGTTCAGAAAGCTCCGGATCCTCGTTCTCCTCCAATAAGGCCCGGTTGTCCGCCAACTGGCTCTGCAGCCCCTGGTAGCGGCGGTAGGCGTTGACCAGGGCCTCCAGACTGCTGCGCTCCTGCGCCAGCTCCTGCACGCGTGCATAGTCGGACACAACGTCCGGGTCGGCCATCAACTGGTCCAACTCCTCAAATCGCTCTTCAACTCTCGACAGCTGTTCGGTCAGAACCATGGGTATTCGCCTGGTCCGGTGACGGCGCTCCCTCCGCCTGGTTCAATCCGTAAAGATAGGAAGGTTACCCAACGCCGTGATCTCTTGCCACGCCTCCGGGTCGCCCTCAGTAAAGACCGCCATCTCTCCGGCAATCCTCCCCCCGCCGAGTCGAACCAGCGTCCGGAGTCCCTTCAAAGTACTGCCCGTGCTGACGACATCGTCGATCAAGAGCGCCTGCTTACTCTCGATCAGCGCCAGGTCTTTGCCGTCTATGTATAATGTCTGCGGCTGGCCCGTCGTGATGCTGACCACCTCCGTCTCCAGGCAATCGACCATATACGGCTTCCGTATCTTGCGTACCACGACGAGCGGCAGCCCGGTCGCGACCGACACGGCATGGCCCAGCGGCACCGCCTTCACCTCCGGCGCCAGGATCACCTCGGCCTCCGCCGGCACGCTCTCGGCCAGCATCTGCGCGGCCGTCTGAACGATCTCCGTATCGCCCAGCATATTGAAGATCGCGATCTTCACGCCCGGAGCTACCTCAAATATCGGCAGAGCGCGCTTACATGCCCCGATTGTTATCTGGTAGGTGCGTCCATCGTAGCACATCGTCTAGTTATCCCTCCGGGCGTATTCCGTACCGCCCATTCAGGCAGCTTCCCAAACCGATTGTCCGCCTCGCAGCCACACCTATCCGCCTTGAACAAACAGGACGATCCATCCTAGCACAAAAACTACCGCCAACCAAGAAATGAGCGCAAAAAAACATTGTAACTGCTAACCCACCGCCGACTCGCGATCCTGAACGGGGCGAAAAAGGATACTCCTGCCTCCTCTCCCCTCTCCCAGCTAGTCTTCCTTTTTGGGCGGTCATCCGCAGGCGGCTTCCCCTATGCAGGAGGAAGGGTCCCGCAACGCCCCCCTGAAACCCGGCCTCGCAACCAGCGCGGCGTATTCCCCACAGGTCGGCCACACCTTGCCACGGTCCGTCCCCAACCATAGGTTCACCTGCAAAAGCGTTCTCCCACCTCAAACCGTTGCCGTTACTGACCACTGACCACTGACCACTGACCACTGACCACTGACCACTGACCACTGACCTCTGCTACACCTGCGTTGCCCTCTGCCGGATATGCGGGGCTGACAGTACGACTGTCAGCAGGCAGATAACAAAGATCAGGACCAGGATCCCCGAGCCGACGGGATGCAGACCCTTCATCTCCCCTTCAAAATAGGAAAGCAACAGACTGATGGTGATCGCCCCATTGCTGACGATTGCTGCCAGCAACGAGGTCTGGCGCAGCTCTCCTTCCATCGAAGCCGCCAACTGGCCGATCCCCAAGCCTATCAACGCCCCGCCCCCAATGCGCGCCGTCCACGCCGAACCGAGCGTGATTCCGGCCGTCAAGAACAGGTCCCGAGGATAGATAAGCAGCAACAACCCCAGACCAAGCCCAATCAACACCGCGTTGACCCGCAAACACAGCCGCGCCGCACGGAAATGGTCAGTAAATGTGTACGCCATCGCGAACGAAGACACCCCCTCCGCCGTTCCCATCACCAAAGTTTTGACTGCCGGCAATCTCGCTATGATACACTACCCTCAGCGCGCCGTTCTGCGCTGCCCAGGCGCCGACTGGCAGTTTTGCCGTCCGGACGCCGCCGGCCTGCCATGAGGATGACGCCACCAGAGGAGACGATCTGTGAGCCAGCGAATTTGGATAGTCAGGCATGGAAATCGAGAAGACTTCCAGAATCCCGGCTGGGCCAGAACCGCGCAGCGCCCCTACGACCCAGCCCTCTCCTTGGACGGCGAAACGCAGGCCCGGGAGGTCGGCCTGAGCTTGCAAGATGAACCGGTCCACAACATCTTTGCCTCTCCCTTTCTGCGCACCATCCAGACCGCCTCACACATCGCCGATGCGCTGGACCTGCCCGTCTGCCCGGAGCCGGGCATCGGCGAAATCCTGCCCGATGCCAAATGCGACCCGGCCCTCATGCCAGAAGAGGAGCGCCGGCAGCGCTTTCCCCGCGTCGATACCCACTACGATGCAGTGGGCGCGCTCTCCTACCCGGAAAGTTCAGAACAAGGGCACGAACGCGCGGCAGCAACCGCCCGCGCGTTGACCCAACGCTATCCCGACAAGAACCTGCTCATGGTCACCCACGGCGCGCCCGTCGTCGGCATCGTCCGCGGCCTGACGGGCCTGACCGAGCGTATCTTCGTACCCCTCTGCTGCGTTTTCACACTGCAGAGAAGCGGAGAGAGCTGGCGCGTCGTCCAGCGCTCCGATATTTCGCATCTCAGCAACCAGGAGTCCAGCCGGCGTTACGCCCACTCCGGTTAGCGTTCCAGCCGGAGGGGAACCAGCTTCCCCGCCGCACGCGCCGCATAGATCTCCGCCGCGTGATCCGCTGTGTGCGCCGACATCGAAACCAGCAAATTGACGACGTTTCCGCTCTCCCCCCGGTCGTACTCGACCTCCGTGCCCAGCTCTTCATCACTGAGCTTCCGGCAACGGCTGATGATACGCCTGTGGCAGGTTGCCAGCCCGTCCAACACTTCGATCATCGTCAATTCGGCCCTGCTCCCTTGCAGCCGTGCGTTGACACTGTCAACGTCCTCGCCCATCCACTGGGAGAAGTCGTCTTCGCCGTCAACGTCCCCGTTGCCGGAGACGTTTGCGCGCAGCTCCGGCATTGAAGCGTCCGGCCAGCGTTTGATCAGCTCAAGAATAAACTGATCCCACGCCAGGATGTGGCAAAGCAGGTCGCGGACCGTCCAACGCCCGCAAACCGGTACTGTAATGCAACTCTCCTCCGTAAGGCCTGTTGTGGCATCCAACAGACTGTTGAAGTGGCGCCTGTAGAACTCGATGAGTCGCTCCCGGCCCCAGCGTTCAAGCGCAAAACAGTACTGATGCACTTCTATCGCATGCTCGTCCACATGTTGGGGCATTCTCTCCAACAACTGCTTCACAATCTGGCTGCTTTTCCCGCGGTCAACATACTCAGCTTCAATCTGCTCATCGCTGAGTGACAGCGCAAAAAGGATCAGCGCTTCGCGCGCCTCGTCGGCCTCTGCCAGCACAGCCTCCCAGCCGCGGCTCTCACTGGCCGCCCTTTCATCATTTGTCTCCACCGGTACGGGAGCCGGCTCCCCCAGTTCGGGGTTGACCGCCGCCTGCATCCGCTGCAGCTGATGCCTGTCCCAATAGGCGATATGGGCCGCGGCCGCAATGGGCGACCAGCCGTTTTCCAGGCAGGGCCGCGTATACTCGTCCGGATTCAAAAGAAAGAGCGGCCATCGGAAATTGAGATAGCTCCTCCGCAGCTTCTCAGCATGTTCGCTGCCGAGCCCGCTGCTCGATTCAGGTTGCTTTTGTGTCATCGTTTGCTGTCCTTACGTTCTAAGTGAGCGCAGACGGTTCAAGGCCCCCGCCAGTTCATGGCGCCGAAAAAGCGCGAACTCCCCGGTGAGCCGCCGTTCCAACAGGTCCAGCCCTTCCCCCTCGAGATCGGCCATGACCAGGTCCAATATCTCCGTCACTGTGCGCTTCCCGTCAATATAGCGGCGGCGGGCATAGTCCAGCGCGGCCCCGATCGCCCGCTTCTGCGCCCGGTGGACGAGCTGTTCCACGGCTGACAAATCCAGCGTCTCCACCCCGAACCGCAGCGTCTCGACATCCCGGGTCCGGATGCTGGATTCGCGCCGGCCCTTTGCCGGATTGACGCTGCCCCGACGGGGCAACCGTTCAAAATCAACACTGAACGCAGCCCCTTCCTCCCGGACGCGGCCGGTTGGCTGGGCTGCCGCCACAGCGCGCGCCCGCTCAGTCACGTCCCGCGGTCGAAACGTATCCATCGCAACCACCGTGTCGGCAACATCCAGGTAGTCGCCGCTGCCCCCCACGACAAGGACCGTGCTGACGCCATACTGCTCGTGCATCTGCCTGACCCGGTCAATATAGGGCGTGATCGGCTCCCTGTCCTTCGGCACCAGCGCCTGCATGCGTGCGTCCCGGATCAGAAAATTCGTGGCCGCCGTGTCCTCGTCGATCAGCAGACCGGAAGCCCCCGACTCCATCGCCTCCACGATGGCCGCCGCCTGGCTCGTGGACCCGCTGGCATTGGCGCTGGAGAAGCGGCGGGTCGACTGTCCAAGCGGCAAGTCCCCGATGAAGGGGGAGATATTCACGCCGCTGACCGCGCGTCCGTCCTCGGCCCTTATCTTGACCAGGTCCGCTGCGCTGACCACCAGCTCGCGCCCGTCGTCCGGCCTGTGGTTGTAGACGCCCTTCTCGATCGCCCGCAACAGCGTCGACTTGCCATGATAGCCGCCGCCGACAATCAGCGTCACCCCCGCAGGAATCCCCATCCCGTGGACGGTACCCGCATGGGGCAGCGTAAACGCGGCGCGCAGGCTTTCCGGCGCGGCAAAGGGAACTACTGTATCCGAATGCAGCGGCCGGTCGTCCACGCCGCTCGTTCTGGGCAGCATGGCGCCGTCCGCGACAAACGCAATGAGGCCGCGCGCGGCTAGCATCCCTCGCAGCGCGTCGGCGTCCTCGTTCACCGCCGCGTGCCGCCACAGTTCCTCCGCATCATGGCCGCTGGCGTAAAGGCTGTCCTCCACGATGTCGGGCAGGTCCTCCAGCAGCAGCTCGCAGGCCTGCCTGCCCAGCACGCGCCTGCCCCGCGCCGGCAATCCAACCGTAAATCGCGCCTCAACCGTGCCGTCGCCGTGTACCTGCACAGCCGTATTCGCCATTACCTGCTGGCCCGGCGCGGTGATCCTAATCTCGCCGCTCCGACCGCTGCCGCGCCGCCCAGACAACCTTCCCGCTTGGCTGGCAA
Organism: Caldilineaceae bacterium; assembly: GCA_022824685.1. Lineage (GTDB taxonomy): Bacteria > Chloroflexota > Anaerolineae > Caldilineales > Caldilineaceae > Bin5. The sequence goes on from JAJDZJ010000217.1 coordinate 30,431, forward strand.
AAGCTCTCGCCAGGAAACAGCCGACGCCAATCGCCCGGCTCTCGCTGGCATAGAGCCGCCCAGGCAGGCCAGCAACCTCCGGCGGGATCACCGCCCGCAAACGGCTCGGCGCGGCAAACGGGTCCGACTGCACCGAATCGACGGCAAGATCGAAGTCCGGAAAGCGGTATGCGCCGGCAATGTCCTTATATGCCTTGTATCCCCTGCCGTCGATACGGAGCAGAATGTGCCGCAGATCCTCTTCCGTGTATGTTTGGGTCATGGTCCTCCATCTTCTCGCACGTTCGCAGCCCAACCCGGTCCAGGCCTCTTACTCAGTTTGCCAGCCCCCCTCTGAAGCGCGCAACCCCTGCCATGAACCGTTCGCGCCGGGCGTCCCAACCGCCCTTCAGAACGTCCCGTCAACGCGCCGCGGCTGGGCCACCAGGCCAACCGGCGTCTGCGAAAGATTTTACAACGCATCAAAACGCTTGTACACTGTAGACCAATTCGAATCCCGCCGGTCAACTTCGGCCGGCGCATGGAAAACACTCTCCCCCACCAGAAAGGTACCATCATATGGAGTATCGTGATTACGGGCGAACTGGGATGAAGGTGAGCCCTCTTTGCCTCGGTTGCATGAACTTCGGCAGGCGCACCACGCCGGAGGACTCATACGAAATCATAGATAAAGCGCTCGACGCAGGCCTTAACTTCCTCGATACCGCCAACGTCTACAGTCGCGGCCGCAGCGAGGAGATAACCGGCGAAGCCCTGAAGCGGAATGGCAGCCGCAACCGTGTCGTTCTGGCAACGAAGGTCCACGGCAGAATGGACGACGACGATCCCAACGCCGCCGGCAGCAGCCGCCGCCACATCATAGAACAGTGCGAAGCCAGCCTGAAACGCCTGCAGACCGATTACATCGATATCTATCAGATTCATCGGCCCCGCCCCGAAATCGCCATCGACGAGACGCTGCGCGCCCTCGACGACCTCGTCCGCGCCGGCAAGGTCCGTTATCTCGGCAGCAGCACATTCGCGGCCTGGCAGGTTGTGGAGTCGCTGTGGGCGGCCAAAGAGCTGGGCTTGAATCGTTTCGTTTCCGAACAGCCGCCTTACAACATTCTCGATCGGCGCATCGAACGCGAGCTGATCCCCATGGCGCAGACCTTCGGCATCGGCCTGATCCCTTGGAGCCCGCTGGCCGGTGGTCTCCTGACAGGCAAGTACACCCGTGACAACCGGTCTCCGGAAGGGGCGCGCTACGCCAACGCGGCCAATGAAGCGCGCCTCAGCCGCCGTTACACTGATTCCGTCTTTGACGTAACCGAAAGGCTGCTCCCGCTGGCACAGGGCAAAGACTGTACGATGTCCCAGCTTGCCCTGGCCTGGTGCGCCCAGCAGCCCGGAGTCACCAGTCCTATCATTGGGCCCCGCACGATGGAGCAGTTGGTCGACAACCTTGGCGCTCTCGAAGTTGATATCACCGCGGCAGACCGGCAGCGAATCGACGAGCTGGTCCCTCCGGGCAGGATGGTCAGCCCCTTCTACGAGGCCGACTTCGGCCCCAACCTCCATCGCGTCGCCGCCTAGTCTGACTTCGGCGCCTGCCCCAAAATGAGCAATTGCCCTGAACGTGTTCCCCACACCGTAAAGGATTCCTGAATGGAGTACCGAGACTTCGGCAGAACTGGAATGAAGGTCAGCCCCCTATGCCTCGGCTGTTGGAATTTCGGGGAGCGCACTCCCCCGGAAGAGTCCTACGCCATCGTGGACAGATCCCTCGAGAAAGGCATCAACTTCCTTGACACGGCAAACGTCTACGGCCGCGGCCGTAGCGAAGAAATCACCGGCGAAGCGCTCAAACGCAACGGCAGCCGCAACCGCATCGTCCTGGCCACCAAGTTCCATGGCAGAATGGACGACGATGACCCCAACGCGGCCGGCAGCAGCCGCCGCCACATCATCGAACAGTGTGAAGCCAGCCTCAAACGTCTGCAGACCGACTACATCGATATCTACCAGGTTCACCGGCCCCGCCCTGGAATCGCGATCGACGAGACGCTTCGCGCCATGGACGACCTTGTGCGCGCCGGCAAAGTCCGCTACCTCGGTTCCAGCACATTCGCCGCGTGGCAGGTTGTCGAATCGTTGTGGGCGGCCAAAGAACTGGGCCTCAACCGCTTCGTCTCCGAACAGCCTCCCTACCATATCCTGGACCGGCGCATCGAACGCGAGCTCGTCCCCATGGCGTTGACCTACGGCATTGGCCTGATCCCCTGGAGCCCGCTTGCCGGAGGCCTCCTGACCGGCAAATACACCCGCGAGGAGTCGGCGCCGGAAGGAGCCCGATACGCCAACGCCGCCGACGACACCGGCCGTCTGAACAGTCGTGTCTACGACGTCACCGAGGGCCTGCTCCCTCTGGCGGAGGCCAAGGGCTGTACGATGTCCCAGTTCGCCCTTGCCTGGTGCGCCCACCAGCCCGGCATAACCAGCCCGATTCTCGGCCCTCGCACCATGGAGCAGCTGGATGACAATCTCGGCGCGCTCGACGTGACCATCACCGCGGGCGACCGCCGGCGCGTCGACGAGTTGGTTCCGCCCGGCCGCATGGTCAGCCCCTTCTACGAGGCCGACTTTGGTCCCAGTCAACATCGCGCCTTCGTCTGATCGGTCGGCACCTTCCGCGGGCGGCCCGGCCTGGGGAGCGGCCCTTGTCGCGGCTCCCGCAGGCGCAACGCATTTCGACATGCATGATGCAATCTCAACCAGTTCATCGGATCTCTGCCTTCCTTTGACCGGCCTTCTGCCTGATGAATGAAACCCAGTTGGTTGTCCTCCTGTCCCAAGTCGCCGGCGGAACGCTGTCCGTCGACGACGCCTTGGGACAGTTGCGAGCCCTGCCGTTCGAGACGCTTGAGGACGTCGCTACGCTCGACCATCACCGGCCGCTGCGGACCGGCTTCCCCGAAGTCATCTACTGTGAGGGCAAGACGGCCGAGCAGGTGGCCCTCATCGCAGAGCGGCTGGCAGCCCGGTCCACGCGTCTTCTTGGGACGCGGGCAACCGAGGCGCAGTTCAGATCAGCCTCACAACGCGTGCCCGGCCTGGCGTGGCACGAGCGGGCTCGCTGCCTCTGGCTCGATCGCGAACCGGATTCCGAACTGAAACAAGGCGTGGTCGTCGTCTGCGCCGGGACAAGCGACCTGCCCGTCATGGAAGAGGCAGACCTGACCCTGCGCCTGATGGGGCATGAAGCGACCAGAATTACCGACGTGGGCGTCGCGGGCCTCCACCGTCTCATTCCTCACATCCCATCGCTGCAGCAGGCCAACGCGGTCATCGTCATCGCCGGGATGGAAGGCGCCCTCGCTTCCGTTGTTGGCGGCCTGACCGACGCACCGGTCATCGCCGTGCCGACAAGCGTCGGCTACGGAGCCAGTTTCGGCGGTGTCGCCGCGCTGCTTTCCATGCTCAACAGCTGCGCCTCCGGCCTGGCCGTCGTCAACATCGACAACGGCTTCGGCGCGGCGCACCTGGCAGCGCTGATCAACAGCAAAATCGGAGGCGGCGCGCCCGCCTCCAGCAACGGCTCCTCACCGCCAAAGCGCCAATCGCAACCGGCAGGCGGCTCACAACCGGGCATAGAGTCTAGACCATGAATCAGACAAAATCACACGCGCCAACTTCAATCCTCGCCGCGCCGACGGCTGCCAAACTTGACGCCATGCGCGCGTCCCTGCGCGCCTTCGGCTCTGCCATCGTCGCCTACTCCGGCGGCGTCGATAGCGCCGTCGTAATGGCCGTCGCCTACCAGGAGTTGGGCGGCAGGTCCGCCTCCGCCGGGGCCGGGCCGGGAGCCCTGGCCTGCATCGGCGTTTCTCCCAGCTATCCCGCGCGTGAAATGCGCGACGCCGTCGCCCTTGCCGAACAGATCGGTGTGCCCTTTCGCCTGGTCGAAACCGAAGAGTATCTCGACCCCAACTACGCCGCCAACCCCAACAACCGCTGCTACTTCTGCAAGTCGGAGCTCCATAACCGTCTGCACGACATCCTGCGGCAGGAGAACTGGGGCATCGTCTGCGACGGAACCAACGCCAGCGACCTGGGCGATGACCGGCCCGGCGTTCAAGCGGCCCGCGAACGCGGCGTGCGCTCCCCGCTGCTCGAAGCCGGCATCACCAAGCCGGAGGTGCGCGCCATCGCCAGACACCTGGGCCTTCCGGTCTGGGACAAGCCTGCCATGGCCTGTCTCTCCTCGCGCGTCCCCCATGGCACGCCCATCGACCCCCAGCTCCTTCGCCAGATTGAGTCCGCCGAGGACGTTCTCGTCGCCCTGGGCGTGCGCCAGTTTCGAGTCCGCCACCACGGCGAGATCGCCCGCCTCGAGCTGCCCCCCGAAGAGTTCCCCTCGATTATCGCCCACCACGACCAAATCGTCGCCGGCATCAAGGCCGCCGGCTACAGATTCGTCACTCTCGACCTGGCGGGGTTCCGCAGCGGCGGCCTGAATGCTTCCGCCAACGGCAGCGCCGAACCCGCTCTCGTCCCGGTCGAAGACCTGATGTCTTTCGGCCAATAAGCGCCGAAATTCGACGCTCGCGACCTGCTGCCGCCATGCCCCTCGCCTACCTGGACACACCATCCGGCATCTCGGGTGACATCTTTCTCGGCTGCCTGGTCGACGCCGGCTGGCCGCTATCCGCCCTGCAAAGCGCAGTCGAAAGACTGAACCTCCCGCAAGGCTCCTGGCGCGTCCACGCCCAACCGGCAATGCAGGGCGGCATCCGCGCCACACGTATCCACATCGAGGTTAGCGAACAGACCACCGAACGCCACCTGGCCGACGTTGAAGCCGTCATCCAGGCCGCCCACCTGCCCGCGCAGATCAAGCGCCGCGCAACCGCCGTCTTTACGCGTCTCGCCGCGGTCGAAGCCCGCATTCACGGCGCGGCGCTCCAGGACGTCCACTTCCACGAGGTTGGCGGACTCGACGCCATCATCGACATCGTCGGCGTCTGCGCGGGACTGCACGAACTTTCAATCGAGACACTCTACGCGTCCGCCCTGCCCCTCGGCCCCGGCTGGGCAAGCTCGATGCACGGGCGCATTCCCCTCCCAGCCCCCGCAACCCTTGAACTGCTGGCCGAGGTCGGCGCGCCCACCGTGCCCGCCCCTGGCCCCGGGGAGCTGGTAACCCCAACCGGCGCCGCGCTGCTCGCCGAGCTGGCCCAGTTCCGCCAACCGGAGATGCGCCTGACAAGGATCGGCTACGGCGCCGGACAAAAGGAGTTCGACTGGCCCAATGTGGCCCGCCTCTGGCTTGGCGAGAAGGCCGCCGAAGAGGCGAGACCGCCAACCGGCGAGCCCCTGGAATCTCTGGTGGTGATCGAAACCAATATCGACGACATGAATCCGGAGCTCTACGGCCCGGCGCAACGAAACCTCTTTGAAGCCGGCGCGCTTGATGTCTGGACCACCGCCATCGCCATGAAAAAGGCCCGGCCCGGCACTCTGCTTCGCGTCCTCGCGCAGCCTGCCGATGAAGCCAGGCTGTCCGCGCTTCTGCTGCGCGAAACAACCACCCTCGGCGTTCGCGTCTATCCGGTCCGCCGGCGCGTCGCCGAACGCCATGTGGAAACGGTCGCCACCCCCTTCGGACCGGTTCGCGTCAAAGTAAAGCGTGTCGAAGGCGCCGTCGTCGGCGCCAAACCCGAGTTCGATGATTGCCAGGCCCTGGCCGATGCCTCCGGCACGCCATTGCAGTCTGTCTACGCCGCCGCCCTGGCCGCCGCCTCCCCTCTGGTCAACCAGTTCCCGGATCAGGACAGGCTGGAACCCGGTGGCGAGAGTGCTTAGAATGGAGAGTTTTGTGCGCAAAGTCGCGCCCATCGTCCTGCGCCGCGCGGACGCGCTGGAAATCCTGGCATTCCGCCACCCGCGAGCCGGCGCCCAATTGGTTAAGGGGACGTGGGAAGACGGCGAAAGCGGCGAAGAAGCCGCGCTGCGCGAACTTGCAGAGGAGTCGGGAATCGGGAACGCTGCCGTCGTCAAACCCCTCGGCCAACTGCCGTTCAGGCGCATCAGACAGCACTGGCACTTCTACCTGTGCCGCGTTCCAAGCCAGTTGCCCAACAGCTGGACCTTCTATACCCAGGATGGCGGAGGACACCTGTTCGACTTCTTCTGGCACGATCTGAATGAGTCGCCTGGCCCCGGCTGGCATGACGATTTTCGACGCGCCATTTCTTTCGTCCGCCGCCGGCTTCGAGAAGAAGACCCGCCACTTAACACCATCTCTTACGACCACAAGGAGAACCACCGATGATTCCGCAACGTTTATTCGGCCGCACCGGCCACAACAGCGCCGTCACGCTCTTCGGCGCCGCCGCGCTGGGAAGCGTCAGCCAGGCCGATGCCGACCGCACCGTCGACCTGCTTCTCGACTACGGCGTCAACCACATCGATACCGCGGCCAGCTACGGCGGTGCCGAGCTCCTGCTCGGGCCCAGTCTCCAGAAATACCGCGATCGCTTCTTCCTCGCCACAAAGACGAACGAACGCGATTACGCCACGGCCAAAGCGCAGATCCGCCGCTCCCTCGAACGGATGCGCGTGGACCAGATCGACCTCATCCAGTTTCACAACCTCGGCCATCCCGACGACTGGGACACCGTCATGGGCGAAAACGGCGCGCTGGAAGCGGCCAAGGAAGCCCGCGACCAGGGTCTGGTCAAATACATCGGCGTGACCGGCCACGGCCTCAAAATCGCAGCCTTCCACCACCGGAGCCTGCAAGCCTTCGATTTCGATTCCATCCTGCTCCCCTGGAACATTCAGATGAAGCAGAATCCCCAGTATGCCGCCGACTTTGACCGCGTCGTAGGCCTTGCCCGCGAACGGGGCATCGCCGTCCAGGCCATCAAGTCGCTCCTGCGCGGCCCCTGGGGCACAACGCCCAAAAGCCGGTCAACCTGGTACCAGCCTCTCGAAAATCAGGCCGATGTCGACCGCGCCGTCCACTGGATCCTGGCCCAGGGCGATCTGTTCCTGAACACGGCAGGCGACCTCAACCTTCTGCCAAAGATCCTCGACGCGGCCAGCCGCTTTGACGGCAACGGCCCCAGCGACGAGGAGATGGCCGCGATGGTGGCGGAACAGCGCATGACGCCGCTCTTCGCCTGACCCGGCCTGGACGCGGCGCGGCATCCTCCAGCGCCGCCGACCACCTCGGCCCGATGCGCTCAATCTACCAGTTTCTCTACCGGCTTCTCTACAACGAGCTGGCCTGGGCCTATGACGCCGTCAGTTGGGGGGTCAGCCTCGGCCGCTGGCACGGCTGGCGCGAGGCGGCCCTCCCATTCGTTCGCGGCAAGGACGTCCTCGAAGTCGGCTTCGGAACCGGCGCGTTGCTGGCCCAACTGCAGGGCCGGCAGCACCGCGTTGTCGGCCTCGAACCCTCCCCCGCGATGCACCGTATCGCGGCGGCAAAGCTCCGCCACTGCCCCGCAAGCGTCCCTCGCGTTCAGGGGATAGCGCAGAACCTGCCTTTCGCCGACCGCGCGTTCGATACCATCCTCTGCGCATTCCCAGCAACCTATATTCTCGACCCGGCTACCCACCGGGAATTCGCCCGCTGCTTGCGCCGGGGCGGCCGCATCGTCATCGTCGAAGCGGCCCTGGCCGGGTCCAATCCCCTCTGGGCCCTGCTGTTCAAAGTCGTCTTCCCTTCCTCGCCGCAGACAAAGCAAAAACTGGCGGCAAGCGTCAGGGGGGCCGGCCTTTCCCGGGAAGACCACCTTGTTGGCAGTCGCACGGTCAGGCCGCTGATCATCGTCGCCGAGAAGAGGGCGGCCTCATGAGTCCGCCCAGCCGCTACACTCGCTTCGCCAACGGCCTCTCCCCCGACTGGATCCCGTCAACCCCCGGAAATGGCGCCATCCAGGCCAGCGCCTCCGGCATTCGCCTCCTCAACCGCAGCGCTGTCCGCCGCGTATACACCAACGCGCAGCTCGACGACTACCGGGGACTCAGCCGCGCCGCGCTTCCCTGGCGCCCACCCTTGCGCCTCTCGGTCCGCGCGCGCTTCTCCCATCGCCGCGGCCAGCTGACCGGCACAGCAGGATTTGGATTCTGGAACGATCCTCTGCGCATGACCGGCCTGCGCAGGCTCGCCCTGCCCCAGGCCCTCTGGTTCTTCTATGCCGGCCCGCGCTCCGATATGCGCCTCGCGCTGGACCAACCCGGCTGGGGCTGGAAGGCCTCCGCTGCCGACGCCCGCAACCCCCGTTTTCTCAGGCAAACGCCGCGCCTCGCTCTTTCCGCGCCGCTGATGCGCGTGCCTCGACTCTATCGCCGCCTGTGGCCGTCATTTCAAAAGGCAGCCGGAATCGGCGAACAGGCCATCCCCGCCGCCATGCAGGACTGGCACATCTACTCGCTCGACTGGCAGCCCGACCGCGCCCGCTTCTTGCTCGACGGCCGACCCATCCTGCAACTGCCCTACGCGCCTTCAGGGCCGCTCGGCCTCGTGCTCTGGCTGGACAACCAGTTTCTGCAGGTCGCCCCCTGGGGTCACTTTCGCTGGGGACTGGTGGAGAAGGAAGAGGCCCAATGGCTGGAGATCGACTGGCTTGCCGTTGAGAGCGGCCAGCCGTGACCTGACGGGTGCCAGTCAGGAGGAGATAGGAGAAAACAACTGAATCTGCCCTTTGACAATGGGAGTAAGCTCGATCTATGTTGATCGCCATCAGTGTCCAATTGGGATCAAGATCGTCTCAATTCTGACGTCGATTAGGGAATGCCTGTATGTTCAATTAAATAGGGGATGAAAGAAAAGCAAGGGAAAGCCTACGACACCAAAGATTGATTTTACGACTGCCAGATCATTCTTTGAAAACTCATTGTCAGAGACTCGTGTTGAATCTTTCAAAAGCGAGTTCCGTTTGCAAACGATAGGAAAATTAGGACCAGTTCTCTAGTCGTAGTTCATACATTGCCAGTAACCGAAGGAGAAAGACAGGGCAATCGCATCTAAATCTGTAGGCCGATTCAGTTGAAATTGTGGCCAGAAGAAAGCGAGAATAAGTGGAAATCACCCTGCGCTTACTGAATATCGACGGGAAGACGCCGCGGATCAGGCCCTCAGTCGGCGAGAT